>NZ_JBFAUH010000019.1:0-194241 GCF_040679095.1 Streptomyces sp. NPDC052496
CACCCCCAGGAAGGACAGCGCGAGCACCACACCCACCGAGGCCCCCTGGCTGATTCCGAGGACACCCGGGTCGGCGATGGGGTTACGGGTGCCCGGCCCCACGGGGCGGCGCGGGCCGGGGCGGACGCGCCGCTCACGCGGCCGCCCCGGGGCTGGTCACACCTCGGACGTCACACCTTGGTGAGTTCCGGCTTCCCGGCCGGTTCGGGTGCGAGGTGCTTCTGGAGCTGTTCGCCTTCGACGTCCACGTCGGGCAGGACCCGCTGGAGCCACGTGGGCAGCCACCACGCGGCGCGGCCGAGAAGGGCGAGGACGGCGGGGACGAGGGCCATGCGGACCACGAACGCGTCGAAGAAGACGGCGACGGCGAGGCCGAAGCCGATCATCTTGATCATGGATTCGGAGGAGCCGATGAAGCCCGCGAAGACCGAGATCATGATGACCGCGGCGGCGGTGACCACCCGCGCGCCGTGCCGGAAGCCGGTGACGACCGCCTGTCCGGGGCGCTCCCCGTGGACGAACGCCTCACGCATCCGCGTGACGAGGAAGACCTCGTAGTCCATGGCGAGGCCGAAGACCACGCCCACCATGAAGATCGGCATCATGCTCATGACCGGGCCGGTCTGCTCGACGCCGAACAGGTCCGCCAGCCAGCCCCACTGGAAGACCGCGACCACCGCGCCGAGCGCCGCGACGACCGAGAGCAGGAAGCCGAGGGCGGCCTTCAGGGGTACCAGGACGGACCGGAAGACCACCATGAGCAGCAGGAAGGCCAGGCCGACCACCAGCGCCAGGTAGGGCAGCAGCGCGTCGTTGAGCTTTTCGGAGACGTCGATGTTCATCGCGGTGGTGCCGGTGACCAGTGCCCGCGCGTCGGCGTCCCGCGCCGCGTCGCCCGCCGTGCCGCGGATCTCGTGGACCAGGTCCTCGGTCTCGGTGCTGCTCGGCTTGGACTTCGGTACGACGCTGAGCATCGCGGTGTCGCCGGCCTGGTTGAAGGTCGGCGGGGTGACGGCGGCGACGCCGTCCAGCTTGGCGACGGTGGTGGCGACCTGGGATGCCGCGGCCTTCGGGTCCTTGCTGCCCTGGCCGTCCACGACCAGCATCAGCGGCCCGTTGAAGCCCGGCCCGAAGCCGTCGGAGAGCAGGTCGTACGCCTTGCGCTGGGTGGTGCTGGTGGGCTGTGCGCCGTCGTCCGGCAGGCCCATCTCCAGCGAGGCGGCGGGTACGGCGATGACGCCCAGGCCGACGACGCCGGCCAGCAGCACGGTGACCGGCCGCCGCAGTACGAAGCGCGCCCAGCGGGTGCCCATGTTGGGCTTGCCGCCCTCGGCCTCGCTCGGGGCGGCGGTGCCCTTGCGGGCCTTGCGGCTCAGTACCCGCTTGCCCGCGAAGCCCAGCAGCGCGGGGATGAGGGTCAGGGCGACGAGGACGGCGATGACGACCGTGCCGGCCGCCGCGATGCCCATCTTGGTGAGCATCGGGATGTTGACCACCGACAGGCCCACGAGGGCGATGACGACGGTGAGTCCGGCGAAGACCACGGCGGACCCGGCGGTGCCGGTCGCGCGCCCGGCGGCCTCCTCGCGGTCGCGGCCTTCGGCCAGTTCGGAGCGGTAGCGGGAGACGATGAACAGCGCGTAGTCGATGCCGACGGCGAGGCCGATCATCATGGCGAGCGTGGACGTCGTACTGGACAGGTCCAGGACGCTGCCGAGCGCGGTGATGGACGAGACGCCGATGCCCACGCCGATCAGCGCGGTCAGCAGCGGCAGGCCGGCGGCTATCAGGGCGCCGAAGGTGATGACGAGGACGACGGCGGAGATGACGATGCCGATGACCTCGGTGGCGCCGGTCTCCGGCATCGCCTGGAGCGCGTTGCCGCCGATCTCGACGGTCAGCCCGGCGTCCCGGCCGTGCTGGGCCGCCTCCTTGAGCGCGTCGCGCGCGTCGTCCTTCAGCTCGAAGCCGGAGACCTTGTAGGTGACCTGCGCGTAGGCGGTCTCGCCGTCCCGGGCCACGCCCTTGGCCAGGTACGGGTCGGAGACCGAGGCGACCTGCGGCGAGGAGGACTTCAGCTCCCCGACGACCTTCTCGACGGCTTGCTTCTGCGCGGGCGCGGTCACCTGCTGCCCGTCGGGTGCCTTGAAGACCACGCGCGCGGTGGCGCCGTCCGCCTTGGTGCCGGGGAAGCGCTCGCCCAGCAGGTCGAAGGTCTGCTGCGACTCCGTGCCCGGTACGGAGAAGGAGTCGGCGGCGGGCGAGGAGGCCGTGGCGGCGCCGACTCCGGCGACGGCCAGCAGCACCACCCATATGAGGGCGACGAAGCGGCGTCGCCGGAAGGCGAACCGTCCGAGTGTGTAGAGGAATGTAGCCACGAGAAGGGGCGCTCCCGTCGGGAAGTGGGACGTGCAGGGGCGTACGGAGCCGGCCCGACGACGAGAGCGGCGCGTCGGGTGCTGCCGTTGGGGGGAGTGATGGGGAGTGGGGGACGGCGGGTCCGGCCGGGGGGGCGGCCGGGACCGGTCAGACGCCGAGGGCGGGGAGGACCACGGCGTCGACGTAATCGGTGAGGAAGGCGCGGTTCGGGGGCCGGTCCTCGATGAGCTGCTGGGCGACGAAGGCGCCGATCATCATGTGCGGGACGTAGCCGAGCGCGGGGCGGTCGGCGGGGATCTCGCCGCGTTCGACGGCGCGGGCGAGCATCGCGTCCAGCCCGTTGATCTCGGGGCCGATGAGCAGGTCGCGCAGCGCCCGGTGCAGGTCGGGGTTGTCGTGCGCGGCCCGTGCCAGGCCGCGGATCAGCGCGGAGTCCTGCTCCATGCGGCAGTCGTCGTCGCGGGCGACCATCGCGTGCAGGTCGCCGCGGAGGCTGCCGGTGTCGATGTCCGCGATCCGGACGGGCTTGTGGTGGTCCAGCGCCTTGGCGACCAGTTCCGGCTTGCCCTGCCACTGGCGGTAGAGGGTGGCCTTGCTGGCGCGGGTGCGGGCGGCGACGGCGTCCATGGTCAGGGCGTCGTAACCGACCTCGCGGAGCAGGTCGAGCACGGCCGCGTACAGCTCCGCCTCGCGTTCGGGGGTCAGCCGGCTGCGGCCCATCGCGGCGCACCTCCTCGGGGGTTCTCCAGGTGAACGAAACGGTTTCGTACAGCTCGGTACGGCTCGACCGTACCTCCGGCCCCAGCGAAACGGAAACGTTTCGATGGTGGCGTGTGTCACGGGAACACGCGCCATGGCCGAGTTGCCACGCTCCGCCCGCGCCGAAAGCATGGGGGCGTGAGTGACGGCGCGTATCTCCGGTTCCCGCATCTCCACGGCGAGATGCTGTGTTTCGCCGCCGAGGACGACCTCTGGGTGGCACCGCTGACGACCGAGGGCGGCGATGCGCCGCGGGCCTGGCGGCTGACGGTGGACCGCACCCGGATCAGCCACCCGCGGTTCTCCCCGGACGGCAGACACATCGCCTTCACCACCTGGCGCAGCCTCGACCCGGAGATCCACCTGGCCCCGGTGGAGGGCGGCCCGGCCCGCCGCCTCACCTATTGGGGGAGCACCGACGCCCGGGTCTGCGGCTGGACGCCGGACGGGCACATCCTGGCCGTCTCCTCGCACGGCCAGCCCTTCTCGTACTACTCCTGGGCCTACAGCGTCCCCACCGACGGCAGCCCCGGCGGCCGGCTGCCCTGGGGGCCGGTCTCCGACATCGCGGTCGCCGACTTCGACGCGGACGGGCACCGGCTGGCGGGCGACGGTCATCCGTACGGGCACGTCGGCGACGGCGGCACGCGGGACGGCGGGGGCGGCCACGACGACACGGTGGACCGCAAGACGCTGCTGCTGACCGGCAAGCCGCCGCACGAACCCGCCTCCTGGAAGCGGTACCGCGGCGGCGCGATGGGCCGGATGTGGCTGCACGGCACCCGGCTCGTGCCGGACCTGCACGGCCATCTGGACGCGGTGATGTTCGTCGGCGACCGGATCGCGTTCCTCTCCGACCACGAGGGGATCGCCAACGTCTATTCGTGCAAGCCGGACAGCACGGACCTGCGGCGGCACACCGACCACGCGGACTTCTACGCCCGGCACGCCGCCACCGACGGGCAGCGCATCGTCTACCAGTGCGGCGGCGACCTGTGGCTGGTGGACGACCTCAGCCCCAGCGGCACGCCGCGCCGCCTCCAGGTACGGCTCGGCGGCCCGCGCGCCGGACGCCGTACGTACCAGGTCCCGGCCGGCTCGCACATCACCTCCCTGGCCGTGGACACCACCGGGCGGGCCAGCGCCGTCGGCGTCCGCGGCAGCCTGTACTGGCTCACCCACCGCGACGGCCCGGCCCGCACCATCCACGACGAGCCGGGCGTCCGCGTCCGGCTGCCCGAGATGCTCGGCTCCACCGGCCGGATCGCCTACATCACCTCCGCCGAGGGCGACGACGCCATCGAGATCGCCGACCTGCCCAAGGCCGGCATCCCGCGCGAGCCGCGCCGCCTGGCGGCCGGGCGGCTCGGCCGCGTCCACGAACTGGTCTCGGCGCCGGACGGCGAACGGCTGGCGGTGGCCGCGCACGACGGGCGGCTGCTGCTCGTCGACGTCTCGGCCGACGGGGACGGCGAGGGCCGGGTCACCGAGCTGATCAGGTCGGCGAACGGCCCCGTACGCGATCTGGCCTTCTCCCCCGACTCCGGCTGGCTGACCTGGTCGCACCCCGGCATCGGCCGGGCGCTGCGCAGCATCAAGATGGCCCGGCTGACCGGCGGTGACGGCGCCGGGGACGGCGAGCAGCCCGCCGCCAGCACCGTCGTGGACGTCACCAACGGCCGCTTCGAGGACGAGCAGCCGGTCTTCACCCGCGACGGCCGCTACCTCGCGTTCCTGTCCTGGCGCGGTTTCGACCCGGTCTACGACGTGCACACCGGCGACCTGTCCTTCCCGCTCGGCTGCCGCCCCTACCTCGTACCGCTGTCCTCCGCGACGCCCTCCCCCTTCCAGCTCTCCGCCGACGGCCGGCCCGCGGCGGGCGGCCTGGACCCGGCGGAGGCCCCGGTGACGGCCGAGGGCACCGCGCTGGTGGAGGTGGAGGGCCTGGCCAGCCGGGTGACGCCGTTCCCGGTCTCGGCGTCGAAGTACTCGGCACTGCGCCCGGTCGCGGGCGGCGGGCTGGTCTGGCTGCGCTGGCCGATCTCCGGCGCGCTCGGCGAGACCTTCGCCAACCCCGACAACACCTCGGGCCAGCCCACGCTGGAACACTTCGACCTGGTCAAGGCCAAGCGCACCGAACTGACCGGCGCCATCGACTCGTACGCGCTCAGCGGCGACGGCACCCGGCTGGTCGTCAACGACGAGGGCGACCTGCGGGCGGTGCCCGCGACCGAGCCGCCGGACGCCGACTCGACCGTCCACCTGGACCCGCGGCGCATCCTGCACGACGTGGACCCGCCCGCCGAGTGGCGCCAGGCGTACGACGAGGCGGGCCGGATCATCCGCGCCTACTTCTGGGATCCGGGGCTGAGCAATGTCGACTGGGACGGGGTGCTGGAGCAGTACCGGCCGCTGGTCGAACGGGTCGCCTCCCCCGACGAGTTCGCCGACCTGCTGCGCGAGGTGCTGGGCGAGCTGGGCACCTCGCACGCGTACGTGACGGCCGGCAAGCGCAACGAGGGCCCGCCGCACTACCAGCGCGCGATCGGCCTGCTCGGCGCCAACTTCGTCTTCCGCGACGGTTACTGGGTGGTGAGCCGTATCCTGCCCGGCGACTCCTCCGACTCCCGGGCCCGCTCCCCGTTGGCCGGTACGGGCATCCGCGAGGGCGCGGCGCTCACCCACGTGGACGGCCGCCGGGTCGACCCGGTGGCCGGCCCGTACCCGCTGCTGGCCGCGGCCGGCGGCACCACCGTCGAGCTGACCTTCGCGCCGGAGGGCGGCGGGCCGTCCCGCCGGGTCGCGGTGGTCCCGCTGATCGACGAGCGGCCGCTGCGCTACCAGGACTGGGTGGCCAAGCGCCGCGAGGTCGTACGGGAGCTGAGCGACGGCAGGTGCGGCTATCTGCACATCCCCGACATGGGCGGTTCCGGCTGGGCGCAGTTCAACCGCGACCTGCGCATGGAGGTCTCGCGGCCCGCGCTGATCGTGGACGTACGGGGCAACGCCGGCGGCAACATCTCCGAGCTGGTCGTGGAGAAGCTGACCCGCACCATCGTCGGCTGGGACCTGACCCGCGACGCCCAGCCGGTCAGCTACGCGAGCAACGCGCCGCGCGGCCCGGTCGTCGCCGTGGCCGAC
This sequence comes from Streptomyces sp. NPDC052496, assembly GCF_040679095.1. Classification (NCBI taxonomy): domain Bacteria; kingdom Bacillati; phylum Actinomycetota; class Actinomycetes; order Kitasatosporales; family Streptomycetaceae; genus Streptomyces; species Streptomyces sp. NPDC052496. Next base: position 6,280 of record NZ_JBFAUH010000019.1, read on the forward strand.
GAGATGACCTCCTCCGACGGCGACATGATCACCGCCGCGTTCAAACTGCAGGGCATCGGCCCGGTCGTGGGGCTGCGCACCTGGGGCGGCGTGGTCGGGATGACCGGGCGGCACCGGCTGGGCGACGGTACGTACATCACGGTGCCGATGAACGCCGCCTGGTTCGACGCGTACGGCTGGGGCGTGGAGAACCACGGCGTGGAGCCGGACATCGAGGCGCCGCGCTCCCCGCTGGACTGGGCGGAGGGCCGCCACCCGCAGCTCGGTGTCGCCGTCCGTACCGCGCTGGACCTGCTGGAACGCCACCCCGCCGCGACGCCGCCGGATCTGTCCGACGTACCGGACCGGCGGCGCCCCGAACTGCCGCCGCGCAGCGGCTGACGGCCGCCCCGGGGACCGGCCGGAGACAGGAGCGAGACCGCACACCGACAGGAGCACCCGCATGGGAACCCACATACGCAGAGCGTCACTGGCCGTCACCGCAGCGTTGACGGCCGGGCTCGCCACGGCCACCACGCCCGCCCACGCCCACGCCGCCGAACCACCCGCCCCCTCCCCCGCGCGCGCCGGCGGGACGTACCTGCTCTTCACCAAGAACCAGCACGACCCGGCCGCGTCGCGCCTGCGCCTCGTGCAGTCCGGTACGGGCAAGGTGCTGGCCGCGTACCGCGCCGGGTCCGGCCAGGGCGGTACGGCGGGCCTCGACGAGTGCGCGAAGAACAAGGGCTGGCTGCCGGACGGCACGTACCAGGTGCTCGCGCACACCACGCGCAAGAAGGGCGGGCGCGACGGCATCAACGGCTACGCGATCCGGATCGCGGACAAGGTGTGCCGCGACGGCCGGACCCAGCGCACCGCCCTGTTCCTGCACAGCGAGATGCGGCCGGACGGCACCCAGGCCGCGGCCCTGCCGGGCCGCGACAACCCGTACCGCTGGGACGGCGAGGCCGATTACCGCTCGCTGGGCTGCGTGAAGCTGGCTCCGGCGGACATCAAGCAGCTGTTCGCGGAGGCGCGGCAGTACGGGTGGCCGGCGTCGCTGAAGGTCGTCAAGTAAGCCTGTGGTGCCACGGGTCGAGGGGTGCATCCGGAAGCCGGATGCACCCCTCGTGCGCGCGCAGTGTGCGATACGCGCGCGGCCGGAAAGCCTGCGCGTCAGCCCTTGAAGGTGTCCCGGGCGTCCTGCTCGGCGTCCGCGACCTGCTGACGGCTCTGTTCCTCCCGGTCCCGGGCCTGTTCGCGGGCCTGCTGCGCGCGCCCGCTCGCCTCGTCCCTGCCCTGCTGCCCGCGCGCCTGCGCCTTGTCCTGGAGCCGTCGCGCCTTGTCCTCGAACTGGTCCTTGATGCCCATGCTGGTCACTCCTGGTGGGGTGGTCGGGGGGGGTGGGCCCCGACCAGCCTCGCACGCAGCGACATACCACGCATTTCGATCATTCGGGGTACCCGGAGAGCTGCCCGGGGCCCTTCCCCGGCGCCCGTTCAGCGGTTCGTGCGCACCTTCTCGTCCGCCTCCCCGCCCGCGCCGACCAGCCCCACCCGCAGCCCTTCCAGCCGCGCCCCGAAGCGGCGCATCTCGCGCTGCCCCACCGACCCGATGACGGACGGCAGGTACCCGCGGACCGACTGCATCCCGCGCAGCCACCACTGCGCGTACACATGCGCGGAGCGGCGCTCGATGCCCGCCACGATCCGGTCCACGGCCGGGCTCAGCGGGTACGTCTTGTTCGACGGCCAGGGCAGCCGCTGCCGCAGCTCACGCATCACGTCGTCCTGGTCGGCCCCGCGCACCATATCCGTGTCGGTCCAGCTCAGGTAGCCCACGCCGACCCGTACGCCCTTGTAGCCGACCTCGGCCCGCAGGCTGTGCGCGAACGCCTCGACGCCGGACTTGGAGGCGCAGTACGCGGTCATCATCGGCGCCGGGGTGATCGCGGCGAGCGAGGCTATCTGGAGGAAGTAGCCGCGCGACTCCATCAGGACCGGCAGGAAGGCGCGGCCCGTCACGGCGCCCCCGATGAGGTTGACCTCGATGACCCGCCGCCAGGACACCGGGTCGGACTCCACGAACGGGCCGCCGGTGGCCACCCCGGCGTTGGCGACGACGATGTCCACCTTGCCGAAGCGCGCCTTGACCTCGCGCGCCACCTCGGCCATCGCCTCGTGGTCGGTGACGTCGGCGTGCCAGTGCGCCGCCTCGCCGTGCAACGAGGCCGCGACGCGCGCCAGTTCCTCCGGCTCCAGGCCGACCAGGGCGAGCGTGGCGCCGCGCGCGGACAGCTTGCGGGCGAGGAGTTCCCCGACCCCGCGGGCCGCGCCGGTGACGACGGCGACCTGTCCGTCCAGGCTCCTGCGTGCGCTCATGCGGTCTTCTCCTTGGTGGCGGTGGCGGTGGTCTCCGGCGCGGTCTCGGCGGTCTCTGGCGCGGTCTCGGCGGCCCCGGCAGCCGCGCCGCTGCCGCCCAGGTGATCGCGTACCAGCTCCCGGATGCGCCCGATGACCGCGTCCGGGTCCTCGATGGGCGTCATGTGCCCGGCTCCGGGCAGTTCGGTCAGCCCGAGGAACTGGGGCAGTACGGAGGCCAGCCGCCGCGAGAGCACGACCGGGGTGAGCCGGTCGGCGGTGCCCGCGATGACGGCGGTCGGCACCTCCATGCGCGCCGCGCCGCCGGTCAGTTCCAGCCCCGCGAGGACCCGGCCCCACTTCGACCGCACCCCCACCTGGCAGGCGTGCACGATGCGGGCGCACGCCTCCACCTGCTCGGGGGTGGCGGCCGGCCCCATCGTGGCGTACTTCAGGAGCCGCTTGGCGAGCGCGGTGACCGGGCCGAGCGGCGCCCGCGACCCGAGGACGACCTGGTGCGCGATCCGCCGTCCGCCCGGTGAGCGCAGCGGGATCACCAGGGACTCCGCCGTCAGGTTCGCGCTGCCGGTGCTGCACAGCAGGACGGCGGCGGCCCGCGCGCGGAACTCCGGGCGTTCGGCGGACGCCATCATGGTCATGCCGCCCATGGAGTGCCCGGCCAGTACGGCGCGCTCGCCCGGCTCCAGCGCGGTTTCGAGGACGGCCGTCAGGTCGTCGGCGAGGGCGGTGGTGCTGTAGCCGCGCGGGCCGACCGCGGGGGTGCGGCCGTGTCCCCGCTGGTCGTAGAGCACCACCTTGTGGTCGGCGGCCAGGTCCCGTACGACCGGGGCCCAGAAGGCCGTCGAGCAGGTCCAGCCGTGCGAGAGGACGACGGCGGGCAGGCCGGGGGCGTCCGGCCCGTGGATCTCCACGTGCAGCCGGGAGCCGTCGGCCGAGGTCGCGGTCAGTTCCCGGCGCGGTGCGGGCGGCGCGTAGCGTCCGTGGGTCATCGGTCCGCGTGCCATCACGCCACCGCCTTCGCGAACGCTGCGGACCGTGCGCCCGTACGGGACGCGGGGGCACGCAGCACCTCGTACTCGGCGAGGTCCACCTCCCGCGTCAGCCGGCGGAACTCGGCGGTCGTGCCGGGCCAGGCGGTCGTGTTGCGGCCGTTGGCGTCCAGGTACCAGCTGTCGCAGCCGCCGGTGGTCCACACGGTGCGTTCCATCCGCTTCTGGATGCCGCGGGTCCAGGCGTGCACGGCGGACGGCCGGGCGTTCAGTGCGATCTTCCCGCCCAGGACGTCCAGCTGCCGCATGAAGTCGACCAGGTAGTTCAGCTGGGACTCGATCATCAGGATCATCGAGCTGTTCCCGAGGCCCGTGTTGGGCCCGATGATGGTGAGGAAGTTGGGGAAGCCGGCCGCGGTGGTGCCGCGCAGCGCCTCCATCCCGTCCTTCCACTCCTCGGCCAGCGTGGTGCCGTTGGCGCCGGTGACGCGGTGTGCGATCGGCATGTCCGTCACGTGGAAGCCCGTACCGAAGACGATGGCGTCCGCCTCCGCCTCCGTACCGTCCGAGGCGACCAGCACGTTCCCCCGGACCTCCTTCAGTCCGCTCGCCACCACGTCCACATTCGGCTGCGTGAGCGCCGGGTAGTACGTGTTCGACAGCAGGATCCGCTTGCACCCGATGCGGTAGTCCGGGGTGAGCTTGGCCCGCAGCGCCGGGTCCTTCACGGCCCGCTTCATGTGGCCCTTGGCCAGGCCCTCGATCAGGCCCAGTTCGTTCGGGCGCTTGGTGAAGGCGCTGACCTGCAATTCCCTGATGCCCCAGAGCAGTCCGCGGCGCGCCGCCCGGGTCGCCGGGACCTTGGCGTGCAGCCAGCGCTCCAGGCCGCTGATCCTGCGGTCGGCGCGGGGCAGCACCCAGGCCGGGGTGCGCTGGAAGAGGGTGAGGCGGTCGACCGTGGGCTGGACGGCCGGCACGATCTGGATGGCCGAGGCGCCCGTACCGATCATCGCTACGCGCTTGCCGCGCAGGTCGTAGTCATGGTCCCAGCGCGCCGAGTGGAAGACCTTGCCCGGGAACGAGTCCAGCCCCGGCACGTCCGGCACCTTCGGGTCCGACAGCGGCCCGGTCGCCGACACGACCACGTCCGCCGTCAGCGCCCCGCTCGCCGTCTCCACCTCCCAGTGCAGTTCCTCCGCGTTCCACCGCAGGCTGCGCACCTCCGAGTCGAAGCGGAGGTGCGGCCGCAGGCCGAAGGTGTCGGTGACCCGCTCCAGGTACGCGCGGATGTGCGGCTGCCCGGAGAAGTTGCGCGGCCACTCGGGGTTGGGCGCGAAGGAGAACGAGTACAGGTGCGAGGGCACGTCGCACGCGCACCCCGGGTAACTGTTGTCGCGCCAGGTGCCGCCCACCGAGCCGGCCCGCTCCAGGACCACGAAGTCGGTGATGCCCTGGCGTCGCAGCCGTACGGCCGCCCCCAGACCACCGAACCCCGATCCGATCACCGCCACCCGTACGTGCTCGTGTTCGCGCTCGGCCATGCCGCCGCCTCCCGAGTTCTCGACCGTCGAACCTTCGGACCCTCACTCAATCGCGCCAGCAATCACTGGCACGATTGAGGGTAGGACACGTACGTACCGAGCGGTAGGGGGTACGCGGCGGGAAGTTACCGCTGGTTGCACCTCGGCCGGGCCCCGGTGCGGCGACATAGGGTGAACCCGTGGCAGAGAAGACGCACGGCGATCCCGGACCTCCCGCCGACCCCGGCACCCCCGCCCCCGGTCCCCGCGAATACCGCATGGCCGACCTCGCCGAGGCAGCCGGCATCACCGTCCGCACCCTCCGCTTCTACCGCGAGCGCAAACTCATCCCGCCACCGCGCCGCGAAGGCCGTATCGCCTGGTACAGCGAGCACCACCTCGCCCGCCTGCGCACCATCGCCGGCCTGCTCGACCGCGGCCACACCCTCGGCGGCATCGCCGAACTGCTCTCCGCCTTCGACAACGGCCGCGACGTCGGCGAACTCCTCGGCCTGGAGGACTCCCTCGTGGCCCCCTGGTCCGAGGAGACCCCGGTACGCCTGACCCCCGAAGAACTCGCCGACCACTTCAAGGACGACGTCACCCCGGAGAACCTCGCCGCGTCCCTCGACATCGGCTACCTGGCGGTCGACGGCGACGAGTTCGTCCACATCAGCCGCCGCCTGCTCGACGCCTCCACCGAACTCGTCGCCAACGGCGTCCCGCTCTCCGCCGTCCTCCAGGCGGGCCGCGAGGTCCGTACGCACGCCGACGCCCTCGCCGGCCTGTTCGTCTCGGTCATCCGCACCCACGTGCTGGCCGACGTCCTCGACCGCGCCGCGGCCGGCGAACCCCTCGACCCCACCGAGGCCGCCCGCATCACCCGGACCATCGAAAAACTCCGCCCCATCTCCAAGGGCATCGTCGACGCGGAACTCTCCATGGCGATGGACCGCCGGGTCCGCGCGGAACTGGAGACGTGGCACCGGGAGCGGGGCGGGGAGCCCGGCGGCGGACACGAGTGAGCCCCCGCCGGGCGAGCGATCGCCCGGCGGGGGCTCCGTCACTTAGGGGGCCGACGGCGAGCCGCCCCCGAAGTGATCCGGTGTCCGGCCTTACTTGCCGAACGGACCGGGGTTGTTCTTCTCGGAGTCGATGCACTGCCGGATGCGCTTCTCGATCGACCGCGCCTTCGCGCGCTCCTTCTTGGCCGCCGCGTGCTTGCCGGCGCGGTCCAGCTTGGCCGCCTTGTACTTGTGCTCCTTGGCCTGCGCGTCCATCTGGTCGATGTGGCAGGTGACCTGGCCCTTGGCCGACACGGCGGCCTGCGCCGGAACGGCCGAGAACAGGACGCCGCCGGCGATGGCGGCGGACACGGCAAGGGTGGTGAAACGACGCATGGAACTCCCCGTTCGCAGGGCGGACCCATAACGGCCCGCCCGTTACTACTGATTGCAGTCGATCACTGTATAGGAAGCACCCGGCCGCCCCCGGCGCCACCGAATTCCCCCCTTGTCCCCAAAAACCCGCCCCACCCACCGGGCTGATCCTCATCCAGCCACACCCGCTCACCATCCGGCGTGACCGTCATCCCGAACCGGTCATAACCGGGCCGGCCATTCCCGGCCCACCACCGGTACGCGGCCTCCACCTCGTCCCAGAGCCGCCGCGCCCCGTACTGCCACACCCGGGCCGCCTCCCCGTCCCGGAACTGCACACACGCCCAGGACCGGTCACGCAGCCCGTAGAACCACACCGGCCGGGCCCCGTCCCGCTTCTCGGCCTCCACCTGCAAACAGTCCCGCACCCGCAACCCCACGGCAAACCGCTGCACCCCGAACCTCCCGCCCCCCAGAAACTCCGCCTCCGTGACCTCCGTGGAGCTCTCCCACCCCTCGGCCACACTCCCCCGTACGTACTCACGGTGCACCACCCCCGGCAACCGCTGCGCCCGCAGTTTCATGAACTCCACCGGCCCGGTGAACCGCCCCGAAGCGCTGCGCCCGTCGGCCGCCACCACCAGGCGCACCACGCCGTCACCGTTGCCGAAGTGCGTCCCCCAGGGCGCGACGATGATCCCGCCCGGCCGGCACTGCTCGACCCACGCCCACGGAAAGCGCCGCAGCCCGCAGGTCCCGACGACCCGGTCGTACGGAGCCCCTTCCGCCCACCCCCGGAACCCGTCACCGTGCACCACGCGCACCCGGCTCCCGAACGCCTCCAGCACCCCACGAGCCCGCTCGGCCACCCCCTCGTCCACCTCCACCGAGACCACCCGTCCGCCCCCGGCCCGATGCGCCAGGAGCGCGGCATTCCACCCCGTGGCCGTACCGACCTCCAGCACCCGGTCGCCGGCCCGTACGTCCAGATCCCGGAGCATCCGGAACACCACCGACGGCATGGAGGCGGAACTGGTGGCCACCTCCCCCGGCTCCGTCCCGACGTGCGCCCCGTCATCCCACTGCGTCACCACCGGACAGTCGGACTCGGCATACCCCAGCCACCGCTCCGGCTCCTCCGACCGGGACACGGCCACACTGCGCCCGGCCGCCATGTCCCACGGCCACATGAGCTCCGGCAGAAATTCCGACCGGGGCACGGCCTCGAAGGCGTCCGCCCAGCCGTCGGACATCGCTCCAGCGGCCCGGAGGGCGAGCGCCAGTTCACTCCGCCCGGGGCGCCCCTCACCTGCGTACGCCATGGCTACGCGCCCTTGGGCGGGTTGGGAACACCGGGGCCGCCGTCGGGCGTGGGCGGCTGGTGCGGTCCGGGGTACGGCTCGCCGGGGAGTTTGTCGCCTCCGAGGCTGCGGGGAGTTGTGGTCATCGTACGGATGCCTCCTGGCTGTTGTGCGTGACGCGACCGCGGGTTCACGGACGCGCCCTATTGCGAGCGGGATACCGCGCTGGTGGGCGATTCGCCGTGCTGGGGGTGCCGGCGGATCAGGACTTGGCAGTCGGTCGCCTTGGACCGGTCCCCGGCCTTCAGCGCGACGACGAGCGCACGCGCCAACTCCGCACACCCGGGGCACTCTCCGGCGGCCCCCTGAGTCCCGCGCGGGGCCGTCACGTCCGGCCCTCTCGCCCGTGAGGGTGACCGGCCATGACACCGTTGCAGCTCAGCACGGTGAGCGGCCGCCCATCGCCCCGAGCAGCCTCCCGGTCCCCGTACGCGGACGCGCACACGTCACAGCCGGACACCGGTACCGGCTCCCATTCCCGGACCGCGTACGGGCCTTCCACGGCCGCGCCACGCCTTTCCCTGACTCCCATGGGCAGTCCCTCATCTGTTCCTGAATCGCACACTTACTCAGTGCGGCCAACTGGTTACAGCGTGACGCAACGCTCAGTAGTCTGGGGGGATTCGGGCGCCCAACCTGACGGCTGGGCCCTGCGGCATATGCACGCGCCGCTGACCACCGGAAACGCCCTCCCCCTGAGCCATGACCAGACCTTGAGTCGGGAGAATCGTGGACGAAGAGACCGACACCCCCGAAGACCCACGCCGAGAGTTCGCCGAGGAATGCCGCAGCGCACGCGAACTCCACGACCCGGCACCGCTGACGCAGGCCCACCTGGCCAGACTGCTCCGTACGTCCAAGAGCACGATCTCGCGCGTGGAGACGTGCCAGGGGGCGATCCCGCCGGACCTTCCGCCGCTGTTGGACGAGGTCTTCGGAACGGACGGGAAGTTCAAGCGGCTGCACGAGGAGGCAGTTGCCTCCTCCTTCCCTACGCTCTACCGGCGACGCATGACCCTGGAGCGCGCCGCCGTGGTCATCCGGGAGTGGTCGCCGACACTCGTGCCAGGGTTGTTCCAGACAGCCGATTACGCGCGTTCCGTGTTCAAGGGCGGATTCCCACGAGCCGGCACGCGAGAAGTCTCAGCGTTCGTGAACGATCGGTTGGCAAGAAAGGCCGTACTGGACGGAGATACGCCCCCGGATGTTCGACTGGTGCTGTGCGAGTCCGTCCTGCGTCGTCGCATCTGCCCGCCCGAGGCCATGCGACGCCAACTGAAAGCCCTGCTCGAAGCCGGAGCGCGGCCCACCGTCCGCGTTCAGATCCTCCCCTTGGACGCTCCAGCCCACCTGTTCAGCGACTGGCCGGTGACGCTCATCACCTCACCCAGTCACTCCGTCTCCGTCTGCGTGGAGAACTTCCGTACCGCCGGCATCGTGGATGACGCGGACCATGTTCGAACGGCTCTGCGGACCTACGATGAACTGACCGGCGACGCATTGTCCGCACGGGAGAGCGCACGCCTGATCGCTGAGCAGATGGAGAAACTTACGTGAACATCGAGCCGACTCGGTGGGTGAAGTCGAGCTACACCAGCGCGGAGGGCGGCAACTGCGTGGAGTGGTCGCCCGCAACCGCCGAAGCGACAGGCGCCGTCCCGGTCCGCGACAGCAAGAACCCGCGCGGCCCCGTCCTCACCTTCCCCGCCCGCTCGTTCGCTCAATTCATTGCAGGCGTCAAGGCCGACGCATTCTCCACCTGAACACGGTTCGTACCAACGAGCAGCCCATGGAGGCATCGTGACCCGGCACATCACGACCCCGCCCCAAAGTCCTTCGTGGGCCAAGTCGAGCCACAGCAGTCCAGACGGCGGCAACTGCCTGGAATGGTCCCCCTCGACCACCGAAACACCCGGCACCATCCCCGTCCGCGACAGCAAGAACCCACGCGGCCCCGTCCTCACCTTCACCCCCTCCGCCTTCGCGGAATTCATCGCGGGCGTCAAGGCCGACGCGTACTCCGGCCCCCGGCAGTGACGGACGCGCCGCACACGCTCCTCGCACCGGGCGCGAACCTCGCGGCGCTCCGTAACACGCGCGGGCTGTCCCGGACGCAACTGGCCAGACAGGCGGGCATTTCTGCCTCCCTCCTGTCCAGGATCGAAGCGGGGGACAGGGCTCTGGCACCGGCCGTAGCGGCGGCCCTGGGGAAACCGATGGGGCTCAGCATGGCCGATGTGCTGGGCCGGGCTTCGGTCTCCCAGGGTGACGAGCAGCGGGTGGCCGCTCTCCACTCCGCGATCCGGGACTACGATCTACCCGGACGCCACGAAGTTCACGAGAACGGCATACTCGCAGCCCTGGAAACCGCCCGGCAGCACCGCGACGCCGCAGAAGTCGACCGACTGCTGGCGCTGCTTCCCCAGTTGCTCAGGAGTGCCACCACTTACGCACACGACGTCAACACGGTGGACGCGTGGATGGCGCTGTCCGAGGTCTACAGCACCGTGTACTGGCTGGCCGCCCGGCACCGCTGGATGGACATGGCCGAGCTGGCCGTGACCCGGCAGCGCTGGGCCGTCGAGCAGAAGCCCGACCCGCTGGGAGTGGCGATCGCCGCCCGCGACCGGGCCGGCGCGTACCTCAACGGCGGTGACTTCGAGGGCGGGCTGACGATCGTCGACCGTGCCATCGCGCAGGCCCAGTCCGGCCTGTCCGGGCAGGAGCGCGCCTTCGCGGTGGGCGTGCTGAACCTGCGCGGCATGACCCTGGCCGGGCGCCTGCACGACAAGCAGGAGGGCCGGCGGGAGGCCGAGCGGCACATCGCGTCCGCGTGGGAAGCTGCCGAGTGGTTCGACGACCGGGACTGGCACCGGCACAACATGATTTTCGGGCCGCGGAACACCACCACCCACGTACTCGCCACCCGTCTCGACCTGGGCCGTCCTCGTGAGGCCCTGGAGGTGGCGGAAGACCTCGACACGGCCCTGACGGGTCTGCCCGCCACCCGCGTCGGCCCGACCAGGATGAACCTTGCCCGCGCCCAGCTCGACGTGGGCGACCGCGACGGAGCGCTGGAGAGCCTGAGCGCCGCATGGGACGCGGCCCCTCAGATGGCGCGCATTCACCCCACGGCGCGGGAGGTGTTCCGCGTACTGTCGTCCCTGCACCGGCGTAGCAAGCCCGAGCTGCTGCGCCTGTCCAAGCTCTCAGGCATCAGCCTCTAGGGACCGAACACGCAGGTGAGCGCGCTCGCCGCGGCCCGTACGGCCAGACAGCTCGTGGAGGCACCGTGACGCCCTGCCTGACGTACTCCTGGACCAAGTCCAGCCACAGCAGTCCAGACGGCGGCAACTGCCTGGAATGGTCCCCCTCGACCACCGAAACACCCGGCACCATCCCCGTCCGCGACAGCAAGAACCCGCGCGGCCCCGTCCTCACCTTCACCCCCTCCGCCTTCGCGGAATTCATCGCGGGCGTCAAGTCCGGCAGCTTCGCCGGCTGAGGCGCGCCGCCCTTATTCCTCCACCAACGCCTTCACCAGGCGGGTGATCGAAGGACGCGGGTCGGGCGCGCCCGGCCACGTGGTCATCAGCACGTGGTGGGCGGCGCCGACGATGGCGAGGGCCACGCTGTGGGGGTCGAGGGTCGGCGGGAGCCGGTCGTGGGACTGTTCCGCCTTCAGGTAGCCGGTGATGGCGTCCTGGATCGCGTCGAAGCCGGGGGCTCCGCCCGCGAGCGCCTCGCGGATGCGTGCCGTGGCGGCGGGGCGGGTCATGGCGAGTCCCGAGATGGCGGGGCCGCCGGAGTCGAGCAGGGCGAGGGCGACGGCTTCGAGGTTGTGTCTCACCGTGTGCTGCCCGACCCGTTCCGACAGCGCTCGCGCCTTCTCGGCCGTCCGCGCGAACCGGTCGAGGCACAGTTCGGCCACGAACGCGTCGAGGCCCGCGAAGTGCGCGTGCAGCAGCCCCTTGGAGCAGCCGGCCTCGGTCGTGACGGCCCGGCTGGTGAGTGCGCCAGGGCCGTCCCTGACCACGATGCGTTCGGCGGCCGCGAACAGCCGCTCGGCCACGTCCGGGGTTGCCACTCCGCGCGGTGACATGGGTCCGCCTTCCGTTCCGTCCGCACCGCCCACCAGGGGCGTGACAGGGGAAATCGTAACGCCGATTGCCAGTTTGGGCATGTGCCCATACTGTTTGGGCGTACGCCCATTCTCCGTCGCCCTCCCGAGGAGGCACTCGTGCCGGACATCGTCAACACCGAGCAGGCGCAGGCATGGAACGGCCCCGAAGGCGTCCACTGGGCCCGCAACCAGGACCGCTGGAACGCCGTGAACGGCGGCTTCGACGAGCCGCTGCTCGACGCCGCCCGGATCACCGCCACCGACCGGGTCCTCGACCTCGGCTGCGGCTCCGGCCAGACCACCCGCCTCGCCGCACTCAGGGCGCCCCGGGGACACGCGCTGGGCCTCGATCTGTCCGGCCCGATGCTCACCGAGGCGCAGGCCCGCGCGGAGCGGGAGGGCGTCGCCAACGTGGCTTTCGTGCAAGGCGATGCGCAGACCCATGACTTCGGGGCGGCCTCGTTCGATGTGGCGATCAGCCGCTACGGGGTGATGTTCTACGCCGACCCCGAGGCGGCCTTCGGGAACATCGGCCGGGCCCTGCGCCCCGGCGGCCGCCTGGCGTTCGTCTGCCCGGCCGATGCCCGGCTCAACGACTGGGTCGCGGCGATGGAGTCGCTGCGCGGCATCGTGCCGGCCGGCGACTTCGGGCAGCCGGGCCTGCCCGGCATGTTCTCCCTGGCCGTACCCGACCGCGTACGCGCCATCCTCACCACGGCCGGGTTCACCGGCATAGCCGTGGACCGGGCGCAGGCGTACGGGACGTGGGGCCAGGGCGCCGAGGACGCCGCCGACTTCCTGCTGTCCACCGGCCCCGGCCGCCACCTCATGGAGCAGGCCGGCGCCGCCGACCAGGCCCGTGCCCGCGACACGCTCACGGCTCACCTGCGCGCGTACGAGACGGCGGACGGCACAGTCCGGCTCCGCAGCACATCGTGGCTGGTCACGGCGTCCGTGCCGGTCACATGAGTCACATGAGGACGACGTCCACCCCCCTCTCCTCCAGCACGGCCACCACCTCCTCGAAGGCGCTGTAGCGGCTGCCGTCAGGCGTCAGGAGGTGGCTCAGGTGTCGGCGGGCCACGTGGGAGTGGTGCCAGCGGAGGGTGAAGGGGGTGGTGGCGCCGAAGCGGCCGGACAGGCAGTCGGAGAGGGCGTTGAGACAGCCGCCGAAGTAGCCGCCGGGACCGTTGATCGCTTCGCCGAGGGCGCAGTACAGGGCGGTGTCGTCGGTGATGTGGCGGCCGTCGAGGTCGTAGACATGGCCGGGCGGGCGGTCCGGGGTGTGGCGGGAGCGGCGGCAGCCTCGTTCCCGGACGATGTCGAACCACTGCTCGCGCTCGCGGGCCGGGTAGGCGGCCCAGAGGTTCGGCTCGGTGGGTGGTGCGGTGAGCCAGCGGGTCCGGAGGGGGCGGGCCCAGGTGGGGATCTGCGGGAAGGGGGCCTGGGTGAGGTCGATGTCGAGCAGGCCGTCACCGAGGGCGGACGGGCGCCAGCCGGAGACATGGGGGGCGGGTATCAGGCGGTCGGTCAGCTCCGCGCCGGTGTGGTCGAGGATGCGGAGTTCGGCCTCGTCGAGGAAGAGGGAGCGGCGGGTGCCGGTGGCGAGGGCGGCGTCCAGGGCGGCGCTGGGGGCGCAGCCGAGGAGTTGGCAGGGCGGGCCCGAGGGGTCCTCGTCGGGCGGGAGGACGATCGACAGGTCCCGGCAGTGGCCGAGCCAGGTGCGTTCGTCGTGCAGGGAGAGACCCGCTCCGAGGTACGGGTCCTCGGGGTCACCGTAGAAGTCCTCGACGCCGTCGATGGTGATGTCCCAGCGTGCGGCGTCGGCGGGGTCGGGGCGGCTGCCGGTGACGCGTACGTCGACCAGGCGCCACGCGTCCAGCCGCTCGGAGCCCTCGGAGCCCTCGGGGCATCGGCCGTCGGCCTCCGGCCGGAGCCAGATGTCGCCGAGCCGGGCGGCGTCGGTGTGGGTGGCGGTGGCGGTGCCCGTGCCTCTACCGGCGCCGGTGCCGGTGACGACCCGCACCGCGTCGAGGAGCGGGCCGTCCGGGGCGCAGCCGAGGAGCTCGTACGCGCGGCGGGGCGGGTCGGCGTACAGGCCGGTGACGTCGGCGCAGACTGCCCAGACCGCGTCGTCGTCCGTGTTGACCAGCGCGTAGGCCGGGGTGTCGGTGCGGGTGAGGCCGGGCGGCCAGTGGTGGGTCGGCTGGGGGTTCAGCGGTGGTCCACTCCTGTGGTCACGGGCGCGCCCGGCCCCGTACGGCGCGGGCGTCAGCCGTGATCGTAGACAACCGTGACCGGCGCGTGGTCCGACCAGCGGGCGTCGTGGGAGGCGGCGCGCTCGACGAAGCCCTTGATCGCGCGGGTGGCGAGACCGGGGGTGGCGACGTGGTAGTCGATGCGCCAGCCGGCGTCGTTGTCGAAGGCGCGGCCCCGGTAGGACCACCAGGAGTACGGGCCCTCGGTGTCCGGGTGGAGGGCGCGGACGACGTCCGCGTAGCCGCCGTCGTGCTCGTCGAGGACGCGGCTGAGCCAGGCGCGTTCCTCGGGGAGGAAGCCGGCCTTCTTCCGGTTGGCCTTCCAGTTCTTCAGGTCGGCCTCCTGGTGGGCGATGTTCCAGTCGCCGCAGACCAGGACCTCGCGGCCGGAGGCGGCGGCGCGCTCGCGCAGGGCGGCGAGGTACGGGAGGAACTCGGCCATGAAGCGTTCCTTCTCGTCCTGGCGCTCGGTGCCGACGTCGCCGGAGGGGAGGTAGAGGCTGGCCACCGTCACACCGGGCAGGTCGATCTCGGCGTACCGGCCGCTGGTGTCGAACTCGGCGGACCCGAAGCCCACCTGTACGCGCTCGGGCTCGCGGCGCGAGAAGAGGGAGACGCCGGCCCGGCCCTTGGCGGCCGCCGGGGCGTGCACCGTGTACCAGCCCTCGGGCTCACGGGCCTCGGCCGGCAGCTGGTCCGGCTCGGCGCGTACCTCCTGGAGGCAGATCACGTCGGCGTCCGTCTCCGCCAGCCACGGCAGGAAGCCCTTCTTGGCCGCGGCGCGCAGGCCGTTGACGTTGACGGTTGTCACAGTTAGCACTACTTGCTCCCTCATCGCGCTGGCGGCAGCGCAGCCTACGCGATGAGGGAGAGCAGGAACGATTCGGCGCTATCCGCGCCGGTCAGCGGGCCGGTGCCCGGCGCGGTGAACGCCGGGCACCACGGTGAGCCGCCCCGGTCAGTGGCAGATCGAGGAGGACGGGGTCGCGTACAGGTCGCGGTAGCAGGTCGGCAGCCGGTCGCTGTCGGTCTTGTTGACCGCGGTGATCACGTACCTGCCGTCGCGGTCGCCGAGCAGCTGGTACGGCTTGTGGCCCCACCCGATGGTGCCCGGGTAGTCCTGTTCGCCGCGGCCGTCGCCGTTGCTGCTGTCGTCGTAGGACTGACCGCCGAAGCTGACCGGCGGCGCGGGGTCCGCCGGGGCCGCCACGGCAGCTCCGGTCACACCGGTTGCGGACAGCGAGAGTACGGCGGCGGCGGTGGCCAGCACGGGACGCAGACGCATGGCTTTCTCCTTCGGTTCAGCGTCAGTGGCGCAGCAGCCGTTCCCCGCCCCGCGCCCGGATCGACCGGTTCCGCACCGACACACCCCCATCGGGTGCTTTGGCTCCGCCGAACCGCCGTATGCGAGGAGAGGCCGGAAGCGGGGTCCGGTAGAGGGGCCACCGGTCCGTCACCTGGACTTCTCGCCCCGCCGGGCGGACATCCGTACGATTCGGCGGATGGAGATCCGTCCCGTCCCCTACGACCATCCCGACGCCGTCGCACTCGACCGGCTGGTGCAGCGTGAGTACGCGCAGCGGTACGACGACGAAGGCGACATCACCCCGCTCGACCCGGGGATGTTCCGGCCGCCGCACGGCCTGTACCTGCTCGCCTACGAGGACGGGCGCCCGCTGGCCACCGGCGGCTGGCGGACGCAGGACGCCAACCCCGAGGGGTACGCGGACGGGGACGCCGAGATCAAGCGGATGTTCGTGGTGGAGGGTGCGCGCGGGCGCGGACTGGCCCGGCGCATCCTGGCGGCCCTGGAGGCGGACGCGCGCGCCGCGGGCCGCACCCGGATGGTGCTGGAGACGGGCATCAAGCAGCCCGAGGCGCTGGCGCTGTACGCGTCGTGCGGCTACCGGATGGTGACGAAGTTCGGCCTGTACCGGACGTACGAGGACAGCCGGTGCATGGCGAAGCCGCTGGTGGGGGACGCCGGGACGCCGGTCGGTACGTGTAGCCGGACGCACAGCCCGTAGGGCGGCGGAACACAGGGCGGGCGGGGCGGGGCGCGGGAGGGGCCGGTCCGCCGGCCGCGTTGACAGCGCTCCGGGCCGCTCCCCATACTCATTCCACTAATGAACTAGTGGAAAGGGGGATTCGGGTGAGCGACCCGAGCCCATGGGCGATCGAGGCGGTCGGCCTGGGGAAGAAGTACCGCCGCGGCTGGGCCCTGCGGGACTGCTCGTTCCGGCTCCCGGCGGGCCATGTGTGCGCGCTGGTGGGCCCCAACGGCGCGGGCAAGAGCACCTTCCTGGGGACCGCCACCCGGCTCGTACGGCCCACGGCCGGCACCCTGCGGCTGTTCGGCGTGCCGGTCAGCGACCCGGCCGTACTGGAGCACATCGCCTTCCTCGCCCAGGACAAGCCGCTGTACGCGCGCTTCACGGTCGCCGAGACCCTGCGCCTGGGGCGGGAACTGAACCCGCGCTGGGACGCCGCGGTCGCCGAACGCATCGTCCGCGCCGGCCGGATCCCCTTCGACGCCCGCATCGCCACCCTCTCCGGCGGCCAGCGCACCCGCGTCGCGCTCGCGCTCGCCTTCGGCAAGCGGCCGAAGCTGCTCCTGCTGGACGAGCCGATGGCGGACCTGGACCCGCTCGCCCGGCACGAGCTGTCGGGCCTGCTGCTGGCCGAGGCCGCCGAGCACGGCACGACCGTGGTGATGTCCTCGCACCTGGTCTCCGAGATGGCGGACATGTGCGACTACCTGCTGGTGCTCGCCGAGGGGCGGCTGCGGATGGCCGGGCGGACGGATGAGCTGGTGCCGGGGCATGTGCTGGTGACGGGGCTGGCACAGCCGTCGGGGGCCGCGCCGGGCAGCGGCGGTGTCCCCGCCGAGCTGACCGAACGCCACACCGTCGTCGAGTCCCGGGTCACCGGGCGGCAGTTCACCGCCCTGATCCGCCCCGGCGGCCCGCTCCCCGACTCCTGGGAGACGACCGAACCGGACATGGAGGAAGTCTTGCTGGCCTACCTGCGCTCCCCGGGAGCACCGCCGCTGATCACCGAGGAAGCGCGGATGGCACCGGCGTCCGGTACGGAATCGGGTAGGGGATCCGGTACGGAATCGGGCACGGGATCCGGTACCGGCGGCGACCGGGGGGCCGTGGCATGAGCGTCCTCACCCGTACCGCCGACAGCGCCGGGAACGACGCCGCCACCCGCCGCGGCGTCCTGCACGGCATGACCTGGCTGGTCTGGCGCCGGCACCGCGGCACCTTCCTCCTCGGCCTCGCGATCACCGCCCTGGCCTGCGCGGTCTTCGCGTACCAGCGCATGGGCGTCCTGGACTTCCTCGAAGCGCACCCGCACACCATGGGCCGCTCGTCACGTGCGGACGGCGACCTGCTGATGCGGTTCCAGGACGCCTTCCACTCCACCTTCAGCGGGGACGTGGGGTTCCTGAAGTCCGTGCCCGTCGTGCTCGGCGTGTTCGTCGGCGTCCCGCTGATCGCCTCCGAGCAGGAACAGGGCACCATCCGGCTGGCCACCACCCAGTCCGTCTCCCGCGGCCGCTGGATCGCGGTGAAGCTGGGCGTGCCGCTGCTGCTGGTGTGCGTGTGCACCTCGCTGATGTCGGCCGCGTTCACCTGGCTGTGGGAACCGGCCCACGAGCTGGCCGAGTTCGGCGACTGGTACCACGACGGCCTGCTGGAGGTCACCGGCCCGTTCCCGGTCGCGCGCTCCCTGTTCCTGACGGTCGTCGGCATCGCCGTCGGAATGCTCCTGCGCCGTGTCGTCGCTTCCATGGCGCTGCTCTTCGTCTTCGGCTTCGGTACGGGCGTGGTCTGGGCGGAGCGGGTGTGGCCGCTGCTGGCTCCGCTGCGCCGCAAGCTGTACCCGTACGACCAGGGCGACCCGCTGCTGCCCGGCGGCGCCGTACGGATGGACGACTGGCTGGCCACCGCGGACGGCCGGGTCTTCGGCATCGGGACCTGCACCGATGACCCCGGCGAGACGTGCCGCGCGAAGCTGGGCATCGTCAGCCGGGCGACCGACTATTACGGCTACGACCAGATGGCGGGTATGCAGTGGGCGGGCACCGGCATCCTGCTGGCGCTCGCCGTGGCGGTGACCGTGTTCATCGTCTGCTGGGCCCGGCGGCGGCCACTCTGAGCGGCAGCGCTTTGACACTCCGTGCGAGTGGGCCGATCATCGAGCCGAAACGGACGCCGGGGCACAAGTCACCACGGCCACGGCGGCCACGAGAGACGGGGAGGGGGTGAACGCGGTGGAGTTCCGTATCGACCGGCGCAGCGGCGTCGCCACCTACCTCCAGATCGTCCAGCAGGTCCAGCAGGCCCTGCGGCTGGGCATCCTCGTCGAGGGCGACCGGCTGCCCACGGCCGCGCAGGTCGCGGCCACGACGAAGGTCAACCCGAACACGACCCTGAAGGCGTACCGGGAGCTGGAGCGCGAGGGCCTGGTGGAGCCGCGGCCCGGCCTGGGCACGTTCGTGAGCCGGTCACTGGCCCGGCCCGAGTCCGCCGCAGACTCCGACGCGCTGCTGCGCGAGGAACTCCGTACGTGGATGGAGAAGGCCCGTACGCAGGGCCTGACCAGGGAGGACGTGCAGGCGCTGCTGAACGCGGTGGTGGCGGAGCGCTACCCGGCGGCTGAGGACGCGGGCGCCTCCGGCCGGTGAGGGCGGGGGCGCCCCGGCCGCTGAGGGCGCGCGGCTTCCGCCGGCCCATGCCCCCTCAGCGGCTCTCCGCGATCAGCTCTTCCACCTGCTGGCGGACCTCGGCCGCCGGGTAGCGGACGATCTCCGGGCCGAGGCCCGCCAGCGCCGCGTCGGCCGGGCCCCTGGCCGGCTCCGAGACCTCCGCGACCAGGACCGTGCGGCCCGGCGGCACCTCCGCCGCCAGCATGTCCACGGCCGCGTTGTCCGCGCTGGCCCGGCGCGCGTCGTGCACGCCGCCCAGCAGGCCGCCGGCACCGAACCCCGCCAGGGCGCCCAGCGGCCCGCCCAGCAGCCCGACGAGCCCGCCGAGCAGCCCGCCGACGGCGAAGCCGCGCGCGGTACCCGTGTGGTCCTCGCTCTCGGGGAAGGTGACGTTGCCGTCGGTGTCGCGGGCGATCACGGTGGCCTCGCGCAGCGCGATCCGGTGTTCGGCGTCCTCGTGGCGCAGCGCGTCCAGGGCGCGCCGCGCCGCGCCCGGACCGGCGTCGGTGAGGTCCAGGAAGAGCACGTTCTCGTCCATCGCGGTGGCTCCAGTGATCGGCTGTCGAACGGTGGGGTACCGGAACGCCTGCTCCGGGTGCGGGCGTCTCACACCACTCTTGGCGCGACCGGGGCCGTACGCACGTCAGGGGCCCTCGGAAGACGGCCGGTCGGAGGCAGTGCCCTCGGAGGCAGCGTCCTCGGAGCTGCCCCTCTCGGAGGCAGTGCCCTCGGCGGACGACCGCACCGCCCCGCTCAGATCCAGCGTCGCCCGCGCCCCGCCGCCCTCCGGGTTGGCGAAGGTCAGCCGCCCGCCCAGGACCCGCGCCTGCCCGGACGCGATGGTCAGGCCGAGACCGAGCCCCTGGCCGTCCGAGCCGCCGCCCGTACGGAACCGCTGCGGCCCGTGCACCAGCAGGGCCTCCGGGAAGCCCGGCCCGCTGTCGTGGACGTGCAGCACGCCGCGCTCGACCTCCACGGTCACCGGGGCCGCGCCGTGCCGCAGCGCGTTGCCGACCAGGTTGACGAGGATCCGCTCGACCCGCCGCGGATCGGTCTCCACCAGCCCGTCCGAGACCACCCGTACCGTCACGCCCGGCTCGCCCAGCGCCGCCACCGTCCGCCGCGCCAGCTCGCCCAGCGGCCGCAGCTCCGTGTCGGCCTCCTCGGTACGCGCGTCCAGCCGCGCCACCTCCAGCACGTCCTCCATCAGCCCCCGTACCCGCTGCGCCCGGTCCTGGACCAGCTCGGTGGGGCGCGAGGGCGGCAGCAGGCCGGCGGCCGCGACCAGTCCGGCGACGGGGGTGCGCAGCTCGTGGGCGATGTTCGCGGTGACCTCGCGCTCGGCCTGGAGGCGGGCGGCCAGCGCGTCGGCCATGGTGTTCACCGCGGTGGTCAGCTGCGCTATCTCGTCCTTGCCGCCGCGCGGCAGCCGCGCGGTCAGGTCGCCCTCGGCGATCCGCTGGGCGGTACCGGCCGAGGCGGTCAGCCGGCGGCCCAGCCGGCGGGCGACCAGCAGGCCGACGACGCAGCCCAGCGCGGTGCCCGAGATGCCCGCCAGCAACAGGACGCGGTCCAGGCTGCGCAGCGTCTCGCGCTCCCGTACGTACGGGCGCTTGAGCGCGATGACCTCGCCGTTCAGCTCGGTCGCGGCCCACAGGTGCGGCTTGGGGCCGTCGGGTTCGAGGTAGACGCCGCGCTTGCCGTGGGCGACGGCGTCCTTCAGCGGGCCCGGGAGGTCGGGCGGGTCGACGATCGCCCGGCCGGTGTCGATGCCGGCCACCCGGTCCTGCACCAGGCTCTGCAGCCGGCCGTCGATCGACTCGGCCGCCAGGTCGAACTGCGCGTCCACGGTCCGGTTGTGCACGAGCACGCCGATGAGGACCGCGACCACGGCGGCCGTGGCGGCGATCGCTATGCCGATCTTGGCGCGCAACCCCATGACGTCCTAGAACTCCGGGGTGTGCAGGCTGATGCTGCCCAGCTCGGCGGCCTTCTGCGGCGACAGGCGGTCGGAGACCAGCGTGGCGCGCGAGTAGAACGCGGGACGGTCCTGCCGGTGCTGCCCCTCCTGCTTGAACAGGCCGCTGAGCGTGACCTTGACCGCGTACGGCTGCCGCTCGCACCCGGGCCGGCACCAGGCGCCGCTGAGCCCTCCGGTGGCCTCGGCGGTCGCCTCGCCCCAGGACGTCCAGCGCAGACCGGTCAGGCTCACCGAGTCGGCGAGGACGAAGGAGGCGGGGCGCTGCAACGGGCGGCGCGCCGCGTCGGAGACGTACACGGGGTCGGTGACCTCGGCCGCGGCCGGCGGCGAGGGGGACACGGCGGGGCCCGCCACCCGCAGGCCGCGCGGGTCGGAGCAGCCGGACAGCAGCAGCGCGGCCGCGGACATCGCGGCGACGCAGGCGGTCGCGGGGAGTGAGCGCACGTGTCCCTCGGTCGGCTGGGTGGCTTCGGGCGGCACCGGGGTGCCGCCGGGGCGCCACGGGTGGGCTTTTACGACAAAGGTAGCCGTGTCCGCCCAGATTGCCCCCACGCTAAGCAGCCTGTTTCACGGCGGCCCCACGGCCGTGTAACGACGTTCCATCGGTGGCCCGGGGTGGCCGGTTTGCTGGTGGCGGCCCTGGTCGAGGCCCGGACCGGTGCCGATCACGGGCCCCGTCCCAGCCCCCGCTTGACCCTCCCCTCACGTCAGGCCGCAGCCTTTCCCCGTACGGCACGGGCCGTACGGCGGCCCGGCGGGCCGTGGCACGAAAGGCGGTTCCATGGCGTACTCGGTCGGGCAGGTCTCCGGCTTCGCGGGCATCACCGTCCGCACCCTGCACCACTATGACAAGACCGGCCTGCTCTCCCCCAGCGCCCGCAGCCCCGCCGGTTACCGCCTGTACGACGACGCCGACCTGGCCCGTCTCCAGCAGATCCTCTTCTACCGGCAGCTCGGCTTCGGCCTCGACGAGATCGCCGCCATCCTCCAGGACCCGCAGGCCGACGCGCTGGACCAGCTGCGCGCCCGGCACCGCCTGCTCACCGAGCAGATCAGCGAGCTGCAACGGCTGGTCGAGGTCGCCGAGCGGGCGATGGAGGTACAGCGTACGGGCGTGCGGCTGACGCCCGAGGAGCGCTTCGAGGTCTTCGGCGAGGTCACCTTCGATCTCAGTTACGCCACCGAGGCGCACCTGAAGTGGCAGCACAGCGCGGGCCACCAGCAGTCCATGGCGCGGGCCGCCGCGCACACCAAGGAGGACTGGGCGCGGATCATGGCCGAAGCCGGCGCGTGGCGGCACCGGCTGCTCGCCGCCTTCGACGCCGGGGAGGCCGCCGACGGCGAGCGGGCCATGGACCTGGCCGAGGAGCACCGCGCCCACCTCACCCGCTGGTTCACGCCGTGCCCCACCGACATGCACGGCCGGATCGCCGACGACTTCGCGGCCGACCCGCGGGCCTTCGCCCTGGTCGTACCGCCGTCCCAGCAGCGGCCGGGCCTCGCCGCTTACCTGCGGACGGCGGTGTTCGCCAACGCGGTACGCCAGGCCGCCGGTCCGTCAGAAGCCGCACCCCCAGCCACTCCGGAGCAGTCATGAAAATCCTCGTCACGGCGGCCGGTTCGTACGGTGACGTCGCCCCGTACACCGGTCTCGGCGCCCGCCTCCGGGAGGCCGGGCACAGCGTCGCCCTGGCCGCCGACGCCTCGTACGCGCGGCTCGTACGCGCCGCCGGACTGGAGTTCCGGGCGCTGCCCGCCGATCCCAGGAAGGAACAGGGCGCAGCCCCCGGCGGAAAGCGGGAGCTGATGCGCCGGGCCGCGGCCTTCGTCCGGGAGCTCGGGCCGGGCATCGCCGGTGCGGCCACCCCCGGCACCGATCTGCTGCTCCTGTCCGCGACCACGGCCCCGCTCGGCCGGCACGTCGCCGAAGCCCTGGGTATCCCCTCGCTGGACCTCCCCCTCCAGCCGAACGCCCCCACCGGCGCCTTCCCGCCCGTCGTCACCGGCACCCGCTCGCTCGGCCGCTGGGGCAACCGCGCCGCGGGCCGCCTCTCCCTCCGGATCGTGGACCGCCTGTACGCGGACGGGGTACGGGACCTGCGCGCGCAACTCGGCCTGCCGCCCGCCTCGGCGCGCGCGGTACGCCGACGCCGGAACGCGGACAGCCGCCCGGTCCTGCACGGCGTCAGCGCGGCGCTCGTCCCCCGGCCGGCCGACTGGCGCCCCGGCCTGGAGCTGGTCGGCAACTGGTGGCCGTACACCGCGCCGGACGCCACCCTGCCGCCCGCGCTGGAGGACTTCCTCGCGGCGGGCCCGCCGCCCGTCTTCGTCGGCTTCGGCAGCATGGCGGCGGGCGGCGGGGAGGACGGAGCGTCCGAACGGCTGGCGGCGACCGTCGCGGCCGCGCTGCGCCGCGCCGGGGTCCGGGGCGTGCTCCAGTCCGGGTGGGCGGGGCTGGCCGCCCCTGCGGACGGCGCCGACATCCTGACCGTCGGCGAGGTCCCGCACGCCCTGCTCTTCCCGCGCACGGCCGCCGTGGTGCACCACGCGGGCGCGGGCACGACGGCCGCCGCGCTGCGGGCCGGGGTGCCGGCGGTGCCGGTTCCGGTCACCGCCGACCAGCCCTTCTGGGCCGTCCGGCTGGCCGCGGTGGGCGCCGGTACGGACGCGGTGCCGTTCCGCGCGCTGGCGGCAGAGAACGCGGCTGATCACCTGGCCGAGGCCATCGGGCGCGCCGTACGGGAGCCTTCGTATCGCGACGCCGCCGGTGCGGTGGCGCGGCGCATGGCGGCGGAGGACGGCGCGGGTGCCGTGCTCAAGGCGGTGGAGAGTCCGGTGTGAGGCGGGGGCGGGCCGAAGGCTCCGGCGGCCCGCCCCTCCCCCGTCCTCGTCAGCCCTCGGCCCCTCGCGACAGCCGTACGGTCACGACCTGGAACGGCCGCAGCGACAGCGCCACCCGCCCGTCCCGCACCTCGCCGACCGCCGAACCCTCCATCGCCCGTTCCAGCAGGTCCGTCTCGACCGCCCCCGCCACCGGGAACCCGGCCGTCAGCGTCGCCGACGCCCGCCCGCCGCGTGACTCGTACAGCCGGACCACGACGTCCCCGCCGCGGTCCTCGGCCAGCTTCACGGCCTCCACGACCACCGCGTCGTCGTCCACCGCGACCAGCGGCTCGACCGGCCCGCCGCCCCGCACGGTGCGCTCGGGCAGGTTGATCCAGTGGCCTTCCCGTACCGCGTCGCCGACCGTCGCGCCGGGCGCGAGCGCGTACCGCAGCCGGTGGTGGCCCTGGTCGGTCTCCGGGTCCGGGTAGCGGGGCGCGCGCAGCAGGGACAGCCGTACGGTCGTGGTCTGGCCGCCGTCGGGGCGGATGTCGCGGGTGACGTCGTGCCCGTACGTGGAGTCGTTGACCAGGGCCGCGCCCCAGCTGGGCTCCTCGACCTGGATCCAGCGGTGCGCGCAGATCTCGAACTTGGCGGCCTCCCAGGACGTGTTGGTGTGGGTGGCGCGGAAGACGTGCCCGAACTGGGTCTCGGACGCGGAGCGGTCGGCCTTCACGTCCAGCGGGAAGGCCGCCTTGAGGAACGTCTCGGCCTCCCGCCAGTCCACCTCGGTGTCGATGTCCAGGACCTTGGCACCGGCCCGCAGTGTCAGGGTCTGTACCACGGTGGAGCCGTGCCCGAAGGACCGGGCGACCTTGATCCGTACCTGGTCCGGGCCGGCCGCGTCGACCGTCAGCTCGTCGACGGCCACCAGGTCGGTGACGTTGTGCCGGTAGAACTCGTCCACGTCCCAGGCGTCCCACATGTTGGGGAAGTCCGGGTGGATCTGGAGCAGGTTGGCCGCGGCGCCCGGTGCGACGGACTCCCGTCCGGCCTCGATGTCATATGCCGACACGACCAGGCCGCGGGCGTCGACATCGATCCGCAGCCGGCCGTTGGCGAGCCGATGGCCGCCGGTGGCCCGGCCGTCCACGGTCAGCGGCTCGACGGTCACCGGATCCACGGCGACGGGAGTGCCGCCCTGTCCTGGCGCGAGCTGCGCGCCGCCCGCCGGGACGCCGCCGCGCGCGTGCGGAGCCGCGTTGAACACGATCTCCCGGTCGCCCGGCCCGGCCAGCGCGGTCTGCGCGGCGAGCACGATCGCGGTCAGCTCCTCGCGGACCCGCGCGTACGTCTCGCGGGCCTCCCGGTGCACCCAGGCGATCGATGAGCCGGGCAGGATGTCGTGGAACTGGTGCAGCAGCACCGTCTTCCA
Organism: Streptomyces sp. NPDC052496; assembly: GCF_040679095.1. NCBI lineage: Bacteria > Bacillati > Actinomycetota > Actinomycetes > Kitasatosporales > Streptomycetaceae > Streptomyces > Streptomyces sp. NPDC052496. The sequence goes on from NZ_JBFAUH010000019.1 coordinate 31,226, forward strand.
GATCCGCTCCAGGTCCTCGTACGGATAGGCGTAGCCCGGTGCCCGTACGGCGGCCGTGGCGGCCCACAGCTCCGCCTCGCGCAGCAGCGACTCGCTGTGCCGGTTGCCCTGCTTGGTCTTGGCCTGCGAGGTGTACGTGCCGCGGTGCAGCTCCAGGTACAGCTCGCCCGCCCACACCGGCGCGTCCGGGTACTCGGCGTGCGCCTTCTCGAAGAACGCGGCGGGCCGCTCGATCTCCACCCGCGGCGAGCCCTCCAGGTCGCGCAGCCGGGCGGCGCGGGCCAGCATCTCGCGGGTGGCGCCGCCACCGCCGTCCCCCCACCCGAAGGGCGCCAGCGACCGCGAACCCCGCCCCTTCTCCCGGTAGTTGCGCGCGGCGTGCGCCATCTCCTTCCCGCCGAGGTCGGAGTTGTAGGTGTCGACCGGCGGGAAGTGGGTGAAGACGCGGGTGCCGTCGATGCCCTCCCACCAGAACGTGTGGTGCGGGAACCTGTTGACCTGGCTCCAGGAGATCTTCTGCGTCAGGAACCACGTCGAGCCGGACAGCTTCACCAGCTGCGGCATGGCCGCGGTGTAGCCGAAGGAGTCCGGCAGCCACACCTCCTTGGTCTCGATGCCGAACTCGTCGAGGAAGAACTTCTTCCCGTACAGGAACTGCCGGGCCATCGCCTCGCCGCCGACCATGTTGGTGTCCGACTCCACCCACATGCCGCCGACCGGCACGAACTGCCCCGCCGCGATCTTCGCCTTGACCTTGGCGAACACCTCGGGGCGGTGCTCCTTGATCCAGGCCAGCTGCTGCGCCTGCGACATGGCGAAGACGAACTCGGGGTGCCCGTCCATCAGGTTGACCATGTTGGAGGACGTACGGGCCACCTTGCGGACCGTCTCGCGCAGCGGCCACAGCCAGGCGGAGTCGATGTGCGCGTGGCCGACCGCGCTGATCCGGTGCGCCGAGGCGTGCGCCGGGGAGGCGAGGACGTCCGCGAGCTGGGCGCGGGCCCGCGCGGCCGTACCGGGGATGTCCTTCAGGTCCACCGCGTCCAGGGCGCGTTCGACGGCGCGCAGGATGCCGTGGCGGCGCGCGTCCGCCACGTCCAGCTCCCTCATCAGGCTGCCCAGCACCTCCAGGTCCTGGACCAGTTCCCAGACCTCGGTCTCGAAGACGACGAGGTCCATCCGCCGCAGCCGGTACAGCGGCGTGTGGCTCGCGGTGAGCCGGTCGCCCTCGTAGGTGGGCCGGTGGTCCGCCAGCACCGGGTTGGAGGCGGCCTCCACGTACAGCTCGACCGCCTCGTCGCCGGTGGCGGCCTCGGCGATGCGCACCCAGTCGTTGCGCGGGTTGAGGCCCTTCACCGCCTCGCCGTCCGCCCGGTAGACCAGGCCCTCGCACTGGAAGCCGGGCATGTTCGCGTCGAAGCCGAGGTCCAGTACGGCTTCGACGGTGCGCCCGGCCCACTCCTCCGGGACCTGCCCGGTGACCCGGAACCAGGTGGTGCCCCAGGCGGGCCCCCACCCCTCCCCGGTCTTCGTCGGCTCGTACGCGGCGGCCAGGCCCTCGGCCGGCGGCACCGGCTCGCCCGGTGCCTCCCAGCGCTCGACCGTCAGCGGCACGGACCGGCTGCGGACGGCGGGCACGATGCGGTCGGTCAGGACACGGCGTAGACGGTGTTCCACGATGCTGCGGTCGTCGTGCATGGGGGCGCTCCGGTGGGTGTAGGCGGGTGGGTGCGGGCGGGCGTGCGGTGGTACGCGTCCTGCGGGTTTTCTGCCCCTCGGGCGCGTGGCTTACCAGGTGAATACGGCCGCGGCGGCCGGCGACGACGTGTACGGCTCGCCGACCGCCCGCACTTCCAGCCGCGTCCCCGGCTCACCGGACGTACGGCGCAGGGCGGGCAGATGGAACGCGGTGCCGCAGGTGCCGCCCAGGAAGCGCCGCTTGCCGCCGGGCAGCGCCTGGTGGAGCTCGTAGTGCCGTACGGGCCCGCCCTTGGCCGACGGACGCCAGGTCAGCCGGAGTTCCGCCACGCCGTCGCCCGTGCCGCGCGAGGCGGCGACCTTCAGGGCGCTCGGCGGCGCGGGCGTGTGCGCGGCCGGGTCGCCCTCGTGCACGGCGAGGGCGCCGAGCCGCCAGCGGACGGGGCCGCCGCCGGGGGCGCTGAGCCGGACGCCCAGCGCGTACGCGGTCCGGCCGGGTCCGCCGCCGATGCGTACGGTGGAGGTGACCCAGCCGTCCGCGGCCCGTACGGTCCGGGCCGGGAAGCGCCGGAACGCCGGCCGTCCGCCCGCCTTCGCCGGTTCCGCGTACGCCACGGCCGCCTCCACCGTGACCACCGCCGTACCGTCGTCGGCGTGGTGGGTGATCTCCAGGACGGTGCCGGAGCGCAGCGGCAGCCGGGTCCGGTACAGCTCCAGGGTCACGGGCCGGGCGAGCACGCCGGCCGCGCCCTCGACCAGCAGACTGCTGCCGCCGCGCCAGGCCGCGCCGAAGTCGAAGCCGACCGCGGGCCGCTGGAAGGCGCCGCCGTCCGCCCACAGCGCCCAGCGCCGGCCCGGGAGCCGGTCCTGGAGCCCGAGGTGGTTCCACTCGGTCTCGCCGGTGCGCACCCCGTCCTCGTACCAGGCCGTTCCGTGACCGGTGTTGAAGGTGGTGGCGAACGGGACGGACATGACGGTGGAGCGGTCGGCGACCGTACGGGCCGCGGGCCGCCAGGAGCCCGGCCCCTCGGGCGCCGAAGGATCGGTGTTGCGGCCGCCCCAGAACTGGTCGTCGCGCGCGTGGAACGCCCCGGGCGCCTCGCCGGACCGCCGCGTCCACTCCGGCCGGTAGAGCCCGTACGAGACGACGTGATCGCGGCCCTCCGGCACGAAGGCGTCCCAGTTCACGCGGGAGTTCCAGCCGCCGGCCTGCACGTCGACGCCCGCCCACAGCTCGTAGGGCGAACGCCCCAGCCGCCGGGCGTACGCGGCCGACGACGCCAGCCGGGCCGCGCTCCACCGGAAGTCCACGAACACCGTGTCGGACAGCTTCTCGGTCCCGCGCTGGAAGAACATCGCGTTCTTGTCGTTGAGCGCGCCCTGCCAGCCGACCCGGCCGTCCGCGTTGAACGCGTCGTACCAGGTGATGCGCAGTTCGGGAGCGCCCTTGCGCAGGGCCTGCACGAAATCGGCGAACTGCCGGGCCAGCGCGGGGTCACCGCCGTCGGTCTCGCCGTTCAGGAACCAGCCGTCGAAGCCGTACGTACGGGCCACCTGGACCATCTTGTCCGCCAGCGGGAAACGGCCGGACGCGTCCTTCTGGACCAGCTCCCGCGTCCACGTCAGCTCGCCGCCGTACGCGGTGGGCGGGAGGAAGACGTTGCCCAGCACGGGCACGCCGTTGCGGTGCGCGGCGTCGATGACCGGGGCGTTGGGGGCCAGGATGACGCCCTCGCCCGAGGAGCCGCCCCAGAAGACCAGTTCGTCCAGGTAGGCCCAGTGGGTGAGGGCGTAGAAGTCCGCCGTGGCGCTGCCCTGGGAGGGATTGCCGGCCGTTCCCGCGAAGGAGACGAGCGCGGAGATCCGGGCCTGACCGGCGCGGGCGGTGCGGTTGGCGGGCACCGGCGTGAAGCGCTCGGCGAGCGGCACGGTCGCGATGTTGTACGGCAGGTCCGCGTCGTCCTGCGGGCGCCAGCTCTTCAGGCTGCGCCACACCGCGCCCGGGTCGGGCTCGCGGCCCTCGGGGAAGCTGTCGGGGAACCAGTAGGACGCGTGCGGCTGGAGCGCACCGGCCGCCGCCGGGCCCGGGGCCTGCGCCCGTCCCGCCGTTCCGGGGGCAGCCGCCCGTACGGCCGCCCCGGCGCGCCCCGCCGTCAGCGGCAGCGCCAGCCCCGCCCCGGCCGCCGCGGCCCCGGCGACCAGCCCACGCCGCGACACCCCGTGCTCCGTGCCCCCGCCTCGCCCCGCATCACGTCGTACGTCCATGGCGTCCTCCACCGCTCGTCCCGCTCTCCGGTCCTGTCCGCGCCCGTACCGCTCCGCTCCTCACCGCACGTCCGAGGGCCACACCACCTCCGTGATCCCGCGGCTCTCCAGGTACGCCGCGTCCCGCGACCGGCCCGCCAGCACGGCTGCCGCCCGTACGCCCTGGTCCGCCAGCCGCACCCACGCCTCGAAGAAGGGGCCGCCCGGCGCGCACACGGACCGGTGCGGCGCCGTGTCCTCCGCCCCCGCGTCCAGCGCGAGCGCGGTCGTGCGGCGTACCGGACGGGGCGGCGCGGCCCGCAGCCGGGCCGCCGCCTCGGCCACCGCGCGCCCCGCCGGCTTGACCTCGCCGTCCGAGGTGAGCAGCCCGAGCCCGTACTCCAGCTCGGGGAAGTCCGCCAGCTCCCGCGAGACGTCGTGCGAGCACCACCAGGTGATGCCGGAAAGCCCCTCGCAGGTGAGGGCGTTGCCGATGGTGGCGGTGGCGAACGCGGCGGCGTGCTCGGGCGGTACGAGCGGGGCGGGCGCGCCGACCTCCTGGAGCCAGACCGGGCGCGCCGGGTCGTCCGCCCACGCCGCGGCCACCTGGATCAGGTACTCGGCCAGCCGCACCGTCGCCGTCCCGTCGTGGCCGTGCCGCTGGGCGGTGCCGTTGAAGACCCAGGAGTGGATGGTGGTGGCCCGGCCGAGGCGCGCGGCCTGCGCGGGCGTGAAGGGGTGGCCGTCCTGGAACCACACCGCGTCGTACTCCGCGTGGGTGTGCAGCCGCCCCGGCGCGGCCCGCTCGCACACCGCCAGCAGCCGTTCCAGCCACTGCCCGGCCTCCTCGTACGTGCACGGGTCGGGGTCCGGGTGCGGCGGCCCGGAGAACTGGTTCACCTCGTTTCCCAGCGTCATACCCAGGAAGTTGGGACGCCCGGCGAGGGCGGAGGCGAGCGTCTCCAGGTAGCGGGCCGCACCGTCCACCGCCTCCGGGTCGGTGAACATGTTCCGCCGGTGCCAGGTCCGCAGCCAGGACGGCACGAAGTCGAAGCTGGACAGGTGGCCCTGGAGGGCGTCGACGGCGACGTCCAGACCGCACCGGGCGGCGGCGTCCACCAGCTGCCCGAGCTGTTCGACGGCGCGCGGGCGGATGAGGGAACGATTCGGCTGGAAGACCGGCCAGAGGGCGAACACCCGGACGTGGTCCAGGCCGAGCGCCGCGACCGCGTCCAGATCACGGCGTACGGCGTCGAGGTCGAAGTCCAGCCAGTGGTGGAACCAGCCGCTGCTGGGGGTGTAATTGGCGCCGAGACGCGGGGCCGGGGCGGGTGGGTCGGGCGGGTCGGGTGGGCTGGGCGGGCCGGGCAGGTCGGGCGGGTTGGACGGGTCGGACGGGTCGGGCGGCGGTCCTCCGGCAGGCATCGTCACATCGCTTCCCTTCATGTCTTCAGCGCCCCGTCACGTCTCCAGCGCCCCGTCACGTCTTCAGAGCTGCGTCATGTCTTCAACGCCCGTCACGTCTCCAGCGCCCCCTCACGTCTTCAGCGCCCCTTCGCCCACGCCCCGGAAGAAGAACCGCTGGAGGGCGAAGAACAGCGCCATCATCGGGATCAGCGCGGCCATCGCGCCCGCCGCGATGAGCCGCTGGTCGTTGACCGTGGTGGCCCCGGCCAGCGACTTCAGTCCGAGCTGCAACGTGTAGTGATCGCTGTTGGTCAGCACGATCAGCGGCCACAGGAAGTCGTCCCAGGCGCCCATGAAGCTGGTCAGACAGACCACCGCCAAAGCGCCCTTCGCGGCCGGCACGAACACCCTCGTGAAGCGCTGCCACTCGTTGGCCCCGTCCAGAACGGCGGCCTCCTCCACCTCCTTCGGTACGGCGAGGAAGGCGGCGCGCATGATCATCAGGTTGAGCACGGAGACCGCGCCGGGCAGCCAGACGCCGATGAGCGTGTCCACCAGCCCCATCGACCGGACCGTGAGGAACATCGAGATCATCACGGACTCGAAGGGGAACATCAGCGTCGCGACCAGCACCATGAAGACGGTCCGCCGCCCGCGCCACCCGGCCCGCGACAGCGCGTAACCGCCCATCGCGGCGAACACGCAGTTCGAGGTGACGGCCAGCGCCGCGACGATCAGCGTGTTGCCGACGTACTGCACCAGGGGGAAGGACTCGGCGACCCGCACGTAGTTGTCCAGGGTCGGCTGGCTGGGCAGTACGCCCCCGTAGACGTCCTCGCCCCGCCCTTTCAACGAGGTCAGGAACTGCCAGACGATGGGCCCCAGCATCACCACGAGCACCAGGCACAGCGTCAGGTAGCGGCCGGTCAGCCCGGCGACCGCCTTGTGGCCACGGCTGGAGCCACGGCTGGAGCCACGGCTGCGGCCGCGGCCTCCGGCTCGCCGTACACCTGGCGAGGTCGGCGCGCTCACCTCTCGTCCCCCTTCGACAACCGGTGTCCCAGCAGGCTGAAGACCAGCGTCAGCAGGAACAGCAGGATCGATACGGCCGCCGCGTAACCGGTCTCGCCCGCGAAGCCCAGCCCGACCTGCCGGATCAGGAACGGCAGCGTCCGCGCCCCGCCACCGGGCCCGCCGCTCTCCCCGCCGAGGATGTAGATCTCGGTGAACACCCGCAGCGCGGAGATCGCCGACAACGTCCCGACCAGCAGCATCATCGGCTTGACACTCGGGATGGTGATGCTGAAGAAGCGGCGTACGGCACCGGCGCCGTCCAGCGCCGCGGCCTCATACAGCGACGCCGGTACGTTCCCCAGCGCCGCCAAGTAGAAGACCATGTAGTAGCCCAGGCCCTTCCAGATCGTCACGATCATGGCGGACACCAGCAGCATCGTGGAGTCGGTCAGAAACGGGATCGGTCCGGAGATCAGGTGCAGCTTTTCGAACACGGTGTTGACCAGTCCGTCACTGCGCAGCACCCACTGCCAGATCAGTCCGACGACGACCGCCGACGCGATGACAGGCGTGTAGAAGGCCGAGCGGAAGAACCCGATGCCGGGCACCCTCCGCTGTACGAGGACGGCCAGCGCCAGCGGCAGCAGCACCAGACAGGGCACGACCACGGCCAGGTAGACGACGCTGTTGACCGTCGCCGTCCAGAAGTCGGGGTCGTCGAGCGCCCGCCCGTAGTTCTCCAGGCCGACGAACCGGCCGCCGCGCAGGATCTGCGCGTCGGTGAGGGACAGGATGACGGTGTTGACGAACGGCCAGAGGCTGAACAGCACCACCATGACCAGACCCGGCAACAGGAAGAAGTACGGCGTCCACCAGCGGCGGTGCACCAGACCGGTGTCGGCGTCGCGGGCCTGGTCACGGCGGCGGGCGGCGCGGGAGGCGGGGGAGGCGGAGGCGGTGACGGAGACGGGGGCCGCCGGGGCCGTGGGAGCGGTTGCGTGTGTCATACGCGTACCGGGTGCCATCCCCGGTCACTACCGCTTCTGCTTCTGCTGCTGAGCGAGGATCTTGTCAGCCGCTTCCTGCGCGTTCTTGACCGCCGTCGCGGGATCCTCTTCCCCCTTGATCCCCTTCTGCATCTCCCGCACCACCGCGTCACCGACCTGAGTGGTCCACTCCACCGGCGTGTTGGCGTCCAGCTGGGCCGCCTTCAGCTCCTCGGCGCCGATGTTCCGCGCCACCGTCTCGGGGTCCTTGCCGTCGCCCCGGTCGGCGAAGTACGGGGCGGCCAGGCCCTTCGCGTTCGACGGGTAGATCGTCACCTGCTTCGAGAACGCCACCTGGTTCGGCCCGTTGGTCACCCACTTCGCGAACTCGGCCGCCGCGTCCGGATGCTTGGTGTCCTTGCGCACGCCCAGCGACTGCGTGTAGATCCCGATGTGCCGGAGCGTCCCCGTGACGGCCGGGGCCACCTGCGTCTTCGCGTACGCGGACGGGGAGTTGCGCTTGATGTCCTTGAGGACGCCCGGTGACCCGGGCCCGAACACCAGCTTCCCCGCCCCGTAGAGCTGCGCGAGGTCGTCGGCCTTGGTCAGCGACTCCTTCGGCATCGCCCCCATCGCGTACAGCTTCTTCATCCGCTGCACCCACTCGACGGCCTTGGGCGTGTCGAAGGCGAACGCGCTCTTCTCCTTGTTCAGGATCGGCACGCCCATCTTCTGCCAGTCACCGGGCAGCCGCCCCTTCGGATCCGCCATGAACGCGCTGTACCGGCCGCCCGACGCCTTCGCGATCCGCTCCGCCTGGTCGAAGAACTGCTCGACAGTGGTGGGCGGCTTGTGCACGTCGAGCCCGGCCTTGGCGAACAGCTCCTTGTTGTACGTGAGGATCTCGGGCGTCACGTACCAGGGATACGCGTAGACACCGTCCCCCTGGCCCGGCAGCTTGTACTGCTCCCAGGCACCCGGTACGTACTCCTTCGCGACCTTCGGGTCGAGCCGGGCGACGTCCGCGAGCATGCCCCGGTCGCCCAGCAGCTGGAAGGAGTCGGTGTTCAGGTTGATCACGTCCGGCAGCCCGCCGGCCTGCGCGTCGGCGACGAGCTTCTCGTTGTAACCGTCGCCGGGTACGTCCTCCCAGACCACCTTCACGTCCGGGTACTTCTTCTCGAACGCGTCGATGACGCCCTGCACGTAGCCGGTGAAGGTCGGCTTCAACTGGAGCGTACGGAAAGTGATCTCACCGGAGACCTTGCCGGTCCGCTTCGGCTGCCCCTCGGCGGCCGACGACCCTTCGGCACCGCCGACGCCGCAGGCGGCCGTGGCCGACATCAGGGCGGCGGCGAGAGCGGTGGCGAGCACGAGCCGGGAGCGGGTGGGGCGGACGTGATTCCGGGTGGGGCCGTGCTGGCGGTGCTCGCCGTGCTGGCCGTGCTGGCGGTGCTGGCCGTGCTGATCGTTACGTACGGGATCCAAGTGCCTGCGCGTCATGGTCACTCCTGCGTCGGGGGAACGCTTCTGCTCGGGAAGCACGTCCGCGTAGGAGAGCGCTTCCGCGTAGGGAAACCGCGAGGAAACAGCAAAGAACCATGCACGGACCGGCACATGACCGGCCGCGCCGCCGGATGGCGGTGCCAACGTTGTCGTCCGCTTCCCCTTCCGTCAATGCACCCGCCCCGACTTTCCGCCCACCACCCCCGTCGCGCCCCTCCCCACTCCCATCCGGTCCCCTCCGCGCCCCCTCCGCACCACCCCTCCCCTCCTGCACTAATGCGCTAAAGCCGCGACCTCCCCCGCCCGCCGTCTCAATTCCATAACAGCGCCCGCGAGTTCACGCCCCCGCTTGCCCCTGACCCAGCGATTGACTTCCGACCTCCGCCCCGTGATCCTGAAGCACCTAATGCGCTTTAGCCCGGCCGACTAATGCGCTTTAGCGCAGCACGTCGGGCGGAGCGACCGCCCTGACCTCACCGGCCGCACCGACCGGGCTGACCAGGCTGACCAGCCGACCGGAGGAGCTGACGTACGCATTGACCACCGGCCCCCCGCCCTCGAACGCCGCCACCGACGGCCCCCACCACCCCGCCACGCCCCCACGCCGCCGCCCCACCATGAAGGACATCGCCGAACGCGCCGGCGTCTCCCCCTCGGCCGTCTCCTTCGCCCTCAACGACCGCGACGGCGTCTCCCCCGCCACCCGCGCCCGGATCCGCGAGGTCGCCGAGGAGCTGGGCTGGCAGCCCAACAGCGCCGCTCGCGCCCTGTCCGGTGAACGCTCCGGCTGCGTCGGACTCGTCCTCGCCCGCCCCGCCCACACCCTCGGCGTCGAGTCCTTCTTCCTCCAACTCGTCTCCGGCATCCAGGAGACGCTCTCCGCCCACCGCACCGCGCTCCTCTTCCAGGTCGTCGAGGACCTGGACGCCGAGTGCGCGACCTACCGCCGCTGGTGGGCCGAGCGCCGCGTGGACGGTGTCCTGGTGGTCGACCCCCGTACCGAGGATCCCCGCCCGGCCCTCCTGGCCTCCCTCGCCCTGCCGACCGTCGTCATCGGCGACACGGACCCCGGCCCAGGACCGACCCCCGCCCCGGCCCCTCCCCCGTCACCACCGGCACCCCCCACCGCCCCCCTCTCCACCATCTGGGCCGACGACGCCGCCGCGATGCGGTCGATCATCGACCACCTCCACGGACTCGGCCACCGCCGTATCGTGCACATCGCCGGCCTGCCCGGCCTCGCCCACACCGCACGCCGGGTCGCCGCGCTGCGCGCCGAGGCCGCCCGGCTCGGCCTGGACGCCGCCGACGTCCGCTCCGTCTGCACGGACTACTCCGACGAACAGGGCGCCGAGGCCACCCGCCGCCTGCTGGCCGCACCCCGCCCGCCCACCGCGATCGTCTACGACAACGACGTGATGGCCGTGGCCGGCGCCGCCGTCGCCGCCGGCCGTGGCGTCCCCGTACCCGGTGACCTGTCCATCGTCGCCTGGGACGACTCACCCCTGTGCCGCGTGACCCACCCGCGCCTGACCTCACTCGTACGCGACACCGCAGGCTTCGGCCGCCTGGCCGCCCAGGAACTCCTCGCCCTGCTCGACGGCGCCCCCACCCGCCGCCTCCAGGCCGAGCTCCCCCACCTCGAACAACGCGAAAGCACCACCCACGCTCCCTGAAAGCCCGCGTCCTCTCTCCCCCTCCCCTCCCCTCCCCTCCCTCCCTTCCCCTCCTCGGCCCGCCCCACTTCCCCCTCCGCCCCAGCTCACCCCCGTTGAACCCGGCTACCACCCGGTACGGGGAACCTCTGCGCCGTTCGGGCGCCCACCGCGCGTTTCCGGATGCGTTCCCCCGTCCCAGGGCGTGTCCTCGCAACTATGAACTGGCTCCGCAGACGACTCCTGCTGCACGGCGTGGTCCCCGCGGCCCTCGGCACCGTCCTCGGCCTGACCGCGACCGAGGCGGTCCCGGCCGTGGCGGCGGGCCCGTGGACCCGTCCGGTCGCCGTCAATGCCCGCATCAGCTCGCCCTACGGCGTCAAGGGAAACTGGGCCGCCGGCCACCACACCGGCGTGGACTTCGCCGTCCGCACCGGCACGCCGGTCTCCTCGGTCGGCTCCGGCACCGTCGTCCTGGCCAAGCGCTCGGGCGACTACGGCCTGGCCGTCACCATCCACATGACCGACGGTTACTACACCCTCTTCGGCCACCTGTCCCGCATCACGGCCCGCGTCGGCCAGCGCGTACAGGCCGGCACCCGCATCGGCTACAGCGGCGCCACCGGCCGCACCACCGGCCCCCACCTCCACTTCGAGGTCCGCAGAACCCGCCAGTACGGCTCCGACATCAACCCCCTCACCTACCTGGCCCGCCGCGGCATCCGCATCAATCACCGCTCCCTCCCCCACTGACCCTCCCCCGGCCCCCTCCTCCTGCCCCGCTACCCCTCCCCCGCTACCCCTCCCGCTCCGGCAGCCCCTCGACCTCCGCCCGGTCGTACCGGCCGAGCCGTCCCGGCACCAGGCCGTTCCGCTCCGCCGCCACCTCGAACTTCCCGGCCGGCCACCCCAGCAACCCCGCCGCCTCCTTGGCCGTCACGCTCCGCTCCAGCCACCGCTGCCGGTCCCCGACCACCCCCGCGATCAGCTCCCTGTCCAGCCCGTCGAGGCTTTCCAGGCTGAACATCGGATACCCCCGGAACTCCCCCACCGGCCGCAGGTGCCCCTGACCCGCCAGAACGCGTACGTCCTCCCGCTCGACCTCCAGCTCCGTACGCTCGGCCAAGTGCTTCGCCGCGTCGATCGACCCCAGCCCGGGATGGTCGCCGAGCTCTTCCCGGATCTCCGCCACCCGCCCCCGCAGGCCTTCCACGACCTCCCGCGACCAGCGCTTGCCGTCCACGTCCGGGGGCGGGATCATCCCCCGCTGCTCGGCCCGGCCGACCTGCCACCGCTGGAGCTCCAGCTCGCTCGCCAGCTGGTGCGGCCCGAACGACTCCCCCTTGACCGGCTTACGACGCCCGGCCTTCCCGGCCTCCTGCACCGCCGCGTAGTTCTCGTCCCCCACCGCCGCCAGGATCTCCTCCACCCGGTCCGGCAGCGTCTTGGCCACCCCCTCCGACCACCGCTCGTCCCCCACGTCCGGAGGCGGAATCAGCCCCCTGGTCTCGGCACGCCGTACGTGCCGCGGCTCGATCCCCAGCCACTCGGCCAGCTGATGCGGCCCGAACGCCCGTTCCTTGGCCATGCACCCTCCCGTCACCACCGCCATCGGATACCCGATCACGTACCCATGACGAAGCCCCACCGGCCCCGCGAAGACCAACTTTAGGGATTCGCAACGGGATTCACCGGACCCTGTGGACAACCTCGCTCCGCACCGGTCACCCCCTCACGGCATCCCCCACCAGGCATCTCCCGCAGGACGTCAGCGCCTGCTCGCGGCCACCGCGACGATGCCGCCCAGGACCCCGAGCGCCACACACAACGGCGAGTACAGGAAGCTGTTCAACCGCTGGAACTCCACGGCGGCTCCGGAGTTCATGAAGTACCCGCCCACCCCACGGACCAACAGCACCACGGCCAAGCCGTACATCCCCACCAGCCGCAGCCAGTCCGGGCCGATCGCCGGGACGGACCCATTGACCATGAGGGTGAGCACCGCACCACCGATCAGGGCCGCACCCACCAGCATCGTGCTCGACGCCGACGGCATCACACCGTCGTCACTGCCGCCGATCGTCTTGGTGAACGTCACCGCGTCCTTCATCGGCCACGTCGAGAAGGCCCAGACGAAGTGCAGCACCCCGATCCCCGCAAGCACCACCGCCAACCCCACAGGAACCACAGTCCGAACCATATTCAGCGCCTCCCCCATCGCCGCCTGCACAGGAACGAAAGCAGTATGTCAACTGCGGCAGACAGCCCAGCAGTTGGGGCTAGACCACTGCACCGGCCACCCCCAGACACCCATAGGCGCCCAGCTCAGCGCCCGGTCAGCGCCACGGAACAACGAGCCACCACCTCGCACCACACAAGTCACCGCCCGCGGAGACCACACCCCCAACGCAAAGATCCCGCCCGATCAACAGATCGGACGGGATCTCATGAACCACTCCCGAACCACGTCGAGAACAGTCCGTCGGTGGACCTGAGGGGATTCGAACCCCTGACCCCCTCGTTGCGAACGAGGTGCGCTACCAGCTGCGCCACAGGCCCTTGCGACGAGTGAAACTCTAGCATCCTTGTCCGGGTGCTCAAAAATCGCTTCCCGTGCTGGTCAGCTGTGGCCGGGTCACTCGTTCGCGGCGCGGGGGCGGTCGTCGTCGGCGTACTGGTCGAAGAGGGGGGTGCGGCCTCGGGTGCGGCGGCCGGGGGTGGGGCGGCGCTGGGGGTCGGTGGGCGGGGCCGGGTGGCGGGTCTCGGTGGCCGGGCCGGAGCGGGCGGAGCTCCAGGCGTCGTCGGCGTCGAGGTCGACGTGGCTGGTGGCGCGCGGGGCGACCGGGGCCGTGACGTACGTCGGGAGCGGGACCGGGACGGGATCCCAGCCGCCGGGCTCGGTGCGTTCGCGTTCGCGCTGCTGGTCCACCCACTCCGCGTGGTCGGTCTCCTCCACCAGGGCGCGGCGGCCGGCCGTCGACGCCGGCTCGGGGCGGGCGGCGGGCGCGGCGGGGTGCGCCGGGGCGGGGGGCGGGGCGGCGGCGTCCTCAGCGGGGGCTTCGTCGGCGGCGGGCTGCTGGGACGCCTGGGGAGGGCGTGGCCTGCCCTCCCGTAGCCGTTGCGCCGCCGCCTCCGCCTGGCGCTGGTCCATGGTGAAGGTGAAGCGCCGCCGTTCCTGGGCGCGGAGGTAGACGATGTACGCGCTGAGGAGTATGGCGGGGATGGCCGGCGCCCAGAGGAAGGCGAGGCCGCCGACGGCCGCGATGACCGTGCCGACCGTGAAGGCGAGGAAGAGGACCGTGGTGGTGCGCCGGCGCCTGGCCAGCACCTTGGCGCGCTTCATGCGGTCGGCGGTGGGGATCCGTACGGAACCGGGCTTCTTGCCGGGCCGGGCCGCCGGCCCGGACGCGGCGGCACCCGCGGGCGCGGGCCGACCACCGGACGGCGTGCTGCCGGCCGCGGCCGCCTGCTGGCGGGCAGCGGCGGGCGGCACGTCGTCCGCGGGCGCGTCGAAGTCCCGGACGTCGGCCTCCTCGGCCGCGGCGTCCGGCTCACGCGCTTCGCCCGCATCGTCGGTGGGCCGGCCGTCCTGCCCTTCCAGCCCCTTGGCGTAACGGCGCTCCATGGCCGCCCGTCCGGACAGGAGCCGGATGGCGGTACTGAAGCGCTCCGTCGGCCGGGCCTCATTGAGCTCGTCCTGCCTGCGGAGCCACATCGGCACCAAGTAGGCGGCCCAGGCCCCGACGATGACTGCGTAGATGAGGCCGCTGCTGCTCACGTCTCACACGGTAGAGGGGTTTGCAGGGGGCCATCCGCCAATTGAGCCGGTGTGTCGCACGATCTGGCTGATATCTCGAACTTTTTTTGTGATTGTTGAGATCAGCCGCATGCGTTTGTGGCCAATTGGTGAAACTATTCGAACACTTATTTTATTTGTGGGGTGTGCTGGGCTTCTCCCGGTGCCAGCGGTTCAGCAGCCCCTCCGGCACCTCCTCCGCGGTCAGCGCGAATACCAGGTGGTCGCGCCAGGCCCCGTCGATGTGCAGATAGCGCGGCCGCAGCCCCTCCTCCCGAAAGCCGAGTTTCTCCACGACCCGGCGGCTGGGCAGGTTCTCCGGCCGGATGCAGACCTCGATGCGGTGCAGGCCCACCGAGCGGAAGCAGTGGTCGACGGCGAGCGCCACCGCCGTCGGTATGACGCCGCGGCCGGCCACCGCCTCGTCGACCCAGTAACCGACGTGCCCCGAGCACATCGAGCCCCAGGTGATCCCCGCCACCGTCAGCTGCCCGGCCAGCCGGCCGCGGTGCTCGACGACGAACGGCAGCATCCGGCCCGCGTGCGCCTCGGCGCGCAGGTGGCGGACCATCTGGCGGTACGTGGGCCGGTGCGGCACGGGGATGCCCGGCGGGGGCGGCGGGATGGTCGCTTCCCAGGGGCGCAGCCAGTCGCGGTTACGGCGGTTGACCTCGCGCCAGGCCCGTTGGTCGCGCACCTTTATGGGGCGGAGGGCGGTATCGCCGTCCGCCAGTACGACGGGCCAGGAGGCGTTCAGTGTGCGCTCCCGGTGGAGGGGGAGTCCGTGCCCTGGGTGGCACCTGTGTGCGCCGGCGCGTGGTCGCCGCCCCGCAGCTGGTCCACCGCGTGCGGGAGGAGGTCGGCGAGGACGGCCAGGCCGTCGCGTACGCCGCCGGTCGACCCGGGCAGGTTGACGATCAGCGTACGGTCCGCGACCCCGGCCAGGCCGCGGGAGAGCGCGGCGGTGGGCACCTTCGCGCGGCCCGCGGCACGGATCGCCTCGGGGATGCCGGGGACCTCGTAGGCGATGACGCGGCGGGTGGCCTCGGGGGTGCGGTCGGTGGGCGAGATGCCCGTACCGCCGGTGGTCAGGACGACGTCGTACCCGGCGGTGACGGCGGCGCGCAGGGCGGCCTCGACGGGGTCGCCGTCCGGGACCACCTGCGGCCCGTCGACCGCGAACCCCAGGGCGGTCAGGCCCTCGGCGAGCAGCGGCCCGCCCCTGTCCGCGTACACGCCGGCCGCCGCGCGGTTGGAGGCGGTGACGACGAGGGCCCGGGGTGGGGCGGAGGAGGACGAAGGGGACGGGGAGGGGGACAGGGAAGGGGAAGGGTGCGGGTGCTGGTGCTGGTGCCGGGTTGCTCCCGGGCCCGGGTTGGCGGGCGTGGTGGCAGCCGCGCCCGGCGTACCGGTGGCCGTGCCCGGGCCGGGGTTGGGCGTCTCGGTCGCGGGGCGGCCGGTGGCCGTGTCCGGGCCCGGGTTGGGGGTCGTACCGCGCTCGGTGTCCGGTACGGCGTCCGGCCCCGGGTCGGCCGGCGCGCCGCGTACGTCCCGGTCAGAGCCCTTGTCCGCGGTCATGACCGGCTCCAGTGGCCCGACTTGCCGCCGGTTTTCTCCTCGACCCGTACGTCGGTGACGACCGCGCCCTTGTCGACCGCCTTGACCATGTCCACGACCGTCAGGGCGGCGACCGAGACGGCCGTCAGTGCCTCCATCTCGACGCCGGTGCGGTCGGTGGTGCGGACGGTGGCCAGGATCTCGACGGCGTCGTCGGTCACCCGCAGGTCCACCTCGACCCCGGAGACCGCGAGCGGGTGGCACAGCGGGATCAGGTCGGGGGTGCGCTTGGCGCCCATGATGCCCGCGATCCGGGCGGTGGCGAGCGCGTCGCCCTTCGGGACGCCCTCGCCGCGCAGCAGCTCGACGACGCGCGGCGCGACCAGGACACGGCCGCTGGCGCGGGCGGTGCGCGCGGTGACGTCCTTCTGGGACACGTCGACCATGCGGGCCGCGCCCGACGCGTCGAGGTGGGTGAGGTCTTGCTGGCCGCTGCTCATCGTTCTCCCGGTCCGGACCGTGCCGCCTGTGCGACGACACCGTACCCGCAGGCGTCGGCCGCCACCCGGCTACCCGGCGAGGACGGCACGCACGTTCGGTACGGACGGCCCCCCGGCACCGTACGGACACCTCCGTACGGACGGCCCCCCGGCACCATACGGCCACCACCCGCCCCGCCCGATACGGACGGCCCCCACAGCCCCCCCCCACGGACACCGCGGACACCGCGGTCACCGCAGAACACCGCAAACACCACCGACACCCGGGCATCCCCTCGCCCTCACCCCAGCAACACCACCTCCACCTCCGCCCCCTCCGCGACCTCCGTCGTCTCCTCCGGGATCACGATCAGGGCGTTGGCCTGGGCCAAGGCCTTGATCAGGTGGGAGCCGGCGCCGCCGACGGGCGTGACGGTGGTGGTGTCGGCGTCGTACCAGCCGCGCAGGAACTGCCGCTTGCCCTCGGGCGAGGAGGTGACGGGCGCGCCGCAGGTGGCCCGGGAGGTGTGGCGGTGCACGTCGGGCAAGCCCATGAGCGTACGGATGGCGGGGCGTACGAACAGTTCGAAGGAGACGTACGAGCTGACCGGGTTGCCGGGCAGGGCCAGCAGCGGGGTGCGGTCCGGGCCGATGAGGCCGAAGCCCTGCGGCTTGCCGGGCTGCATGGCCAGCTTGCGGAACTCGACGGTGCCCTCCTCGGCGGAGAGGTCGGCGAGCGTCTCCTTGACCACGTCGTACGCGCCGACGCTGACGCCGCCGCTGGTCACCAGGATGTCGGCCCGGATGAGCTGGTCCTCCAGGGTGGCGCGCAGCGTCTCGGCGTCGTCGGCGACCGCGCCGACCCGGTAGGCGATGGCGCCGGCCGCGCGGGCGGCGGCGGTGAGCTGGAAGCTGTTGGAGTCGTGGATCTGGCCGGGGGCCAACTCCTCACCGGGCTGGACCAGTTCGCTGCCGGTGGACAGGACCACGACCCGGGGGCGCGGCCGGACCCGGACCGTGGCGCGCCCGATGGCGGCCAGCAGGCCGGTCTGGGCGGGGCCGAGGACGGTGCCGGCCTTCAGGGCCAGTTCGCCGGCCGGGACGTCGCTGCCCCGGGCGCGTACGTGCTGCCGCTCCTCGACCGGGCGGTGGATCCGGACCTCGCCGCCCGCGGCCTCGGGCGCGGCGCTGTGCGCGCGCATCGCCTCGGCGGGTCCGCGGCCCGTACCGCCGTCGGTCCACTCCACCGGTACGACGGCCTCCGCGCCGGGCGGCAGCGGCGCGCCGGTCATGATGCGGGCGGCCTCGCCGGGGCCGACGGCGGGCAGTTCGGCGCTGCCCGCCGCGACGTCACCGACCACCGTCAGGGCGGCGGGGAACTCCTCGGTGGCGCCCGCCACGTCGGCGACGCGGACCGCGTACCCGTCCATGGAGCTGTTGTCGAACGGCGGCAGGGCGGCGGGCACGGTGACGTCCTCCACCAGGACGCACCCCTGCGCGTCGAGGAGGTGGAGGTCGATCGGCTCCAGCGGGTGGATCTTGGACAGTACGTCTTCGAGGTGGTCGGCCACCGACCAGACGCGTTCCTGGTGGGTGATCCGGTCGGTGGTGGCGCTCACGGTGTCACATCTCCTCGCTGACGAAGCTGCGCAGCCAGGTCCGGAACTCCGGGCCCAGGTCCTCACGTTCGCACGCCAGTCTGACAATGGCGCGGAGGTAGTCGCCACGGTCGCCGGTGTCATAGCGGCGCCCCTTGAAGACCACGCCGTGCACGGGTCCTCCGAGGGACGGGTCGGCGGCGAGCGCCTGGAGGGCGTCGGTGAGCTGGATCTCGCCGCCGCGTCCGGGCTCGGTGGTGCGCAGCACCTCGAAGACGGCCGGGTCCAGGACGTAGCGGCCGATGATGGCGAGGTTGCTGGGCGCGTCGGCCGGATCGGGCTTTTCGACCAGGTCGGAGACGAGTACGACGTCGTCGTCGCCGTCCGGTACCGCAGCGGCGCATCCGTACAGGTGGATCTGCGCCGGGTCGACCTCCATGAGGGCGATGACCGAGCCGCCGTGCTGCTCCTGCACCTCGATCATGCGCCGGAGCAGCGGGTCGCGGGGGTCGATCAGGTCGTCGCCGAGCATGACCGCGAAGGGCTGGTCGCCGACGTGCGGGGCGGCGCACAGGACGGCGTGGCCGAGGCCCTTGGGGTCGCCCTGGCGGACGTAGTGCATGGTGGCCAGGTCGCTGGACTCCTGGACGCGGGCGAGGCGCGATTCGTCACCCTTGCGGTCGAGGGCTTCTTCGAGCTCGTAATTGCGGTCGAAATGGTCTTCGAGGGGACGTTTGTTGCGCCCGGTGACCATCAGGACATCGCTGAGTCCGGCGGTGGCGGCCTCCTCCACGACGTACTGGATGGCGGGTTTGTCGACGACCGGCAGCATCTCCTTGGGCGTGGCCTTGGTCGCCGGGAGGAAGCGTGTCCCGAGACCGGCTGCCGGAATGACAGCCTTGGTGATCCGCGTACGCGATGGAGTCATGCGGATCACGATAACCGGCACTTTGCGCCGGAAGATGGGGTCCTGAGAACGGGCCACAGAAGCGGGAGCGACGGCGCATCATGAGCGGTTACGACGGTAGGAAGCGTGCGTTGCGGCGCACCCTCCTGGACGTGAGGGCCCAGTTGCCGGCCGGTGAAATCCAGGCGGCGGGGGCGGTGCTGGCGCGCCGTGCGCTGGCCTTGCCGGAGGTGGCGGGGGCGGGCACGGTCGCCGCGTACGTGTCGGTGGGGCGCGAGCCGTCCACGCTCGCGCTGCTGGACCAGCTGCACGCGGCCGGGGTGCGGGTGCTGCTGCCCGTACTGCTGCCGGACGACGACCTGGACTGGGCCGCGTACGACGGCGCCGAGAACCTGGTACCCGCCGGACGGGGCCTGCGGGAGCCCGCCGGGCCCCGGCTGGGCCCGCAGGCCGTCACCGGGGCGGACGCGGTGCTGCTGCCGGGGCTCGCGGTGGACCGGCGCGGGATGCGGCTCGGGCGCGGCGGCGGGTCGTACGACCGGGTCCTGGAGCGGCTGGCGAAGGCGGGCGCGCGGCCGGCGAAGGTGGTGCTGCTGTACGACGCGGAGGTGCTGGCGGAGGTGCCGGCCGAGGAGCACGACCGGCCGGTGGACGTGGCGGTGACGCCGGGGGGCGTGCGGCGGTTCGCCCCGTAGACGGGACCGGGCGGGCCCGAAGACCTTGAGAGTCTTCGGGCCCGCCCGGCGTACGTGGTCAGCGGCCCGTCACGGCGACAGCGTCAGCGTGTCCTCGGCCGCGGCCTTGACGGCCTTCTGGGAGAAGGCCCACGGGAGCAGTTCGCCCTTGGCCCACTTGTCCGTCTGGTCGTAGTAGTGCGCGCTGTACGCGTGCCCGGAGGCGCCCGTCAGGTTGATCCAGCGCGACTTGTCCAAGTCGGCCAGGTTGACCACCATCCGCATCGACGGCACCCAGGTGACCCCGTAGCCGCCGGCCGCGTTCCAGCCGGTGGCGTCGACGGCCGCCTCGCCGCCGCCCAGGTTCCAGGGGCCGCGGTTGAACAGGCCCTGGAGGAAGCCCGGGCCGCTGGTGCCCAGGGTCTGGTTCTTCAGGAACATCTGGTGCAGGCGGCCCCAGCTCCAGTTGTCGACGTTCTTGCCCAGCTTGCTGGTCAGCTCGTAGCGCGCGTCGCGCATGGCGTGCGCGAGGAGCTGGTCGCGGTTGGCGTCCAGGACGCGGCCGGGCCGGGACTCGGTCTTCCACCAGTCGTTCTTCGGGTCCTCCAGGATGGACCGGACGACCTCGTACCAGCGGTCGCCGCCGTCGGGCTGCGCCTGGTCGGGGGCGCGCTCGCCGCACTCGCGCACCAGCTTGTCCTGGTCGTCGGCCGGGCCGGTGTCGTCGGCCGGGCGGACGTTGAGGCACTGGCCGTCGACCCGCAGCTCCTTGGGCATCTTGTTGCCGAAGGCCAGCTTGAGGGTGTTGCGCCAGACCGCGTTGAAGTACGCGGCGGCGGCCGAGTCGGGCTCCTGGGTGTAGTCCCAGCCCTCCAGCAGCTTCTGCGCCTCGCGGACGTAGGCGTTGTCCACGTCGATCTTCAGCAGGTAGGGCGTCAGCAGCTTGGCGATCTCGCTGCTGTTGTCCATCTGCATGGTCTGCATGTCATCCGTCGAGATCTTGCCGCCGTCCTTGATCTTCGACTGGATGAGGTCGTTGATCCGCTGGCTGCGAGCGCCGTAGCCCCAGTCCTTGGTCAGCAGGTAGGGGTACTTGTCCGGGTCGATGACGGCCTGGTTGGCGGTGACGATGTAGCCGCGGGCCGGGTTGTACTCGTTGGGCAGCGCCTTCTGGGGCACGTACCCGTCCCAGCGGGCCTTGGGATCCCACCCGGGGGCGGGCAGGGTGCCGTCGTGGCCCTTGCCGCGGACCGGGATCCGGCCGGGCGCCTGGTAGCCGATGTTGCCCTTGGTGTCGGCGTAGATCAGGTTCTGCGAGGGCACCTCGAAGTGCGCGGCGGCCTTGCGGAAGTCCGTCCAGTTCCTGGCCCGGTTCAACTCGAAGACCGCGTCCATCGACTTGCCCGGGTCCAGGGCGGTCCAGCGCAGCGAGATGCCGTACCCGTCGCCGCGGTCCGGGGCCGCGTTGCCGACCGGGGCGTGCTTGCCGACCTTGGTCAGCTCGTCGTCGCGGTCGGAGATCAGCGGGCCGTTGTCGGTCGAGCGGACGGTGATCTCGCGGTCCGCGCCGCCGGCGACCTTGATGGTCTCCTTGCGGGTCTTGTACGGCTGGAGCTTGTCGCCCGACAGGTAGCCGTTGGCGTTGATCTTCTCCAGGTACAGGTCGGTGACGTCGGCGCCGAGGTTGGTCATGCCCCAGGAGATGTCCTGGTTGTGACCGATGATCACGCCCGGCATTCCGGAGAAGGTGTAACCGGAGACGTCGTAGTTGCACTTGGCGCTGGTGGTGCGGCAGTGCAGGCCCATCTGGTACCAGAGCGACGGCATCTGGGGGGCCAGGTGCGGGTCGTTGGCGAGCAGCGGCTTGCCGGTGGTGGTGTGGGCGCCGGAGACGACCCAGGAGTTGGAGCCGATGCCGTTGCCGTTGGGGCCGAGCAGGGCCGGGATCTTCTCCAGGGACTTGGAGACCGAGGAGAGCTGGGTCTTGACGCCCTGGGTGGCGGAGGCGGCGGAGTTGATGCCGGTGCCACCGCCGGTGCCGGTGCCGTTTCCGGTCCCCGCGCCGGTGCCGGTCCCCGAGCCCGTACGCGTACCGGCGCCGTTCCCCGTACCGGCGCCCGGCCCCGTACCCGCGCCCTGGCCCGAGCTGTTCTGCGCGCCGCCGCTCGGCGTGGCCTTCGCGTCGAAGTCCTTGGTGGCCGGGTCGACCGCGCCGCCCTCGACGATCGGCTTGTTCCGCTTGGCCGGGTACTTCGGGTAGAGCTGGTCGATCTGCGTCGGGCTGAAGCGGCTGGACAGCAGGGCGCGGTCGATCTCGTCCTGCATGTTGCCGCGCAGGTCCCAGGCCATGGCCTTGAGCCAGGCCACCGAGTCGACCGGGGTCCACTTCTGCGGCTTGTAGTCGTTCTGGAAGCCGAGCGCCGCGTACTCCAGGGAGAGCGCCGAGCCCTCGTGGTCCTTCAGGTACGCGTTGACGCCGTCGGAGTACGCCTGGAGGTACTTCTTCGTCTGCGGGGACAGCTTGGTGTCGTACTCCTGCTGCGCGACGTGGTGCCAGCCGAGCGTGCGCAGGAAGGCGTCGGTGTCGACCTGGCTCTGGCCGAACATCTCCGAGAGGCGGCCGGCCGTCATGTGGCGGCGTACGTCCATCTCCCAGAAGCGGTCCTGGGCCTGTACGAAGCCCTGGGCGCGGAAGAGGTCCTCGTCGGTGTCGGCGTAGATCTGCGGAATGCCGTTGCCGTCGCGGGAGACGTCGACAGGGGCGCTCAGACCGGCCAACTTCAGGGAACCGGTGGTCTGCGGGTACGAGGCGCGGACGGTGCTGACGCCCCAGTACGCGCCGTAGCCGATGCCCGCCACGAGCAGAAGCACGACCGTGATCGCGACGAGGCGGCCGCGCCGCCCCTTCTTCTTCGGCTTCTTCGCAGCCTTGTCAGGGGCGGGGGCGGACTTGTTGGCGGGCATCTCTGTCCTTCGAGGGGCAGGGTGGGAGTGCTGGAGCAACCATAGGCGCACGGGTCCGCCGAGCCCTACGCGGTGTAGCCGCCGGCACCTCGAAGTTTCAAGCAATGGTAAATTGTTAGCCTCAGTAACTAGATACAGTAAGGAAAGCCAGCCCGCCCAGCCCTGTGCCCGTTCCCGTGCCTGACGGCCCGCCACGAGGAAGGACCAGTCCTGACTGTCGACCGCCTCAACGAACTTCTGCTGATCTGCGCCCTCGTCCTGCTCGTCGCGGTGGTGGCGGTGCGCCTCTCCTCCCGCAGCGGACTGCCCAGCCTGCTCATCTACCTGGGGATAGGCATCGCCATAGGGCAGGACGGGTTCGGCGGTGTCGTCTTCGACAACGCCGAGCTGACCCAGATACTGGGCTACACCGCGCTGGTCGTCATCCTGGCCGAGGGCGGCCTCGGCACGAAGTGGAAAGAGATCAGACCCGCGCTGCCCAGGGCCGCGGTGCTCTCCACGTTCGGTGTCGCGGTGAGCGTGGGGGTCACCGCGGCCGGCGCGCACTACCTGGTCGGCCTGGACTGGCGGCAGGCGCTCCTCATCGGCGCGGTGGTCTCCTCGACGGACGCCGCGGCGGTCTTCTCCGTACTGCGCAATGTCCCGCTGCCCGCCCGGCTGACCGGCGTCCTGGAAGCCGAGTCCGGCTTCAACGACGCCCCCGTGGTCATCCTCGTCGTCGCGTTCTCCACCGCGGGACCGGTGGAGCACTGGTACGTCCTGATCGGCGAGATCGCCCTGGAGCTGGCGATCGGCGCGGCCATAGGCCTGGCCATCGGCTGGCTGGGCGCGTACGGGATGCGGCACGTGGCGCTGCCCGCTTCCGGTCTGTACCCGATCGCCGTGATGGCCATCGCGGTCTCCGCCTACGCGGCGGGCGCGCTGGCGCACGGCTCCGGCTTCCTCGCGGTCTACCTGGCCGCGCTGATCCTCGGCAACGCGAAACTGCCGCACTCGGCCGCCACCCGCGGCTTCGCCGAGGGACTCGGCTGGATCGGCCAGATCGGCATGTTCGTCCTGCTCGGACTGCTGGTCACCCCGCACACGCTCTTCGACGACGCGGTGCCGGCGCTGATCATCGGCCTGATCCTGACGATCGTCGCCCGGCCGATGTCGGTCTTCCTCGGGCTGCTGCCCTTCAAGGTGCCCTGGCGGGAGAAGGCGCTGCTGTCGTGGGCCGGGCTGCGCGGCGCCGTACCGATCGTGCTGGCCACCATCCCCATGGTGGGCGGCGTGCCCGGCAGCGACCGGGTCTTCAACATCGTCTTCATCCTGGTCGTCGTCTACACCCTGATCCAGGGCCCGACGCTGCCCTGGCTGGCCAGGAAGCTGCGCCTGGGGGACGACGAGGAGGCCGCCGACCTCGGCATCGAGTCGGCGCCGCTGGAGCGGCTGCGCGGCCATCTGCTGTCCACCACGATCAGCGTCAAGTCGCGGATGCACGGTGTGGAGATCAGCGAACTGCGGCTGCCCCCGGGCGCCGCGGTGACCCTCGTCGTACGGGACGGCACCAGCTTCGTCCCGTCGCCGACGACCGTACTGCGGCGCGGGGACGATCTGCTGGTCGTGGCCACGGACCCGGTACGCGACGCGGTCGAGAACCGGCTCCAGGCCGTCTCCCAGCACGGCAAGCTGGCCGGCTGGCTGGCGCCGGGCGCACCGGGCGGGCGGCGGCCCGTCAAGAAGGTGGGCGTCCGGCCGGGCGACCGGTCCGGCGAGCGCCCCGTGAGCACGTCCGGGAAGGCCGGCAAGCACCCGGACGGCAGGACCGGGACCGGAGGGCGGCCGCCGCACACGCCGGCGCGGTGAGCGGGGCGTCCCCGGTGAGCGCGGCGGTGTGAGATACGCGGGAAACCCCGGCTGACCCCCGGGTTTCCCGCGCATCGGCCTGTACTATGAATGCGCAATCAAAGGAACCAACTCTGCCTGACGCAGAGCTGGCGCGACCGCTCGGCGGCCGCGGTCCCCTGCCACACGCAGCCACCTCCCCGGTGCGGACCACGCGGTATCACTCGGTCCTGCGCGAGAGGACAGCTCTCGGCGCGCACACCCCGTGACAACCTCGCGGGCAGCGCGCTACCAGGCGGTAGAAAGGCTCGGCCGTGGCATCCGCGGTCAAGGACAACGCGGGCAAGGGCGCGCAGGGCGAGGCCGCCCCCCAGAACACCTCCCAGGAGCAGGTTTCCGCCAAGGAAGCCCGCCCCGGTTACGGGCAGCTGCTGCGTACCCCCGGCGCCTGGGCGTTCCTGCTGCCGGGCTTCCTGGCCCGCCAGCCCTTCGCGATGCTGACGTTCAGCATCCTGCTGCTCGTCCAGCACACCACCGGCTCGTACGGCACCGCCGGTGTCGTCTCGGCGGTCACCGGCGTCTCGATGGCGCTGTTCGCGCCGCAGAGCGGCAAGCTGGCGGACCGCTTCGGGCAGCGCGCGGTACTCGTACCCGGCGTACTGGTGCACGCGGCGGCGGTCGCCGCGATGATCACGCTGGCGCTGTCGCACGCGCCGCTGTGGGCGCTGCTGGTCATCGCCGTACCGACCGGCGCCTCGACGCCGCAGATCGGCCCCATGGTGCGCTCCCGGTGGGCCGCCAAGCTGACCGGTACGCCCCTGATGCCGACCTCCACCGCCTTCGAGTCGGTGACCGACGAGTTCACCTTCGTCGTCGGCTCGGTGCTGGCGACCGCGCTGTGCACCGGCATCCACCCGGCGGCCGGCCTGGTCGCCGAAGGCGCCCTGACGCTGGGCGGCGGCCTGCTGTTCGCGGCGCAGCGGCGCAGCCAGCCGCCGGTGCACCGGTCGGCGGACAGCTCCGCCAAGCGCGTCTCGGCGCTGTCGGTGCCGGGTCTGCGGGTCCTGATCGCGGGCCTCTTCGGCATCGGCACGGTCTTCGGCGGCATGCAGGTCTCCCTGACGGCCTTCGCCGAGGACATCGGGCAGCCCGGCATCAACGGCCTGCTGTACGGGGTCTTCGCGGCGGGCAACATGCTGGCCGGCATCGTGTGCGGCGCGATCGCCTGGAAGGTCGGTCCCCGGCGCCGCCTGCTGGTCGGGTACGGGCTGCTGACGCTGATGACCACCCCGCTGTGGGCGGTCGGCGTGGCACCGCTGATGGGCGGGGCGGGCCTGCTGGTCGGCCTGTGCATCGCCCCGGCACTGATCACCGGCTACACGCTGGTCGACTCGCTGGTGCCGGCCGCCGCCCGTACGGAGGCGTTCACGTGGCTGACCGGCGCGGTCGGCCTCGGCCAGGCGGCGGCGTCGACGATCGCCGGTCTGCTGGCGGACCACTTCGGTCCGCACTCCGGATTCCTGGTGCCGCTGTGCGGTACGGGCCTGGCGCTGGTGGTGCTGGCGGTGTTCCGGGGACACCTGGTGCCGCGCTCCGAAACACGGGTCGTCGGACGTGGGGTCGGTCACCGCACACCGGCAACAGTGGACTGACGGGCCGGAATACTGCACTATGGAGCGTCGTTAGCACTCATCGAGTGAGAGTGCCAGGAGGAAGTCACAGTGCCGACCTACCAGTATCAGTGCACCGCGTGCGGCGAGGGCCTTGAGGCGGTGCAGAAGTTCACCGACGACGCGCTCACCGAGTGCCCCGCCTGCCAGGGACGCCTCAAGAAGGTGTTCTCCGCGGTCGGCATCGTGTTCAAGGGCTCCGGGTTCTACCGGAACGACAGCCGCGGCTCGTCGTCCAGCAGCACCCCCGCGTCGAGCTCGTCCTCGTCGTCGAGTTCCTCGTCGTCCTCGGACTCCGGGTCCTCCTCGTCCTCCTCCGGCAGCGAGTCGAAGTCGTCCGCCGGTTCGTCGAGCTCCTCGGGTACGAGCGCCGGCTCGGCACCGAAGACCTCGGCCGCCTGAGCGGCGCCACGGCTCGCCCAGCAGCACCCCGGCCGCCCGCGCGACCGGCACCTCTTCGCGGTAGCCCCGCCGTCCTGGACGGCGGGGCTACGGGCGTTCCGGGACGCCCCCTGACGTGCGCGCTTGAGGCACCCTCCCCGGACATCCCCGCCCGCGTCTAATGTGACCGCATGGCTGACGCGGAGATCGGTGTCATCGGCGGATCCGGCTTCTACTCCTTCCTGGACGACGTGACAGAGGTCACGGTCGACACTCCCTACGGCGCTCCCAGCGACTCCCTCTTCCTCGGCGAGGTGGCCGGACGCACCGTCGCCTTCCTCCCCCGGCACGGCCGCGGGCACCACCTGCCGCCGCACCGCATCAACTACCGCGCCAACCTGTGGGCGCTGCGGTCGGTCGGTGTGCGACAGGTCCTCGGGCCGTGCGCGGTGGGCGGCCTGCGCCCGGAGTACGGCCCGGGGACGCTGCTCGTACCGGACCAGCTCGTGGACCGTACGAAGGCCAGGGCACAGACGTACTTCGACGGGATACCGCTGGCGGACGGCAGCGTGCCGAAC
The DNA here is from genome assembly GCF_040679095.1 of Streptomyces sp. NPDC052496. Lineage (NCBI taxonomy): Bacteria > Bacillati > Actinomycetota > Actinomycetes > Kitasatosporales > Streptomycetaceae > Streptomyces > Streptomyces sp. NPDC052496. Next base: position 58,167 of record NZ_JBFAUH010000019.1, read on the forward strand.
GTGGTGCACGTGTCGTTCGCCGACCCGTACTGCCCGGCCGGCCGGGCGGCGGCGGTGACGGCGGCCCGGGGCCGCGGGTGGGAGCCGGTGGACGGCGGCACGCTCGTGGTCGTCGAGGGGCCGCGCTTCTCGACCCGCGCCGAGTCCCGGTGGCACGCGGCGCAGGGCTGGTCGGTGGTCGGCATGACCGGCCACCCGGAAGCGGTGCTCGCCCGCGAGCTGAGCCTCTGCTACACGTCGCTGACGCTGGTCACGGACCTGGACGCCGGTACGGAGACGGGCGAGGGCGTCTCGCACGAGGAGGTGCTGGAGGTCTTCGGGCGGAACGTGGGGCGGTTGCGCGAGGTGCTGTTCGACGCGGTGGGAGCGCTGCCGGCGTCGACGGACCGGGCCTGCTTGTGCGCGGACGCGCACGCGGGGTGGGATCTGGGGATCCAGTTGCCGTGAGAGGTCGAAGGGGCGCGGGGGGCCGGTGCGGGGTGAGAGAGTGACCGGTTTTTCCACAACCTGCGGGTAACCGCCCTCGGCCGCCGAACGCCGACGCCCGTTGTCCACAGGCCCGAGCAGGCTTCGGCGAAGTCCGGCACGGTGGAGCTCGTCCGCACCGATTCCGGCACCGCAGGCGGTGGTCACCGTGCCCCAGCTCTCCTCCTACCTCCCTGTCCCTCCTCGCCCCGCCCCACCTCCCGCCTCTCCCCCGTCGCTGGAGGACGTCACCCCGCCCCTCCCCCTCCCTCCCCCATGTGACGTTGCGCACTTCACCCCCGTACGGGCGCGGGGCGGGCGGCACCGGCTGCGCCGAGCGGTCCGGCACCGGCGGCGGACCGTGACGGCGGGGCTGGCGATGACGGCCGCGGCCCTGACCGCGACGGCACATCAGAGCGGCGAGGGCCGCGCTTCGGGCCCCGCGGGCGCCTGCGCGGCACCGGCTTCTGGAGACCGCCCCGGGTGGGAGCAGTCATGACCTCGCCCATCGTGCCGACCGCGCCGGGCGGTGATCGAGTGGCCTTTGCCCGATATGCGCGCGACACTGGCCGACGTGGCGGGGTGCGTCAGCCGTGCTGTGGGGAAGGTTCTTCCCCGGCCGGCCGGGACGCGGCGCCGATCCGTACGGACGCTCTGTCCGCTCACCGGTTCAGGTCATGGGATTGGACAGCCTCGCCCTGCCCTGCCGTAGGTTGCGGTGCTGTTCGTTGCACGGTTCGTAGTGAGTGTGGAAAGAGGCTTTCAAGTGAGCGGGAAGACGGGCGTACTCGCGGGATTCAAGGAATTCCTGATGCGCGGCAACGTGATCGAGCTCGCGGTGGCCGTCGTGGTCGGAGCCGCGTTCACGAACATCGTGAACGCGGTGGTCAAGGGCGTGATCAACCCGATCGTCGGCGCCCTGGGCTCGCAGAACCTGGACCACTACAAGGCCTGCCTCACCACCTGCCACACGGACGCGAAGTCGGGCGACTACACCGACGGGATCTACATCCTGTGGGGATCGGTGCTCAGCGCCGTCCTGACGTTCCTGATCACCGCCGCGGTCGTGTACTTCCTCATGATCCTGCCGATGAACAAGTGGAAGGCCCGCCAGGAAGCCAAGAAGCCGGTGGACAACGCCCCGGCGGCCCCGACCGAGGTCGAACTGCTGCAGGAGATCCGCGACGCGCTCGTGGCCCAGCGCAACGGCTCGCTGCCCGGCTCGCCGGCGGGCTCGTCCGCCGGTGGCGGCGCGGGCTCGGTGGTCCCGCAGAAGACGCAGTAAGGGCCCTCGGCCCCTCCGGTACGGCGAAGCCGCCCCGGCGCCTCGGTCAGAGGTGGTGGGGCGGCTTCTCGTCGAGAAAGCGCGCAAGATCGGCAGCACTGCCGCCACCGGACGGGCGCTCGCCCCAGCCACGGTCGGTGTCGTCCGACGACTGCCGGTCCAGCGGATCGTCAAAGATCAGTGCAGCGGCGGCGGCAGCAGATGCGGATGCGGGAGCCTTGGGCTGCCGAGGCCGCTCCGCGCCCTCCGCCCGCCGCGGCTCCTGCTGCGACTCCGCGTCAGCCTCGGGCCGGGATTCAGGGGTGGTACTCACCTCTCCAGGGTACGGCCGGTGGAGGAAAGCTCTCCGGTGCCGCCGGTCGGCGGGCGGGGGCCGCGGGAGGAGCGGCGTTCCCATACGTTTGCGGCCCGCGGGGTGCCCGGGCGTACCGTTACGGGAACACCTTCCGGCGGGGGTCTTCATGAGTGCCGCGTACGAAGCAGGAATGGGTGACCGGCTGGCTCGGCTCCGGCTGCGCCGCGGTCTGACGCAGGAGCAGCTCGCCGAGGCCGCGGGCCTTTCGGTGGACGTCGTCCGCAAGCTGGAGCAAGGCCGCCGCAGAACGGCGCGGCTGTCCACCCTCAACGCGCTGGCGGCCGCCCTGGACACCGAGCCGTCCTACCTCGTCGGCCAGCCCGGCACCTTCGAGGTCCAGCGGCCCGCCCAGGAGGACGCCCCGTCGGTGCTGGCTCTGCGCCGTGCCGTGTCACCGGTCTCGGACCTGCTCGGTGACGAGGAGTACGAGGACCCGCCCAGCATCGGCCAGTTGCGCGCGGCGCTCCGCTCGACGGACGGCATCAGGCGCGAGGGGCGGATGGGCGAGATCGGTGTCCTGCTGCCCAGTCTGATCCGTGACGCGCGGATGGCCGCCCATGCCTTCACGGGCGCGGAGGCCGCCGCCGCCCACTCCGTACTGGCCGTCGCCTACCAGGTCGCCGCCACCACGCTGGCCGCCCTGGGCAAGGAGGACGCGGCGTTCACCGCCATGGAGCGTTCCGTCGCGGCCGTCCGGCTCTGCGACGACCCCCGTCTCGAAACGCTGTCGGCGTCCACCCTGAGCTGGGTGCTCACCAAGCAGGGCCGCCTTGCCGACGCCGAGCGCGTGGCGACGGCCCGGGCGGACGCGATCGAGCCGGGGTTCCGTTCGCCGCCCCGCGACATAGCCCTCTGGGGCATCCTGCTGCTGCGCGCCGCCACCGCCGCCGTCCGTCAGAAGCGGTACGCGGCCGTCACCGACCTGCTGCGGATGGCTTCGGCGGCGGCCGAGCGGATCGGGGAGGACCTGATCGTCTACGCCATCCCCTTCGGCCCGGCCAACGCCGGCATCGCCAAGGTCAACTTCCTGGTGGAGATGGAACAGAGCGACCGCGCCGTCCGCGAGGCCCGCGCAGTACCCGCCCTCGCCTGCCTCCCGCCCACCTGGCGGGCCCGCTTCCACGTCGACCGGGCCCTGGCCCACCACGACCTCGAAGACGACACGTCAGCGATACGCGCCCTCCTCCACGCCGAACGGGACGCTCCCGAGTGGATGCGCTACCACTCGACCTCCCGCCGCCTGGTCGCAGAGCTCCGCACCAACACCAGACGCCACAACACACCGGCACGGGAACTCGCCGGCAGGCTGGGGGTGGAGGAGTAGGACACCCCGCCCCACCCCTCCGGGACGTGGGGCCTGCCGTCCTACCGCTGACGCGAAGTGGGACACGGCATCCCTGGGGCGGGCCTGCGTCACTGCCTAGCGTGCTCCTCATGACGCGGCGCCCACGCGTTCCCGGTCCGGTCCGGGGCGAAGGGGGCGCTGCTCCGCGAGACACCAGGAGCCAGGCATGACCGGTGACACCACACCCCCACTCGCCTTCATCTACGACCGTAACGCCACGCGCTCGCATGCCATGTTGGAGATGCGGGTCGGTGGGTGTCGCACCTATGCCGAGCAGCAGGGGTGGGAGGTGGCCGGAGTCTGGGCGGACTTCGGGGATGAGGCGTTGGGGGGTGAGCGGCCTGAGTTGGGGGCGCTGATCGGGGTGTTGCGGCGCATGGTGGTGGGGCGGCGCGCGTTCTGTCTGGTGCACCACTGGAACCGGTTCGCGCACGACGTCGAAGGGCGGCTCGCGTTGCAGCGGCGCGTCGCGCGGGCGGGTGGGTACTCGGCCACGACGTTCGGCGAGAGCGACGAGCGGGCCGGGTACGTACGGGTGCCGGCCGCCCGGTGAGGGCCGCAGACGCGGCCGTGACCGGGCGTCAGCGGGTGCCGAGGGCCTCGTGCCACCAGTGGTCGCGGCCCGCTGTCCAGGACACCGGGCGGCTGGTGCGGTTCACCACGAGGACGGACCGCACCTGCGAGCAGTCGCGGCGCAGGGCCCGGTCCAGTACGGGCTTGACCGGGCGTACCGCGCCGTCCCAGAACGCGGCGTCCGCCGTGATGATCACCTTGGCGCCGGAGTCCCGGGCCGCTTCGGCGAGTTCGGGCACGGTCAGGTAGACCGGCAGCGTCGTACGGACGGCGTCGAGCCGGCCGCAGGCGAGGGTGGCGATGACCGACTCCGGGACCAGCGGCAGGTGCACCGCCACCGGGTCGCCGGCCCGTACCCCGAGCCGGGCCAGCGCAGCGGCGGCCCGCTTGGCCTGGCCCATGAGCATGGTGTGCGTCAGCTCCTCGTGACGTCCCGGCTCGCCGTGCCAGGTGAGGGCTATCGGGGGCGGGGGCGCCGGGAGCTCTTGCGCTTCCCGGGTCGTTTCCTCATGCTCGGAGATCACACGGCGCAACATGCGGACCAGCCTGAAGATCAGCGATCAACAATCGCTGAACGTCTGCTGTACGGCGTGGCCCGCGCCCCGTAGCTGCCGCGTTGGCGGCGTCCCTGGAGGCGTCGCTTCTCGTGCCTTCCGAGCGGCGTGCTCGTACGAAGCCGAAGGTGCCCGTGCGGCACCCTCACGTCTCTGCCCGGTCTCCGGCACACGCAATCCACCCACCTTTTCCCTTCCTCATCCGTGCGTACCGCGCCGCGCCGACCCGCGTGGCGCGAGAGGTGGAGTGGTGTGTCAGATGTTCGGGTGGATCGGCGGCGGGCAGCGTGGGGCGGGCGATGGCCGGGCGGTGGTGCGGGGGCGGTTGCGGGCTGCCACGCGGGGGCGACTGCAGGCGGTGGTGCCGGGGCGGTTGTGGGCTGTGGTGGCGGTGGCGGTCGGTGGGTTTTGTGTGCAGCTGGATGCCTTTGCGCTGAACATGGCGTTGCCGGTGATCCGCCGGGACCTGCACGCGTCCGCGGCTGCCGGACCATGGGTGATCAGTGGTTATCTGCTGGCGGCCGGGTCCTTGATGCCGGCTGCCGGGCGGCTGGGTGATCTGTACGGGAGGCGGCGGCTGCTGGGCATCGGGCTCGCACTGTTCGGAGGGGCGTCGGCGGGGTGCGCGCTGGCATCCTCATTGCCGGTGCTGGTGATACTGCGGGTGGTGCAAGGGGCGGGTGGGGCGCTGGTCATGCCGGTGGGGCTGGCGCTGCTGACACGTGCTTTCCCGCCGGGGCGGGCACGCGTCGTGACGGGGTACGCCCTGGGGCTGGCCGGTATCGCCACGGCGTGCGGGCCGTTCGTGGGCGGGGCGCTGGCTCAGGCGCTGTCGTGGCGGGCCGTGTTCTGGGTGAACGTGCCGTTGTGTGGGGCGGCGGTGCTGTGTGCCGGGCGCGCCTGCGAGGCGCGGGAGGGTGCCGTATGCCGGGCGGGAGGGGTGGGCGCCCGCCTCCGGAACGGCTGGGGCTCGCTGGTCCTGGGGACCGGGGTGCCTGCCTGTTGCGCGCTCGCCATCGAGAGCGCCGGGGCGTGGTGGCAGGCGTGCGGGTGGGCGGCGGGCGCAGTGGTGCTCGGCGTGTTGTTCGTACGGGGCGAGCGCCGGTCGCGCGCGCCGCTGTTCGAGCCGGCTCTCTTCCGTAACGCGCCCTACGTCGCGCTCACTTCGGCCGGTGCGGTGGCCAACGCGGCGACCGTGGCGCTGCTCTACGTGGTTCCGCTCGCGCTCCAGGAAGGCCAGGGCATGTCCGTACTGGGCGCGGGGACCGCCTTCCTCGTACCGGCGGCAGCGATGGCGGCGGCCGGGCCGGTGGCCGGACGCATACCGGCCGGCGCCGCCGAGCCCACGATGGCCGCCTGCCTCGGCCTCGCCGCTGCCGCGTTGGCAGTGCTGGGGGCGGCGGCGAAGCCGGTGGCGGGGGCGAAGACAATAGCGGTGGCGAAGACAGTGGCGGTGTCGAAGCCGGTGGCGGCGACAGTGACGGGCACGGGGCAGGCCGTACTACTGGCGGCGGCCACCGTCGCCGCGGCCTCGCTCGGCGTGGCGGGTGCCCTGGCCCTGACGGCCACGCAGGCTGTGGTGCGCCCGGAACGCGCGGGGGAGGCGTCCGGGCTGACCAAGTGCGTGATCACAGTGACGGCCGGGCTGGGCCTCGCCCCGGCCGGGACGGACCCCGAGGGGGCGCTGTGGCCGGCCGCGGTCGGGTGCGCGGTTGCCTGCCCGGCCCTGCTGCTGCGGCTGCGGCTGCGGCTGCGGCTGCGGTTACGACTGCCACTACGGCCGCGTTTATGGCTGCCACTACGGCTGCGGCTGCGGGACATGCGCTCGGGCCACACACGGACACGCCTCAGCCGGACAGGGCCGCGACCGCCTCGTACCCGCCGATGACGTCCCGTACGTCCCGGAAGCCGCGGGCCTCCAGCAGCGCGGCGGCGATCACGGAGCGGGCGCCGCTACGGCAGTAGAGCACGACCGGGCGGTCCGGATCCAAGGACGCGCAGCCGGTGGCGAGGCTCGCGAGGGGCAGGTTGCGGGCGCCGGGCAGGGCGCCCGTCTCGTACTCGGCAGGGTTACGGACATCGACCAGCTGGACGCCCCCGGCCGGAACGTCACCACCGGGACCGCCCCCGGCCGGAACGTCCCCGACCGGAACACCTCCGGCCGGAACGTCCCCGACCGGAACCTCCCCCACCGGCACCTCCCCAGGCGCCAACCGGCGCGTGCGTGACACCAGCTCGGGGCGGCGGGCGAGTTCGGCGGCCGGGTCCGGTACGTGCCCGAGGACGTGGTCGTAACCGATGCGGGCCAGGCGGAGGCGCGCCTCGCACTCCGTGCCCGGGTCGCTGACCAGGACGATGGGCGTGCCGGGCGCCACCACGCTGCCCGCGTACTCGGCGAACCGGGTGTCCAGGCTGATGTGCAGCGACCCGGTGAAGTGCGCCTCGGTGTACGCGGCGAGGGGGCGGCTGTCCAGCAGGACGGCACCGGCGTCCCGGCAGGCGGCCAGCGCCGCATCGAGGGTGAGGGCGGCGGGCGGCGCGGAGTCCAGGAGCGGGTGGCCGTCGCGGTTGAGGGCGGCGTCGTGGGCGAAGTAGCCGGGGGTGGCGGGCTGGCCGGCCGTGACCAGGCGTACGAAGTCGGCTTCCGGCATGGGCTGCAGCGCGTAGTTGAGGCGGCGCTGGTCGCCGATGGTGGAGGTGGTCTCCGTGGAGAGGTTGCGGCCGCAGGCCGAGCCGGCGCCGTGCCCGGGGAAGACCCGGGTGGCGTCCGGGAGGGTGAGCAGTTTGCCGTGCAGGGAGTGGTAGAGGCGGCCCGCCATGTCCTGCGGTGTCAGTCCGGCGGCGGCGAGCAGGTCGGGGCGTCCCACGTCGCCGACGAACAGGGTGTCGCCGGTCAGGACGCCGTACGGCTCCTCGGCGTCCGGCTGTTCGTGGACGACGAGGCAGATGGACTCCGGGGTGTGGCCGGGGGTGGCGAGGACGGTGAGGGTCACGCCGGGGGGTTCCGGGGCATGGGGGCGGGCCCCCTGCTCCGCGCCCAGGTATATCCGTTCGCCGTCCCGCAGCCGCCGTATCGGATAGCCCGTCTCGGCGGCCTCGCCGAAGGCGATGGTGGCGCCGGTGGCGCGGGCCAGTTCGAGGTGGCCGGAGAGGAAGTCGGCGTGGAAGTGCGTCTCGATGATCAGTTCGATACGCAGTCCGGCCGCTTCCGCGTCGCGCAGGTAATCGTCGATGTCGCGGCGTGGGTCGACGAGGACGGCGCGTCCGGTGGTCTCGTCGCCGATCAGGTACGACGCCTGGGAGAGGCAGTCGAGGTAGTACTGCGCGAAGTGCACGGTCGACCTCCGTGGTCCTGCGGGCCCGCGACCACGGACCCACGGGGAGTGTGTTGTGCGGATGCACGGATGTACGTACATTAGGCATGCGGCGTCGGCGGCGACAAGTTCGGACACGACCGGCGGCGGGCGCCGCGGAGGAACACGCCGGAGACGGCGGCCCGCCCGCACCACCCGTACCCGCTCGGAGGCGCCTTCATGACCGAACTCCCCCCGGGCCCGCGTCCCCTGGACCGGCGCTCGCCGCTGCCCCTGTGGGCCCAGCTCTCCGAAGACCTGCGGCGCCGGATGGAGGCGGACGAGTTCACCGACGAGTTCCCGGCCGAACACCGCCTCACCGGGGAGTACGAGGTCAGCCGGCACACCGTCCGCGAGGCGCTGCGCAAGCTGCGCGCGGACGGCCTGGTGATCGCCGAACGCGGCCGCGCCAGCCGGCTGAACACCCGGCGCATACAGCAGCCACTCGGCTCGCTCTACAGCCTCTTCCGCGAGCTGGAGGGCCAAGGGGTGGAGCAGCGCAGCGAGGTGCTGCGGCTGGAGCGGACGGCGGACGGCCCGATCGCCGACCAGCTCGGTCTCGTACCGGACGCGCCGCTGGTCGTACTGGAGCGGCTGCGCCTGGCGGACGGCGAGCCGCTGGCCCACGACACCACGTACCTGCCCGCCGAGGTGGCCGAGCCGCTGCTCGACGCCGACTTCCGGCACACCTCGCTGTACGGCGAGTTGCAGCAGCGCTGCGGGATCAAAGTCACCGGCGGCCGGGAACGCATCCACCCCTTCCTGCCCGACATCCGGCAGGCGTGGCTGCTGGGACTGGCCGACCGCGAACCGGCCTTCGCCATCGAGCGGCTGGGGCGTTCCGGGGAGCGGCCGGTGGAGTGGCGCGAGACCGTCGTACGCGGTGACCGCTTCGCCTTCGTCGCCGAGTGGTCGAGCGACAGCCACGCGGTCGAACTCGCGCCCCGCGCCTCGTGTCCGTCATGAGAACGGGGCGCGGGCCGCAGACGCGCCGTCCGGCACCATGCCGTTGCTAGCCGTGACGGCACTGCCCTGCGGACTGGTCATCGGGCTGCTGCTGGGCGCGCTCGGCGGCGGCGGGTCGATCCTCGCCGTACCCGCGCTGGTCTACCTGCTGCACCAGTCGCCGCACGAGGCGACGGCGGGCGCACTCGTCGTGGTCGGCATCGGCGCGGCCTCCGGCCTGGCCTGCCACGCCCGCGCCGGCCGGGTCCGCTGGGCGGCGGGCGCGGCCTTCGGCGGGCTGGGCACCGCCGGTACGTTCCTGGGCTCGCGCTGGAGCGCGGCGCTGGACCCGACGGTCCTGATGACGGCGTTCGCCGGGCTGATGCTGGCGGTGGCGGCCGCGATGCTCGTACGGACCTGGCGCGAGCGGGAGGGGGCGCGCCCAGCCGAACGGGAGGGGGCGTGCCCAGCCGAACGGGAGGGGGCCCGCCCAGCCGAACAGCAGGAGAGCGCGCACCCAACCGAGCGGGAGGGCGCGCACCCAGCCGAACGGGACAAGGCGCACCCAGCCGAGCGGGAGGAGGTGCGCCCAGCCAAACGGGACAGGGCGCGCCCAACCGAACGGCAGAAGGCGCACCCAACCGAACGGGACGAGCCGCACCCAACCGACCGGGACAAGGCACGCCCAGCCGGCCGCGCCAAGACCTGGCCCACCCCCCGCCCGCTCCCAGCCCTCCGCATCGCCCTGACCGCCACCGCCGTCGGGCTGCTGACCGGCTTCTTCGGTGTCGGTGGCGGCTTCGTCGTCGTACCGGCGCTGACGCTGGTCCTCGGTCTGGAGATGCCGGTCGCCGTCGGTACGTCCCTCCTCGTCATCATCGTCAACTCCGTCACGGCCTTCACCACCCGGGCCGGGGCGGGCGGCCTGGACTGGCCGCTGCTGGCCGCCTTCGCCGCCTGCGCCGCGCTGGGCAGCTGGCTCGGCAACCGGCTGGCCGCACGGGCCCGGCCCCAGGCCCTGTCCACGGCGTTCGCGTCGCTGGTCACCGTGCTCGCCCTGTCGATGGCGGCAACCAGCATCCCCCGCTTATAGCCCCCCGGGGCCCATCCCCCGATCCCCGCCCTCGACTTCAGGAGGAGAACCCACATGACCCCCGCCTCGACGCACCACCAGGTCGTCATCATCGGCGGCGGCACCGCCGGCATCACCGTCGCCGCCCGGCTGCGCCGCGCCGGACTGCGCGACATCGCGGTGCTGGAGCCCTCCGAGACGCACTGGTACCAGCCGCTGTGGACGCTGGTCGGCGGCGGCCAGGCACCGCTGCGGGCCTCGCTGCGTACGGAGGCGGAGGTCATGCCGCCCGGTGTGCGGTGGCTGCGCGAGTCCGCCGTCTCGGTCGACCCCGCCGCCCGTACGGTGGGCACCGCCTCGGGACGGACGGTCTCGTACGACCGGCTGGTGCTCGCCCCTGGGCTGAGCCTGGACTGGGACGGCATACCGGGCCTGGCGCAGGCCCTCGGCCACGGTGGCGTCTCCAGCAACTACCGTCCCGATCTGGCGCCGCTCACCTGGGACTTCATCCGGCGCACCCAGCGCGGTACGGCGCTGTTCACGATGCCGTCCGGGCCGGTGAAGTGCGGCGGCGCCCCGCAGAAGATCGCGTACCTGGCCGCCGACCACTGGCGCAAGCGCGGCGTACTGGGCCGGATGCGTACGATCCTCGTGCTGCCCGAACCCGCCATGTTCAAGGTGCCGGTCTTCAACCGGGCGCTGGAGGAGACGGCACGGCGGTACGGCATCGAGGTGCGGCTCCAGTCGGAGCTGACGCAGGTGGACGGCGCCGCGCGGGAGGCGGAGATCGTCGACAACGCGACGGGCGGGAAGGAGACCATCCGCTACGACCTGCTGCACGCGGTGCCGCCGCAGCGGGCCCCGCGGTGGGTGGCCGACAGCCCGCTCGCCGACCCGGCCTCCCCGTTCGGTTACGCCAAGGCCGACCGGGAGACGCTGCAACACCCGGACTTCCCCGAGGTGTTCGCGCTCGGTGACGTGGCGAACCTGCCGACCTCCAAGACCGGCGCCGCCATCCGCAAGCAGGCACCGGTCGTGGTCGCCAACCTGCGGGCCGGACTGCGCGGCCGGCCCGCCGCCGCCCGCTACGACGGTTACACCTCCTGTCCCCTGGTCACCGCCCGCCACAAGATGCTGCTCGCCGAGTTCGATTACGACCTGGAACCGGCGCCCTCCATCCCGTTCATCGACACGACGAAGGAACGCACGGACATGTGGTTCCTGAAGCGGTACGGACTGCCGCAGCTGTACTTCAAGGGGATGCTCAAGGGCTTGGCCTGAGCGGTCGCGCCGGAGCCGCGCTAGGTGGTGGCGGACACGTCCGCCACCACGCAGCTCACGTTGTCCGGCGCTCCCGCGTCATGCGCCAGGGCCACCAGGTCCCGTACCGCGTGGCCGGGGCCGCCGGCCGCGCCGAGGGCCTCCCGTACGGCGTCGGAGGGCACCACCGCCGACAGGCCGTCGGAGCACAGCAGGTAGCGGTCGCCGGGGCGGGCCTCCCGCAGCCCGACCTCCGGTTCGAGGCCGTCGCTCCCGTCCAGCGCCCGGATGAGCAGGGCACGTTGCGGGTGCGACTCGGCTTCCTCGGGTGTCAGCCGGCCCTCCTCGACGAGCGACTGGACGTGGGTGTGGTCGTGCGTGATCTGGAACAGTTCGCCACCGCGCAGCAGGTACGCCCTGGAGTCCCCCACGTGTACGAGGGCGAGGTGGGAACCGGTCCAGAGCAGGGCGGTCAGCGTGGTGCCCGCGTGGTCCGGGGCCGGGCCCGGAGTCGAGCTCGGGGCAGAGGCCGGGCCCGGAGCCGAGCCCAGGGCAGAGGCCGGGCCCGGAGCCGAGCTCGGGGCCGGGGCCGGGGCAGAGCCCGGGGCAGAGGCCAGGTTCGGGGCAGAGCCCGGGGCCGCTGCCGTCACCACCTCCCGTACGGAGCGGTTCGCCTGTCCGGCCGCGTCCGCCAGGGCGTTGAGCAGGTCGCCGGGGCGCAGCGCCGCGCCGTCCAGGCTCTCCAGGCCGCGCAGCGCCTCGACGGCCGCGGCTCCGGCGGACGCCCCGGCCCCGCCGAAACCGTCGGCCACGGCCAGCAGCCGCTCGCCCGCGTAGGCCGTGTCCTGGTTGCTCTCCCGGACCAGCCCGGTGTCGGAGAGCGCCGCGTACCGGATGCTGAGCGGGAGCGTGGCCCTCGGCCCTCCCATGAAGGCGGACGTGTTCGGCCCGTCCGTGTCCTTCCTCGTCATCTCCATGTCCTTCCTCTTGAGGTGGTCGACGAGGAAGGCCGCCAGTTCGCGGCGGGCGGCGGTGTCGGCCTCGGTCTGCGCCCAGTACGCCGAGACGGCCTCGGCGGCCGGGCCCGCGGCCAGTTCGCACACCTCGCGGATACGGGCCAGGGGCATACCGAGCCGGCGCAGCCAGGCGACCAGCCGAGCGCGCTCCAACTGGGCGGGCCTGTAGCGCCGGTAGCCGTTGGCGGGGTCGACCTGTGCGGGCGGCAGCAGCCCCAGTTCGTCGTAGAGCCGGAGCGCCTTCGGTGAGAGCCGCGCCGCCCTGGCGAACGCTCCGATGCCGAGCAGCTGCCCGGCGCCCGGCCGCCCCATGTCTCCGCCCACCCGTTCACCCTCCTCGTACCGGTTCACCCTCCTCGTACCGGTTCGCCCTCCTCGTACGGGGAAGTCCCCCGCGGACCCGAGGCTGCGGCTTCCCCCAAGGGCAAGGTCAAGGCCCCGGTCACGGACGGGTCCGGCGGCGCGCCGCCTCACCGCCGGGCGAAGTGCGTGACCGTCACGCCGTTGTCGAACGCGGCACGGTCGGTCACGTCGAAGACGGTCGGGTCGAACTCCCCGTCGACCACGGGGATCCCGGCCCCCGCGATCACCGGATAGCTCTTGACGATCAGCTCGTCGATCTCGGGCAGCAGCGCGCCCGCGAGCCGGCCGCCGCCGCACAGCCAGATGTCCCGGTCCTGGTTCTCCTCCCCCTTCAGGTCGCGGACCAGTGCGATCGGGTCCGCGCGGACGACGGTCACGGCGGGGTCGGTGTCGGGCGCGAGCGTGCTCGACACCACGTACTGGCGCAGGTGCGCGTACGGGCTGGTGATGCCCGCGTCCAGCGCGGGGCGGTAGCTGCCGAGTCCCATCAGTACGGTGTCGAAGCGCCGGTTGGGCGTGTCGGCGAGGCCGTGGGCGGCGCGCATCGCGGTGGGGACGGTCTCCGGGTAGCGGGCGTTGCACCACGCCCCGTAGGCGGCGGCCTGCCCCTCGTCGCCCGCAGGGTAGAAGTCGAACTCTCCGCCGGGGCCCGCGATGCGGCCGTCCAAGGAGACGGCCACGTAGTAGACCAGCTTGCGCATACGAACGACTCCATTCATAGTGCTCTAAGTGAAGTGGTGAGAACGTAGTACTACGAATGGAGTGGTGTCAATGGTCCGCAGGAACGACGAGCGGAGGGCCGCTCTCGTCGACGCCGCGATCGAGGTCCTGGCCAGGGAGGGCGCGCGGGGCCTGACCTTCCGCGCGGTGGACACCGAGGCCGCCGTCCCCGCCGGTACGGCCTCCAACTACTTCGCCAACCGCGACGATCTCCTCACCCAGGCGGGCGCCCGGGTCTACGAACGCCTTCAGCCCGACGAGGCGACCATCGCACGGCAGCGGTCGAGCGCCCCGGACCTGGAGACGTACACGATGCTGATGCGCGAGCTGGTCGGCCGGGTCAGCTCGTTCCGTACCGGCTACCTGGCCCTGCTCGAACTGCGCCTCGAAGCCACCCGCCGCCCCGAACTGCGCGCGGTGCTGACCGAGCGCGTACGCGCCGATGTCGACGCCAATGTGGCCTACCACGAGGAATCCGGCCTGCCCGGCGACGCGACCGCCGTCCGGCTGCTCTACCTGGCGTTCAACTGGCTCATCGTCGAGCAGCTCACCCTGCCCGGCGTGTTCTCCGAAGCCGAACGGGACGAGCTGGTCAACGCGGCGGTGGACCGCATCGTGGCCCCCTGACCCATCAAGGGGTCTGACCCATCGAGGGGCCTGGCCCATCAAAGGGCCTGACCCACCAAGGGGCCTGACCCACCAAGGGGCCTGACCCACCAAGGGGCCTGACCTACCGAGGGGTGTGCGGCCTACGTACGGCTGGGCGTACGGGAGATCACCGGCGCGGCTCCAGGTGACTCAGGGCCGCGACGGTGAGGGCCTGGACGCCCATGGTCAGGGTGGGCTGCTTGACCGGGGTGAAGTGCGGTGAGTGGTTGGACGGGATGTCCTGGGCGAGGCGTCCGGAGGACATCGCGGCGCGGAACTCGTCGGGATCCCAGCCGCCGAGCCACCAGTAGTAGAGCGGCGCGCCGGCGGCCGTGGCGATCAGCCCGGCGTCCTCGCTGCCGGCGGCCGGTTCGTAACCGAACAGCCGCTGGGCGCCGAAGTGGTCGGTGAAGGCGGCGTTGACCTGCTCCAGCGTCCGGTCGTCGTTGCGGGTGACCGGGAAGGTGTTCAGCACCTCGGTCTCCGGCTCGCGCGGCGCGCCGGACGCGGTGGCCTCGGCCTTGGCGATACGGTCGATGGCCGCCAGCACCCGGCCGCGCACGTCCTCGTCGAACGTACGGACGCTGAGCTGCACCACCGCCTGGTCGGGGATGACATTGGGCGCGTCCCCCGCCTGGAAGGACCCGACGGTGACGACGGCCCGGTCCTTGGGCGCGACCTCACGGGCGACCACGGTCTGCAGCCGCTGGACGAAGGCGGCGGCCATCACGATCGGGTCGACGGCGGTCTCGGGGCGGGAGCCGTGGCCGCCGGTGCCATGAAAGGTGATCTTCAGGCTGTCCGAGGCGGCCATACAGGCGCCGGGCGCGTACGAGATCAGGCCCGCGCCGAGCGGGGCGACGTGCTGGGCGAGCACCACGTCGGGGGTGGGCACCAGGCCCTGGCGTCCGGGCCCGGCGGCAGCGCCGTCCGTACTGGTGCCGTCGTCCGTGCCGGCACCGTCGTCCGTACTGGTGCCGTCGTCCGTGCTGGCACCGGCACCGGCCTCCGCCGTTCCGAACAGTCCGTCCTCGATCATCGCCCGGGCCCCGTCGCCGACCTCCTCGGCGGGCTGGAAGAGCACGACCAGGGTGCCGGACCAGTGCTCCCGGCCCGCCGCGAGCAGGTCGGCGGCGCCCGCCAGGCAGGTGACGTGCACGTCGTGGCCGCAGGCGTGCATGACGCCGGGCACGGCGGAGGCGTACGGCAGGGCACTGCGTTCGGTGACCGGCAGGGCGTCCATGTCGGCCCGCAGCAGGACGACCGGACCGGGGCCGTTGCGCAGGACGCCGGTCACGCCCGTGCGGCCGATGCCGGTGGTGACCTCATAGCCGTACGAGGTCAGGCGGCGGGCGGCCTCGGCGGCCGTGCGGGTCTCCTGGAAACCGAGTTCGGGGTGCCGGTGGAGGTCTTCGTAGAGGGATTCGAGGTCCGCCATGCGGGCGTCGAGCGGGGCCAGTACGGAGTCACGCGCGCTATCGCTCATACGTAGCATTTGATCATGTAACGGACGTGTGGGCGAGGGCGAGACCGGCCGCGCCGGGCCGGAAAACGCCGCCCCGCACCACCTCTCCGCCCACCGGCGGACGAACCGGCGATCGGACCGCTGCGCGTCCCCCTCCTTCCCGTACAAATCCTGTACGGACAACGCGCGTTACCGGCCCGGAGTTCCCACCCCCGCCACCTTTCCGCACCCCACCCCGCCATCTTCCGCACCCCGCCCCGGAATGCACGGAAACCCCATTGCGGGAATTCCCGGGACCTAAGCGCCCGGAACGACCTAATGACCGGCCTATCGGGTCGAACAACCACCGTATTGCGTTTCGCCCGGCCGGCACTACGGCGAGAATCCGCCAGACATCGGTTATGCTCCTCCGGCACCGAAGTGACCTGGTACGCAGCGGAATCCGCGGAGAATCGGCAGCGGCACGCATTCGTACGCGTCCGGGAATCCCGCGCGGCACACCAGGCCGCTCGGCGCGGGAAGCGCACTACGGACACACGGGGACGGTACCTACGCATGGCCAACGGGTCAGGTTTCGCGATCAGGAAATCCGGTACGGAGAGCAGCGCGTCGGAACTGGATTCCGCCGCCGGGCAGGTCGCCTCCGTACAGAAATCCATTCCGCAGGAATCGTGCAGCAGGCCGGAGACGTTCGGCGGCGAGGACGTGGCGCCCGCCTTCGACAACTTCGCCGGCGCCTGGCAGCGCGAGGCCACCGTCCTGCACGACGCCCTCGGCGAGATCGCGAAGAAACTCCGCACCACGACGAACAACTACGGCGCCGCGGACCACTCCGCCATCTCGGGCCTCCGCCACGCGTCCGCCACCACACCGGCCCCCTCAGGTGCGGCCGCCACGCCCTTCGGCTGAGCAGCGTTCCGAACCCATCGGCGTATGTCCGTATTTATCTCCACCACCACCGCCACCACACCACCGCCACCAGACAGGCAAGCCAGCCATGACCGTTTTCCACCCCAAGACCGACGACGAACTGCTGCGGCTCGACGTCCCGTCCATGCTGCGCTTCGGCCTGCCGGCCGAGGGCCACGCCCGCCGCGCCCTCTTCGGTGACGGAGCGATCGCCGCCGCCCTGGCACTCGGCCGGCTCGGCGTGCTGCCCCGTTCCGTGGCCTACCTCGCCGGGGTGGTGCGCGCGGGCGGCGCCGCCTACGCCGCCGCGCTCGACGTGCCGCTGCCGGGCGAGGCGCCGTCCCGTACGGCCGGCGCCTGGCTCGCCGCCGCGGCCGGGGCCACCAGGACCGCCGGGGGCGTGGACGACGACGAGACGCTGGCCCGCTGGTTCGAGGCGGTCGCCGCGCTGATGGAGCTCCGGCTGACCGCGGGGGCCGCACCGGCACCGTAAGCCTCCTCTGCACCGTGAGCCGCACCGGCAACACACCTGCGGCACCACCAGCACAGCAACACCACCACTACCAGCACCACCAATCCAGCAACACCACGGGGGAAAGGCGGCCCACATGGCGGGCGAATCCACGACGGCACGGCGGGCCGAACTCGCCGACCGGGTCAAGGGCATCGACGGTGCCGACAGCAAGAACGACCTGATATCCGAAATCAAGAAGGCGCTCGCCGTGCAGGCCCCGATGGGCGACCCCGGCACGATCGAGAGCACCGGCAAGAGCTACCGCTCCGCCGCCGACGCGTGCGCCCACGAGGTGCAGCCCCGTATCCAGAAGGTGGCCCAGGAGACCCTGCCGGACGCCTGGACCGGTACGACGGCCGTCAAGGCGGCGGACGTGGTGGCCGCCGCCGACCGGGCGGCACAGCAGATGGCCGAAGCCTTCAGCAAGGCCGGCGGCGAGCTGATCCGGCTGGCGGACGCCCTGCGGTCCGCCCAGGCGACCGACCGCCGGGGCCGTCCCAGCCTGGAGGAGGCGCTGAGCCTGCTCGGCGGCGAGGACGGGTTCTTCGACGACATGTGGGAGGACGACGACGAGGAGGACGCCAAGAACCGGGCGAAGAGCATGGCGCAGACCGGCGTCGCCGAGCTGCACAGCGCGGCGGTCACGGCCGACGACGCGGCGCGGGAGGCGGCGCGCGAGCTGAACAAGTACGCGGCCGAGGCCCGTTCGGGCAAGATCACGGCGCGCGGCCTGACCGCGTCGGACAAGCTGATGCTCGCCGACACCTCCACCGTCGACGAGAACGACCCGGCGCGCGAGCACAACGAGATCCTCACCGCCAACGATCTCCAGCGCTCCAGCGCGTACCTGAACAAGATGAACGCCGCGGACCGCGCCGAGTTCGAGCGGATGCTCGCCGAGTCCAAGTCGCCCGAGGAGCGCGCCTACCTGATGAAGGCGCTCGCCGCCGGCAACGACCTCGACTCCGTACGCGGCTTCCGCGACAAGATCCACCCGCACGGCGACGACGAGCAGTGGCTCGCCGCCCACCTCACGCCGGTCGTCACCCAGGGCGACAGCAAGAACGACGAGGGCCGCAACGCCGACGGCTCGAACGTCAACAAGGACACCGCGGCCTTCAACGGGCAGGCATGGGCCCAGGGCGGCGACGGCCAGGAGGGCACCTGCGTGGCCTCCTCGACCGTCACCGCGCGGGCCATGGTCGACCCGGTCTACGCCCTCGGACTGACCGGTGGTGAGTCGGGCCAGGAGAACGACCCCAAGGCGTTCCGCGAGCGCCTGGTGGACGAACAGCACCGGGTGCACGAGGAGGGCGACGGCGGCCACGAGGGCTGGTTCGGCACCGGCAAGCCCAGCGGCATGGACAACGACGGGAAGACCGAGGTCGTCAACAAGGAGATCAGCCCGCACACGGGCGGCGAGTACGAGCTGCGCAAGACCGGCAGCGCCGACGCCCGGCGGGACGCGCTGCCGGACATCGAGAAGGCGGTGGCCGAGGGCAAGCCCGTACCGATCGGCGTGGAGGGCTACAAGGACGGCGACCGCAGCGGCCACGCGATGATGATCGTCGGCCAGGAGGGCGACATGCTCCAGGTCTACAACCCGTGGGGCACCACGACCTGGATCAGCGAGGACGACTTCGTCAACGGCCGGATGCAGAAGGCGTCCGACAACGACCTGCCGGACGCGTACGCCGTGCACGTACCGAAGTGATCCGCATGACGCAGACGATGCAGACGAGGCAGACGAGGCAGACGGCGCAGATGATGCAGGCGAGGCAGACGGCGCACATGACGCAGATGGTGGACCACCTCCCCCGCCCCCGGCTGCGCGCCGCCGCCCTGGCCACGGCTGCCGCCGCTCTCGTCGCCCTGACGACGGGAGCGTGCGGTGGCCCGTCGGACTGCTGCGTCAAGGCGCCGACCGCGTCGCCGTCGCCCACCTCGCCGGGCGGGGTGCCGGGCGCGGCCTGGGCGTACCCGTCCCAGGCGATGAGCCTGCGGGTGCGGGCCGGTACGGACTTCGACATCGTGCTGCGGCCGGGTGCCGGGGCGGGCCCGGAGGCGGGCAAGGGCAGCGGCGGCGGTAGCCGCTGGCAGGTGAATGCGCCCAAGATCGAGGGCATAGCGGTACGGCATCGCACCGGGTCCGCCGCTCCGGACGAGAAGGGCGGCGTACGGGCCACCTTCCACGCCGTGAAGCCCGGCACCGCCCGCGTCGTGCTGACCGAAGCGGGCAGCGACCGCACCATGACGTACCAGGTCACCGTGGTTACGGGTCCTGGCGCGGCGCCGAGCGCGGCGCCGAGCGCGACGGGTGGCGGCCTCGACCGGGGGCGCACGCTCGACGCCGGATTCGCGGGCGGTCCCGGCGGCGAGGTGACCGTCCGGCGCGGGGAGCGCTTCTCGCTGCCGAACGCCTACTCGAACGTACCGGGTATCACCTGGCGGGTGGTCAGCCGCAGCAGCTCCGGGCCCGTACCGCTGCTGAGCGACACACCGCACGTCGAGGGCAACGCGGCGGGCGACCGCAAGGACTGGTACACCTTCTCGGCCGACCAGGTGGGCACCACCGAGGTCAAGCTGTTCGGCTGCTACCGCTGCGCGGACGGCAGCACCCCGGAGACGGCGGAGAGCCGGGCGCACTCCGAGACCAGGTCGGTGCGGATCACCGTGCGCTGAACGCTCCTGTGACCGGTTCACGGAGCCCGGCCCTCGCCGATCTTCACCGGTTCCCACCGGCCCCCGCCGATCCCCCATCGCCCCGCCGATCCTCCGTCACCCCCCGGCGCTCCCCCGACCGGCGGCGTTCCCGCGCGTCCCGTGGCGGTGCCCGGCCGCGCGGACTGTACTGAGCCCATGATGGCCCGTATGACGGCCCGTGGCCGTTCCGAGCAGCACCGCGCCGCCACCCCACTGGAACTCTTCTTCGACCTGTGTTTCGTCGTGGCCGTCGCCCAGGCCGGGCGGCAGCTCGTGCACGCCCTCGCTGGGGGGCATCCGGGGCACGGCATCCCCGGCTATCTGATGCTCTTCTTCGCCATCTGGCTGGCGTGGCTCAACTTCACGTGGTTCTCGTCCGCGTACGACACCGACGACGCGCTGTACCGGGTGGTGACGCTCGTACAGATCGCGGGCGTGCTGGTCCTGGCGGCGGGGGTGCCGCGCGCGTTCGACGGTGACTTCACGGTGGTCTGGTTCGGCTACCTGGTGATGCGGCTCGCGCTGGTGGCGCAGTGGCTGCGGGCCGCGCACGGCAGTACGGGGCCCGAGCGGACGACCGCGCTGCGCTACGCCGGCGGAGTGACGCTGTGCCAGGTCGGCTGGCTGGCCGTGCTGCTGTCCCCGGAGGGCGTACGGCCGTGGGTCTTCCTGGCGCTCGCGGTCGCGGAGCTGGCCGTACCGACGCTGGCCGAGCGTGACCACCAGACGGCGTGGCACCCGCACCACATCGCGGAGCGGTACGGCCTGTTCGTCATCATCATGCTCGGTGAGACGGTGGCTGCCGCGACGGTCGCGGTGCAGTCCGCGGTGGACGCGCAGGAGGAGCTGGGCGACCTGCTGCCCATCGCGGCGGGCGGCCTGCTGCTGATCTTCGCCGCGTACTGGATCTACTTCGCGGTCCCGATCCATCTGCACCTCGCCTCCAACCGCCAGGCGTTCCTCTGGGGTTACGGGCACTACCTGGTCTTCGGCTCGGCGGCGGCGATCGGCGCGGGTATCGAGGTGTCGGTGGAGGAGTCGGTCGGCAAGTCGCACGTCTCGCAGTTCGCGGCGTCGGCGTGCGTGACCGTGCCCGGGGCGCTGTTCATGTTCACCGTGTGGCTGATCCACTCCCGCCATCAAAAGCGCGGCCTGGTCCAGCAACTGGTGTTGCCGGTGTCCTCCGTACTGGTCCTGGCCTGCACATTCGCGGGGAACGCCGCGGTGCTGCTGGCCGGGCTGGTGGCGTCGGTGACGGTCGCGGTCGGCGCGACGCTGACGGCACGCCAGGGCCAGGCGCTGGGAAGCTGACCGGCCGCCAGTCCGGGACGTATCGTGACGGGAGGCCGGAACCCACGGTTCCGGCCAAAGGTCCATAGCCTTTCGGCCATTGGCCCCTTGCGACGCATGAAGAGCACCAGAACCGGTGCCGGGCTTTTCGCCGGACGGTGTAGGGTGCGGATTGCCCGTTTTATACCTGCGACAGCCCACCGGCCCGGAGCCGACGGGCGAGGAGACGCCACGACATGGCTGCCCGCCACGCCCAGCCCAGCGGTACGCGAATAAGGATGACCCGTCGCGGCAAGGCCGTCAGCGGTCTCGCCCTGACCACGCTCGTGGGCACCGCGCTGTGGGCCTGGCCCGCCTCCGGCGACGACCACGACGGGCACCGCACCGACCAGGCCCGGCCCGCCCCTTCCGCACCGGACGCCCCCGCGCTGCACGTCAACGGCGGTGCCGCCGCGCCCGCGCCGCGCGCGATCCCGGGCCTGAGCGACGCGGACCGCAAGCAGATCCCGGCCGAGTCCCGGCAGGTCCTGGTCGTCACCGGACAGGGCCCGGACGCGCACGACTCCTCCGTCGTGCTCTACACCCGCGCCGAGGGCTCGGACGACTGGCGGCCCGGCACCCGCTGGGCGGCGCACAACGCGTCACGGGGCTGGACCAAGGACCACCACTACGGTGATCTGCGGTCGCCGCAGGGCGTGTTCACGCTCAGCGACGCGGGCGGCAAGCTGGCGCCGCCCGAGGGCACCAAGCTGCCCTACGACCGCAACGACAGCTTCGTCGCGCACGGCACCGGCGTCGAGGGCGAGCCGCTGGGCGGCGCCTTCGATTACGTCATCGCCATCGACTACAACCGGGTCAAGGGCTCCTCGCCCCTGGACCAGCGCCGCCCGCAGGGAGCCGCGAAGGGCGGCGGCGTGTGGCTGCACGTCGACCACAACGGCCCCACGCAGGGTTGCATCAGCCTCAAGCCCGAGGTGATGCGGGAGCTGCTGCGCACACTGGACCCGGCCCAGCACCCGGTCGTCGTGATGGGGCCGGCGGGCCGCTGATCACCGGACCGCCGACGGCCTGGCGCCGGTCTGCCGCCGGACCCGCCACCGGTCCGCTGCCGGCCTGCCGCTGCCCCGCCCCCGTCGTGAACGCGGCCGGGACATTGCTCACCGCACCCGCCTCACCCGTGGTACGCATGTGCCATGGCCGACGACACCCAGCGCCCCGCCACCACCTTCACGCCTGAGGGGGCACCGCAACGCCCCGGCCCCCTGGACGCGTTGACCGACGTCACCGGACTGCGGGTCGGCCACGCGCAGCGCGTCGGCGACGGGCGCCTGACGGGGACCACCGTCGTCCTGGCGCCCGAAGGCGGCGTCATCGCCGCCGTGGACGTACGCGGCGGCGGCCCCGGCACCCGCGAGACGGACGCCCTGGACCCGCGCAACCTGGTCCAGCGCATCGAGGCCGTCGTCCTGACCGGCGGCAGCGCCTTCGGCCTGGACGCCGCCTCCGGGGCGGTGGCCTGGCTGGCGGAGCAGGGCCGCGGCTACCGCGTCGGCCCGGACCCGGCGCAGGTCGTCCCCGTCGTACCGGCAGCGGCCCTGTTCGACCTGGGGCGCGGCGGCGACTGGCACGCCCGCCCGGACGCGGCCCTGGGCCGCGCCGCCATCGAGGACGCCGCCGCCACGGACCTGAACGCGCCCGTCCGGCAGGGCAACACCGGGGCCGGTACGGGCGCGGTGGCCGGCGGCGTCAAGGGCGCCATCGGCACCGCGAGCCTGGTCCTGCCGTCGGGCGTCACGGTCGCCGCGCTGGCGGCCGTCAACGCGGCGGGGTCGGTGGTCGATCCACGGACCGGAGTGCTGTACGGGCAGTACGGGGACGTGTGCGCGGAGTTGGCGCGGCACGCGGCGCCCGGGGCCGCCGCCGGGACCGGCCTCCCGTCCCCCGAGGCGCACGCCGAAGCACAGCGCCGCCTCGCCGAGGCGCGTACCGCTTCCGAGCGACGTTCGGCCTCCACCGCGCACCCGCCCCTGAACACCACCCTCGCCGTCGTCGCGACCGACGCCGCCCTGACCCGCGCCCAGGCGCAGAAGCTGGCGGGTGCCGCACACGACGGGCTGGCCCGCGCCGTACGCCCGGCGCACCTGCTCACCGACGGCGACACGGTCTTCGCGCTCGCCACCGGCGACCGCCCACCGGCGCCGGAAGCGGCCGTCGCCGACCCGGCGTTCGGGATGCACGCCGAGGCCGGCGCCCTCAACGAGATCCTGGCCGCCGGGGCCGACGCGCTGACCCGCGCCGTGGTCAAGGCCGTGCTGGCGGCGGAGACGGTGGACACTCCGGGCGGCCACTTCCCGGCGTACCGCGATCTCTATCCCTCGTAGGACGTCCTTCCGCCCTTCGGCCCTCGTACCGCGGCCTCCATCCCTCGTACCGCGGTCTCCAGCCCTTGTCCCGCGGCCCCCAGCTCCCGTACCGCGGCGGCCTCCAGCCCTCGTCCCGCGGCCCCCAGCTCCCGTCCCGCGGCCTCCACCCCCCGTAGCGCGGCCTCCATCCCTCGTACCGCGGCCTCCCCCCCCCCGCACCAAGACACCCGCCTGCCGTACTGACGCCTCTGCCCGCCCCGGCCCCGACCCACTCCCGCCCTCCCCGGACCACCACCCGTCGCAGCCGTCCCCCTGCCCGTGGTGGTAGAACGGGCCATATGTCCGCGCCGCCGCCTCCTCCCACGCTCGTCCAGCCATCGCCCAGGAAACCGGGGCCGCCGCAGCGGCGCCGACGGCTGTGGTGGCACCGTCTGTTCCTCGGGCTCTGGTACCGGCCCGTCGAGGTGATGGACGAGGCGCGCGACCGCAGCGCCTGGAGCGCGGCCGTCCTGCTGTGCCTGATCAGCGGCGCCCTCGGCATCGTGTCGGTGGACGCCTTCCGCAAGCAGTGGGCGATGGACCAGCACCAGGCGCTGGAGCTGGCGGCCATCGCGGAGGCGGGCGTCCTGGTCGCCAGCCTCGCGCTGGGCGTGGTCACCCACGCCATAGCGCGCACCATCGGCGGGAACGGCCGGTTCGAGCCGACGGTCAGCCTGTTCGTCGTGCTGTTCTGGGTCACCGATCTGCCGCGGCTGGTGCTGGCCACGTGGCTGCCGCACGGCTCGACGCTCGTACAGGCCGTGGCCTGGACGACCTGGGGCTTCGGCTACCTGCTGGCGATCCTGCTCATCCGGGGCCAGCACCACCTGTCCACCGTCAAGGCGGCGGTGGCGGTCGCCGTACAGATGCTGGCCTCACTGGCGCTGCTGAAGCTGGGGCCGGTGCGCTGAGGCCGAGCAGCCGGCGTCTCAAGGCAGCGCCGGCCGGCCCCCTCAGTGCCGCTCGTTACCGTCCAACTGCCGCACAAGTCCGGCAAAAGCCTCCCGCTCGGCCGCGCTCAGCTCCACCCGCTCGGACGGCGGGCCGGCCGGGCCGGTCTGCCGCGGCACGGCGCGCAGCAGCGGCCTCGTACCGCTCCCGGGCGTGACCCCGAATCCGCCGTTCCCGGACGGCGCCCCGAAGTCCCGCTTCGCTGGCGTGCCCCTGAAGTCGCCGCTCCCGGACGGTGCTCCGTAGCGGTGCCGGCGCACGATCCGGGCCTGGCTGACGGCCCACCCGACGGTGACGGTGAGCAGGATGGCCAGGCCGATCTGCTGGAGGAGCGGAACGGAGGGGAACATGCGGTCCTCCAGGTCGGGTGCGCGACGGTGCGGTTCCGGGCCCGTGCGGGCCCCGGCGGGGCGGACTCCTGTAGTAGACACCATGTCAGGGACTTCCGTCAGGGGATTGAACGGACTTACGTCCCACACGTGACGTAACTCCCACACCGCACCCGCACCTCCGCACCACCCGCCCGGCCTCCCCACGTTTCGCCCACACCGGCCGTACACGGACGCCCCCTTCCCCCCACCCAAGATCGTCCACGAGCATGTGGCGCACCGCCTCCGCCCTCCGTGAGGAGTACGCACGTGCCCCGACCCCCCATGCGCCGCGCCACCCCCGAAACCCCCAAGGCCCTCGAAGGCGTCCTGGTCGCCGACTTCAGCCGGGTCCTGGCCGGCCCGCTGGCCGCCGCCACGCTGGCCGACCTGGGCGCCGACGTGATCAAGGTGGAGCGGCCCGGCTCGGGTGACGACACCCGCTCCTGGGGGCCGCCCTTCACCGCCGACGGCACGGCCGCGTACTTCGACGCCGCCAACCGCTCCAAACGCGGCCTCGCCCTGGACCTCGCCGACCCCGACGACGCGGCGGCGGCCCGGGAACTGGCCCGCCGGGCCGACGTACTGATCGAGAACTTCCGGCCGGGCGCCCTCGCCCGCCACGGGCTGGATCCGGCCGCCACCCTCGCCGCCCACCCCGGCCTGGTGCACTGTTCGATCACCGGCTTCGGCTCCGGGGCGGGCGCCTCCCTGCCGGGTTACGACTTCGTCGTGCAGGCCGTCGGCGGCCTGATGAGCATCACCGGCGAACCGGGCGGGCCGCCCCTGAAGGCGGGCGTCGCGCTCGTCGACGTCCTGACCGCCAAGGACGCCACCACCGCCGTCCTGGCCGCGCTGCGCCACCGTGACCGTACGGGGCAGGGTCAGCACGTCGAGGTCAACCTGCTGTCCTCCCTGCTCGGCTCGCTGGTCAACCAGGCGTCCGGACAGCTGGCCACCGGCCGCGACCCGGGCCCGCTGGGCAACCGGCACCCGAGCATCGCCCCGTACGAGACGCTGGCCTGCCGGGACGGTGAGCCGCTGGCCGTCGCGGTCGGCAACGACCGGCAGTTCCGGGCACTGGCGCGGGCGCTCGGCGCGCCGGGCCTCGCCGACGACGAGCGCTTCGCACGCAACCAGGACCGGGTGCGCCACCGCACCGAACTGGTCAAGGAACTGGAGGAGCGGCTGGCGGACCGGACACCCGCGGACTGGACCGAGCGGCTGACCGCCGCGTCCGTGCCGTGCGGCCCGGTCAACACCGTCGGCGAAGCGCTCGCGCTGGCCGAGCGGCTCGGCCTGGACCCGGTCGTACCGGTCGGCGCGGACCGCACCCCGCAGGTGCGCAGCCCGCTGCGGCTGTCCGCCACACCGGTCACCGCCCCGTGCGCCCCGCCCGCCCTGGACGAGCACGGCACATCCGTACGCACCTGGCTGGCCGGCCCGGCCGACGCGCCCCTGCCACCCCTCCCCCCTCTCATGTGACGCTCGTCACAACGAAGTCGGGAGTGCAACCAAACCCGCCCGTAGTTGCTGTTTACCAGCACTGACTGACAACACCCCTGCATGGAGCAGCCCGTGACAATGCCGGACAACACCGCGCCGCCCGCACCGTTCCGCGCCAAGCGCCGGCTGCGTCGCGGTCTCGCGGCGGCCTCCCTCCTCGCTGCCGGTGCCCTGGCCCTGTCCGCCTGCGGCGGTGACGCCTCGGCGGGCGGCAAGGACGGCAAGGGGCAGGCCGGCGCGGACGCCGCGGCCGCCAAGGACGCCTCCGAGGCGAAGATCTCGGTCACGTCGAAGGACGGCGCCACCAACGCCAGCATCAACGACACCGGCGTGCAGGTCAGCGGCGGCAAGCTGACCGACGTCAAGCTCACCCAGGTGGACAACGGCGCCGCGGTCAAGGGCTCGATATCCGCCGACGGCGCCTCCTGGAAGCCGTCGGTCCAGCTGGAGCGGGGCACCAAGTACAAGCTGGTCGCCAACGCCAAGGACAGCAAGGGCCGGGCCGCCACCGAGAACGCCACCTTCACCACCGTCTCCTCGAAGAACAGCTTCATCGGCTCCTACACGCCCGACGGCGGCAAGACCGTCGGCGTCGGCATGCCGGTGTCCTTCACCTTCGACAAGGCGATCACCAACAAGAAGGACGTCCAGTCCCACATCACGGTGACGTCCAGCAGCGGCCAGAAGGTCGTCGGCCACTGGTTCGGCGCCCAGCGCCTGGACTTCCGTCCGGAGCAGTACTGGAAGGCCGGGTCCAAGGTCACGCTGAAGATCGACCTGGACGGGGTCAAGGGCGGCCCGGGCATCACCGGCGTCCAGTCCAAGACGGTGAACTTCACCATCGGCCGCTCCCAGGTCTCCACCGTCGACATGGACACCCAGACCATGACGGTGGTCCGCGACGGCAAGACCCTCAAGTCGGTGCCGATCTCGGGCGGCAGCCCGAAGAACCCGACCTACAACGGCCAGATGGTCATCTCGGAGAAGTTCGAGCAGACCCGGATGGACGGCTCCACCGTCGGCTTCGGCGGCGAGTACGACATCAAGGACGTCCCGCACGCGATGCGCCTGTCCTCCTCCGGCACGTTCATCCACGGCAACTACTGGGGCAGCCCGTCGATCTTCGGCCGCGCCGGCACCAGCCACGGCTGCGTCGGCCTCCAGGACAACAAGGGCGGCGGCGGCAACACCAACGGCAGCTGGTTCTTCGACAACTCCCTCATCGGTGACGTCGTGGTCGTCAAGAACTCCCCCGACAAGACCGTGAAGCCGGACAACGGCCTCAACGGCTGGAACATGTCGTGGAGCGAGTGGCAGGCGGGCAGCGCGGTCTGATCCCGCGTACCTCTCGTACGTCTCGTACGTCTCGTACGTCTCGTACGTCTCGTACGTCTCGTACGTCTCGTACGTCTCGTACGTCTCGTACGTCATGACGGTGGCCGGTCCCGGGGAAGGGACCGGCCACCGTCGTGTCGCGCTCCGTACGGTCAGGCCGCCACCGGTGTGCTCTCGGCAGGAGCCGGGGTGGCCGGGCCGGCGGCGGGCTTCGGGGTGTCCGTCCTGCGCAGGCCCTTCAGGAGGACGACCAGGGCGGTGGTGACCGCCGTGCCTGCCGCCACGGCCACCAGGTAGAGGAGCGGCCGGCCGATCAGCGGCGCGACGAAGACGCCGCCGTGCGGGGCGCGGAGGGTGCAGCCGAAGGCCATCGACAGGGCGCCGGTCACCGCGCCGCCCGCCATCGCGGACGGGATGACGCGCAGCGGGTCGGCCGCCGCGAACGGGATCGCGCCCTCGGTGATGAAGGAGGCGCCCAGCACCCAGGCCGCCTTGCCGTTCTCCCGTTCGGTACGGGTGAAGAGGCGGCCGCGTACGGTGGTGGCCAGCGCCATCGCCAGCGGCGGCACCATGCCCGCCGCCATCGCCGCGGCCATCACCTTCAGGCTGCCGTCGTTGGGGTTGGCGAGGCCGCCCACGGCGAAGGCGTACGCCACCTTGTTGAGCGGGCCGCCGAGGTCGAACGTCATCATCAGGCCGAGGATGACGCCCAGGATGACGGCATTGGCGCCGGACAGTCCGCTCAGCCAGTCGGTCAGCGCCTTCTGGAGCGCGGCGATGGGCTTGCCGACCACCAGGAACATCAGGAAGCCGACCACCGCTGACGAGATCAGCGGGATGACGACGACCGGCATGATCCCGCGCAGCGCGGGCGGCACCTCGACCCGCTGCACCGCCATCACCACCGCGCCCGCGATCAGCCCGGCGATCAGGCCGCCGAGGAAGCCCGCGTTGACGGTCAGCGCGATCGCGCCGCCGACGAAGCCCGGCACCAGGCCCGGCCGGTCGGCCATGCCGTACGCGATGAAGCCCGCCAGGACGGGGACGAGGAAGCCGAACGCGACGTTGCCGACCTGGAAGAGCAGCGCCGCCCAGCTCGCGGACTCGGTCCACACGAAGTGCTCGGCGACGGACGGCGCCTTGTTGATGCCGTACCCGCCGATCGCGAAGGCCAGCGCGATCAGCAGGCCGCCCGCGGCGACGAACGGGACCATGTAGCTGACGCCGGTCATCAGCCACTTGCGCAGCCGGGTGCCGAAGCCGTCGCCCGCCTCGCCGTTGCGGTCCATGGGCGCGGGGGCGGCCGCGGCGGGGGCGGCGGTCTCGCCCCGGGCGGCCTTCTCCCGTACCTCGGCGATCAGTTCGGCGGGCCGGTTGACGCCCGCCTTCACGCCGACGTCGACGGTCGGCTTCCCGGCGAACCGGTCCTTGTCGCGCACCTCCACGTCGTGCGCGAAGATCACGCCGTCCGCCGCGGCCACGGTCTCCGGGTCCAGCCGCTTGAACCCGGCCGAGCCCTGCGTCTCCACGACCAGCTCGACACCGGCCTCCTTGCCCGCCTTGGCCAGTGCTTCGGCGGCCATGTAGGTGTGGGCGATGCCGGTGGGGCAGGAGGTGACGGCGACGATACGGAAGGGGGTGGCGGGAGGGGACGTTTCCTCCGGGCCGGGACCGGCCTCGGCCGCTGCGGCCGGTACGGGGGCGGCCTCAGATGCCGTCTCCGGTGCGGCCGTCGCCTCCTCCGGTACGGCGTCCGGCTCGTCGCCCCGGATGAGCGCCGCTGCCGCCGCCGGTGCGTCCGCAGCCCGCAGCGCCCCCGTGAACTCCTCGTCCATCAGGTGGCGGGCCAGCGTCGACAGGATGGAGAGGTGGTCCGCGTCGCCGCCGGCCGGTGCCGCGATCAGGAAGATCAGGTCGGCCGGGCCGTCGGCGGCGCCGAAGTCGATGCCGGCGGCGCTGCGCCCGAAGGCGAGCGTCGGTTCGGTGACGTGGGCGCTGCGGCAGTGCGGGATGCCGATGCCGCCGTCCAGGCCGGTCGGCATCTGGGCCTCGCGCGCGGCCACGTCCGCGAGGAAGCCCTCCAGATCGGTGACCCGGCCCAGCCCGGCCATCCGCTCGGCCAGCGACCGCGCGGCCGCTTCCTTGCTCTCGGCGGTCAGGTCGAGATCGACCAGTTCCGCGGTGATCAGCTCACTCATCGCGGGCTCCTTCGCTCGCATCAAGTCCCAGCAAACTCAGCTCGTCCGGGGGCCCCGCCCAGCGTCCGGCCGGGAGGGTCCGAGGACGAGCGGAGCGACAACACGTGAGCCGGCCCGGGACGCTCATCCCGCCGGTTCCCGCAGCTCCAACCCCATCGGCACGGTGTCGCCCACCACCACCGCCGAAGGCTCCAGGTCCTTCGGCGTCGGCATCGCACTGCCCGGCAGCTGTACGGCCGCCGCCCCGTACGCCACGGCGGCGGCCAGTGCCCGTACGCCCGTGCCGCCCGCCGCCAGGAACCCGGCCAGCGACGCGTCGCCCGCGCCGACGTTGCTGCGTACGGTGGTGACCGGCGCGGAGGCGAAGTGCTCCCCGTCCGCGTCGGCGAGCAGCTGCCCGTCCGCGCCGAGGGAGGCGAGCACCGCGCCCGCGCCCAGCGCGCGCAGTTCGCGGGCGGCCTCGACCGCGTCGCCGACCGTGCGCAGCGGGCGGCCCACCGCCTGGGCCAGCTCCTCCGCGTTGGGCTTGACCACGTCGGGGCGCGCCTCCAGCGCGGCGGTCAGCGACGGCCCGGACGTGTCCAGGGCGATCCGCGCGCCGGCCCGGTGCACCTGGGCGACCAGTTCCGCGTACCAGGAGGGCGCCAGGCCGCGCGGCAGGCTGCCGCAGCAGGCGATCCAGTCCGCTCCGGCCGACCGGGTGCGTACGGTGCCGAGCAGGGCCTGAGACTCGTCCTCCGACAACTCCGGCCCGGCCGCGTTGATCTTCGTGAGGGTGCCGTCCGGTTCGACGGCGGAGATGTTCGACCGGGTCTGCCCGGCGACCGGTACGCCCGCGACCTCGATGCCCTCCGCCGCCAGCAGACCACCCAGCGCCGCGCCCGCCGGGCCGCCGAGCGGCAGTACGGCGAGCGTGCGGTGCCCGGCCGCCGCGACGGCCCGGGAGACGTTGACGCCCTTGCCGCCCGGGTCGATCCGGTCCGCGGTGGCCCGCAGCACGGCGCCGCGCTCCAGCGCCGGGATCTCGTACGTACGGTCCAGGCTGGGGTTGGGGGTGACGGTGAGGATCATGCGCGCACTACTTCCGTGCCCGCGCGCTCGATGGCGAGGGCGTCGTCGGGGCTGAGCCCGGTGTCGGTGACGAGCAGGTCCACGTCGTCCAGTCCGCCGAAGCGGGCGAAGTGCACCTGCCCGAACTTGCTGCTGTCCGCGACGAGCACGACCCGCCGCGCGGCGGCGACCGCCGCCCGCTTCACGGCCGCCTCGGCGAGGTCGGGGGTGGTCAGGCCGCCTTCCAGGGAGAAACCGTTGGTCGCCAGGAAGACCACGTCCGCGTTGATCTCGCGGTAGGCGCGCAGCGCCCAGTCGTCGACCGCGGCCCGCGTACGGTGCCGGATGCGGCCGCCTACGAGGTGCAGGGTGAGGCCGGGGTGGTCGGCCAGCCGCGCGGCGACCGGGAGCGCGTGCGTGACGACGGTCAGCTCGGCCTCCAGCGGCAGCTCGGCGGCGATCCGCGCGGCCGTGGTGCCCGCGTCGAGGATCACACTGCCGGCCGCGGAGCCGCCGGGCAGCTCGGCGAGCGCGGCCCGCGCGATGCGCTGCTTCTCGTCGGCGGCGACGGTGTCCCGTTCGGCGAGGTCCGGCTCGAAGTCCAGCCGTCCGGCGGGGATGGCGCCGCCGTGCACCCGGCGGACCAGGCCGGCCCGGTCCAGGGCCTTCAGGTCCCGGCGTACGGTCTCGGCGGTGACCTGGAACTCCTCGGCGAGCGAGAGGACGTCGACCCGCCCGCTCTCCCGCGCCAGTCGCAGGATCTCCTGCTGCCGCTCCGCTGCGTACATGGTGGTTTCGCGCCTGCCTCGTGCCCGACCGTGTGGTTTCAGGCCAAAGGTACGACCACACGGCCAGGAAGTAAACACATCTGGGCACGCGGCGGGCAGAAACGGGCATGCGCGGGCGGAGGAGCGTGCCGGACAGCGGAAAGACGGGCGCGCCGGGCAGCGAAAGGACGAGTGCGCCGGACAGCGCAAAGATGAACGCGCCGGACAGCGAAAGGACGAGTGCGCCGGACAGAAGGACGAGTGCGCCGAACAGCGAAAAAGAGCCCCGGCGCCGAGGGGGGGGTTCGGCACCGGGGCTCGTTCAGGGGGAAGGGGTCGGCTCGGGCCAGGGAGCCAGGACCATGAAGTTGGGACCATGAAGCTGCGAGCCTGGAGCCAGGACCACGAAGCCGGAGCATGGAGCCACCAGCCATGCCGCCTCACCCGGTCAGGCCACCACCGACCAGGTGGGAGGCGGGCGGGCAACGCGGGCCCGGCCGCCGCGGCCGGGCCCGGGGCGCGAGCGCCCCTACGCCGCCGCGTCGAACCCCGTGTCGCGCGCCATCCGCTTCAGCTCCAGCAGGGCGTGCTTCTCTATCTGCCGGATCCGCTCACGCGTCAGGCCGTGCTGCTTGCCGACCTCGGTGAGGGTCCGCTCACGGCCGTCCTCGATGCCGTACCGGGCCTTGATGATCGAGGCCGTACGGTGGTCGAGCCGGTCGATCAGGTCCTCCAGCTCCTCGCTGCGCAGCAGCGTCAGGACGGACTGCTCGGGCGAGGCCGCGGAGGTGTCCTCCAGCAGGTCGCCGAACTGGGTGTCGCCCTCGTCGTCGACCGACATGTTCAGGCTGACCGGGTCACGGGCCCAGTCCAGGACGTCCGTGACGCGCTCGGGCGTGGAACCCAGCTCCTGCGCGACCTCGGCGGGCTCCGGGTCGCGGCCGTTCTCCCGGTTGAACTCGCGCTGGACGCGGCGGATGCGGCCCAGCTCCTCCACGAGGTGGACGGGGAGCCGGATCGTGCGGGACTGGTCGGCGATGGAGCGGGTGATGGCCTGGCGGATCCACCACGTCGCGTACGTGGAGAACTTGAAGCCCTTCGCGTAATCGAACTTCTCGACCGCGCGGACCAGACCCGCGTTGCCCTCCTGGATCAGGTCGAGCAGGGGCAGGCCGGCACGCGGATAGCGGCGGGCGACCGCCACGACCAGGCGCAGGTTGGAGCGGATGAAGATGTCCTTGGCCTTCTCGGCCTCTTCGGCCAGCGCTTCGAGCTCCTCGCGGGTGCCGCCGGCGGCGTTGCCGTCCTCGACGACCCCGTCGAGGATCTGCCGGGCGTAGACGCCCGCCTCGATGGTCTGGGACAGCTCGACCTCCCTGGCGGCGTCGAGCAGGGGCGTTCGCGCGATCTCGTCGAGGTACATGCCGACCAGGTCGCGGTCGGCGATCTCCCCGCCTACGGCGCGAACACTGTTGGCCCCGTCAGCACCGCTGCTGGTGGCCTGACGTCGGGCGACGGCACGGGTTGCCATGCGTGTGCTCCCTTTGCGATGAGTCGGTCGCGGGATGGTGGCGGTGGGACACCGGGTGTGTGGCCCGAGTACCCCTTCCGAAGGAAACAACGGCTGGAATCCGGACAGAATTCCCCTGCCGCACACCTATTTTCGTGATCATGCAGTACCCTGCATCCCTCACCGAGGAGGCCGGATGTCGTCGGGGTACGGGGAAGTGCAGGTCAGGGCGGCCACCGAGGCCGATCTCGGCAGTCTCGCCGACCTCTACAACCACTACGTCCGTGAGACGTCCATCACCTTCGACACGGAGCCCTTCACCCTCGAGCAGCGCCGCTCGTGGTTGCTCTCCCACCCTGAAGACGGCCCGCACCGCCTTCTGGTTGCCCGGGATCGGACAAACCGGAGCCTCTTGGGCTATGTGACCAGTAGTCCTTTCCGGATCAAGCCGGCCTATGCCACCTCGGTGGAGGTGAGTGTCTACTGCGCGCGCGAGGCCGTCGGCCGCGGCGTCGGCACGCTGCTGTACAAGACGCTCTTCGAGGCGCTGGCGGACGAGGACGTGCACCGCGCGTACGCGGGCATCGCCCTGCCCAACGAGGCGTCGGTCCGGCTGCACACCCGCTTCGGTTTCCGGCACGTCGGTACGTACGGCGAGGTGGGCCGCAAGTTCGGCCGCTACTGGGACGTCGCCTGGTACGAGAAGCAGCTGGACTGAGGGCGGGGCCGAGCGCGCGGGCCGAGGGCGGGGCCGAGCACGAGCACCGAAGGCGCGGGCTGAGTGCGCGGGCTGAGTGCGCGGCGCCGCCCCGACGGGCCGGAATCAGCCCCTCCAGTTGACGGTGACGGGGCCCGGGTGTCGCCTGGAAGACGGGGGCCAGCGAGAGGAGCCCGTCATGGAGACACCCGTCCACCGGCACGGCGCACCCATGGACCCGCGGTCCGGGCCCACGTCACGGTCGCAGCCCGCGTCCCGCACGGGCCCATCGACCCCGAACGCGTCGGCCGGGCACGCGCCGGTCCCGAACACACCGGACTCACACGCACCGGACTCACACGCACCGGACTCACACGCACCGGACCGTAAGCGGCACGGCATGTCCGCCGCCGCCCTGGCCCTGCCCGTCGCCGCGGCGGCGCTCTACGGCCTGTGGACCGTCTTCGTCGACCGCACCAGCGGCTCCTCACTGGGCCACGCCTGGCTGCTGGGGCTGATCGCGGCCGTCGTCAGCGGAGCGCTCGGCCTGGCGCTGGTGAGTATCCAGTCGACGCTGATCACCGAGGTGCGCGCCCTGGCGTACGGAGTGCTCTTCGGCGTCGCGATGGGCTACCTGTACAGCATCTCCCACACCACCGGACCTTCCATCCTGGAGTCGGTGCGGATGGGGCTGGTGATGGGCGCGGTGATGTTCGCCGTCTCCCTGTACGTCTTCCGTACCCACCGCAGCCGCGAGCCCCACGGCGAACACCGCCCCCGCCGATCCCATGGAGCACACCGTGCACAGGGGGCACACCGTGCACAGGGAGCCCACCGCGCTTGACCTCAACCGCACTCCAGGTCCTAGCGTCGCCGCCATGGCTCTCACCTCCACCGAACGCGCCTGTCTCGCGACCCAGCAGCTGGCCCGCCTCTCGACGATCGGCCCCGACGGCGGTCCGCAGACCCGCCCCGTCGGCTTCGTCCTCAACGACGACGACACCCTCGACATCGGCGGCCCCCGGCTGAGCGCGAGCCAGAAGTACCGCAACGCGGCGGCCCGCCCGCAGGTCTCCCTGCTCATCGACGACATGACCCCGGCCGACGACCCGGTCGCCCCCGGCTGGGGCCGTGGCGTGGAGATCCGCGGCCGGGCCGAGGTGCTGACGCTGGACGCGCCGCCGATGGCCCCCGAGTTCTTCAGCAACGAGGTCATCCGCGTCCACCCGGTGCGCGTCAACAGCTGGCACCTGGAGGCGGACGGCGGCGCCGCCCGCTCCCGCCAGGTCTCCGCCTGACCAGCACGCACACCTGCACAAGCACCTGCACGTGGTCCACCACGCACACCGGCACGGACTCCATGACGGCTGCTCCGGACACGTACCGGCCATGTCCCGGACAGCTTCATGGGCGGCTCCGGCAAGGAGTTCACGTTCCAGATGTGCGCCTACAAGGGCGGCAACTGGCAGAAGTGCTCCTCGGTCAAGCGCCTACGCGTGACCCCGCGCCGTCCTACCCGGACGCGACCGTGACCTCGGGCGGCTCGGCGCCGTTCCCCCGCCGGACGGTGCGCAGGGGGCTGCCGGGCCGCCAGGTCTCCAGCACGATGTGCGGGTCCTCGACATACGTACGGACCACCTCGGTCAGCTCCGTCCGGAACAGGTGGAACGGCTCCGGCGGCGCCGCCTCCGCCACGTAGCGCGCGAGCACCGCCGGGTCGGTCACCTCCACGGCCCGCCCGGCGACCCGTACGTCGCCACCCGCCACGTCAGCCCCCACCCCATCGCCCCCCGCCACATCGCCGCCCGACAGGTCCACGCCCGGGCCCGGATTGGCATGCAGGGCGAAGCGCGGGTCGCGCCGCAGGTCCAGCGCCTTACGTGAGTGGATCATCATGCCCAGCCACAGCTCACCGAACCGGAAGTCCGCCTCGATGCCGGTGAGGCGCGGGGAGCCGTCGGCGCGCAGCGTCCCGAGGATGTGGTGCCGGTACGCCGCGAAGCGCGCTGCCACCCGCCGCGCCAGCTCGGGCTGCGCCGAGACGAACCCGGCCCAACTCGTTCCTCCGGCCCGGATGCCCGGGGCCGCGCTCGCATCGTCGTTCGTCATGCGCCGATACCGGACACCTCCTGTCGGGTATGACGCGGAAGGCGGCAGCTAGGACGCGGAAGAGGACAGCCGGCTCCCGGCCCGGCGCGGCCTTACGACCATCGCCGTACGGAGGCGTAGGACCGGCGTCCGTTACGGCCGGCCGAAGCCCGTCCTAGCCTCGCGGCATGGACTTACGAAGCGGCATTCTCGACGAAGCCCTGGAGCGCCTGCACGCCTCGGGCCCCGAGTTCCAGGGGTTCCTCGCCAACCATGGGCCGATGGCGGTGGAAGCCCTGGTCCGGCACGGGCAGGCGGGTGCGGTGCACCGCTGGCTCGACCGTTACGAGACGAAGCTGGAGGACGTGCCGAGTCCGCAGGGCACGATCACCGACGCCGACTGGCGCACGGCGCTGGGCGACCCGCACCGGGTCACCGACTGGACCGCGTACTTCTCCCGCCTGGTCGCCGACCGCCCGTGGCGGGACGTGCTCGCCGAGTGGTGGCCGCGCCTGCTGCCCGGCATCGCCGGTGCCGCGACGCACCCCGTCATCCGGGTCGGTCACGTCGTACGTACGCTCCTCGACGACGGCGAGGAGGCGCCGCGCGTCGCGGAGCTGGCGCACGCGCTCGGTTACTGGGCCGCCCGGCACACCACGCTGCCCGTCGCCGTGCACCCCACCGGCACCGCCACTCCCGCCGAAGCGCTGGCCGCCCTCCCGCGCATCCCCGACCAGCAGGTCCTGCCGCTCGACGGCCTGGCCCAGCTCCCCGGCACGCCGGGCTGGCCGGCTGCCGCCGCGTCGCTGCGGGTGCCGTACGACGATCCGGACGCCGCCCGCGCGCAGCTCACCGCGCTCGTCCGGGCCACCGTGCACCGCTATCTCGACCACGGGCACGGTCACGGCGTCCTGATGGTGCACACCGCCACCGCCCCGAACGCCGTCCTGCGCACCCTGCCCGCGCTCCCCCGTGAGCTGTGGGCGGCATCGCTCGGCGCGGCCTGGGCGGCGAGTGCCGCGATCACTTCGGTCTACGCGGCCGGCGAGGCGTCACCGCCGCTGATGGGGGCCGGACCGCTCCATGCCGAGGAGGTTTTCGAGCGTGCCGCCCGGCACGGTGACGAGCACGTCATCAAGATGACCGACACGGCGGTGGACGTGGCGGCCTCGGCTGCGGACGGTGACGACCGGGCGCTGGCCGCTGCCGTGCGCGCTCAGCGACTGATTCCCGCCGATTCCTGAACGGATCGCACCGGATTACCTCGGGTTGCATCCGTTCCGGAGCGTTCCTGAAAAAACCGGGGCCCGTCGCGCAACGGCTCACCTGCGCCTTTCCGCCCCGTCACCCTTAGTTAAAACTTCAAGAAATGGCGGGGCGGTGAGACAGTAGGTGGTATGAGCACCGAACCCGCAGGTGAGCCTCGCTGGCTCAACGACGAAGAGCAGTACGCCTGGCAGTCGTACCTGCACGCCACCACGCTCCTGGAGGACCACCTCGACCGCCAGCTCCAGCGTGACGCAGGCATGCCGCACGTCTATTACGGGCTGCTCGTCCAGCTCTCCCAGGCCCCCCGGCGCCGGTTGCGGATGACCGAACTGGCCCAGAACGCCAAGATCACCCGCTCCCGGCTCTCGCACGCCGTGGCCCGCCTGGAGAAGAGCGGCTGGGTCCGCCGCGAGGACTGCCCCTCCGACAAGCGCGGCCAGAACGCCGTCCTCACCGACGAGGGCCTGCGCGTCCTGGAGAAGGCGGCGCCCGGCCATGTCGCGGCCGTACGGGCGGCGATATTCGACCGGCTCAGCCCCGAGCAGGTCGGCCAGCTCGCGGCCATCTGCCGGACGGTCGCGGACGGCCTGCAACCACAAGGCGCCGACCTGCCCTGGCTCCGCTGAGGAGCGAGGACGGGCCGGCGCCGTGAGGTGCGGTGCTGTCCGTGGTCATTCCTACGGGACGGTGGCGTCCGCGATCATTCCTACGGGCCGGTGACGTCCGTGAACATCCCTACGGGCCGGTGACCGTGCTCCGGCCACCGGCCCGTACGCGCACGCTTCCGTACGCCCCGGTTTCCGTACGCCCAGACTTCCGCACGCGCACACCTTCCGCACGCCCGGGTTCCGTACGCGCACGCTCAGCGGACCGCACCCGCGCCCGGTGTCACCACGTCAGTGCGCCATGCCCCCAGATCGGCACGTCAGTGCGCCATGACCGAGACCGGCACGTCAGTGCGCCATGACCGGAATCGGCACGTCCGCCTGCGCGTCGGCGCCCTCGGCCGCGTCCGTGCCGTCGTCCGAGCGGGCGACCGGGCCGTTGCCGCCCTGGTGGCCGGTGGTGATCAGCGTGTACGCGAGGACCGCCGCGAGGGCCAGGATGCCGACCGCCCACCAGATGGCCGCGGTGTAGCCGTGCACCATCGACTCCAGCTTGAGCAGGTCCACCGAGGGCGCGCCCTTCGCGTGCGAGGCGGCGTACGCGGTGGTGGCGCTGGCCGCGATGGTGTTCAGCAGGGCGGTGCCGATCGCGCCGCCCACCTGCTGCGAGGTGTTGACCATCGCCGAGGCGACACCCGCGTCACGCGGCTGGACGCCGTGCGTGGCCAGCGACATGGCGGGCATGAAGGCCGTGCCCATGCCGAGCCCGAGCAGCAGGAAGGCGGGCAGGATCAGGGCCGGGTAGGACGTGTCCAGGTCGATCCCGGTCAGCAGGAACATGCCGACTGCGGCGAGCAGGAAGCCCGGCGCCATCAGCAGGCGCGGCCGGACGCGGGTCATCAGCCGGGCACCGATCTGCGTCGAGCCGGTGATCATGCCGACGATCATCGGCAGGAAGGCCAGACCGGTGGTGACCGGCGTGTAACCCTTCACGATCTGCATGTAGTAGGTCAGGAAGAGGAACAGACCGAACATGCCGATCACGGCCAGGCCCAGCGACGCGTAGACACCGGCCCGGTTGCGGTCGGTGAGCACCCGCAGCGGCAGCAGCGGGTTCTTGACCTTCGACTCGACGAGCACGAACGCGGCGAGCAGGACGGCGGCGGCCACGAACAGGCCGATGGTCATGCCCGCGCCCCAGCCGTCGGACTCGGCGCGCGTGAAGCCGTACACCAGGGAGACCAGGCCCAGGGTGGCCAGGATGACGCCGGGCACGTCCAGGCGGGACGGGTTACGGCTGCCCTCGGGCTCCCGGATCACCAGCAGCGCGCCGGCCGCCGCGATCACCGCGAACGGGATGTTGACGAAGAAGGTCCAGCGCCAGTTCATGTACTCGGTGAGCACACCGCCGAGGATCAGGCCCACGGCACCGCCACCACCGGCGATGGCACCGAAGATGCCGAACGCCTTGGCCCGCTCGCGCGCCTCGGTGAACGTCACGGCGAGCAGCGACAGCGCCGACGGCGCCAGCAGCGCGCCGAAGACGCCCTGGAGGGCGCGGGCGCCGAGCAGTACGCCCTCGTTGGACGCGGCGCCACCGAGGGCTGAGGCCAGCGCGAAGCCGACCAGGCCGATGACGAAGGTCCGCTTACGGCCCCACAGGTCGGCGACCCGCCCGCCGAACAGCAGCAGACCGCCGAACGCGAGGGCGTACGCCGTGATCACCCACTGCCGGTTCGCGTCGGAGATGCCGAGGTCGGCCTGGGCGGAGGGCAGGGCGATGTTCACGATCGTCGCGTCGAGCACGACCATGAGCTGCGCCAGGGCGATGAAGATGAGCGCTTTCCAGCGCCGGGGATCGACGTGTGTGGCCGAAACAGACATGGGTGGGTCCACCTAGTGGTGCGTGAGCGAAATGCGGAATGTGGGCGCGGTGTGCGTAAGTGAAAAAGTCGGTGCGGTTGGGGTGTTTAGTTGGTGTTGAACATGTGTTGATCAGACGTTGATCGGCTTCGGATACGGCCGCACAGGGCGTTCCGGGCAGCCTGGAGCAGGACCGGGCCGCGCGTCGCCCGCGCGATTCCGGTCATTCCGAGTTGTTGCGTGGTGGGGGCGAGTCCGCCGGTAAGCGGCAGCCGGCATCCGGCAGTCGGCGTCCGTCAGTCGGCGTCCGACACTCGGCGTCCGGCAGTCGGCGTCCGACACTCGGCGTCCGACACTCGGCATCCGGCAGTCGACGTCCGTCCGGCCGGGCCTTGATCCCCCGTTTCCCCGTATCCCCCCGTTCCCCCGTGTGGTTCGTGTGGCTCGCGTGGTCCGCGTGGTCCGCGTGGTCCGCTAGCTGTGCCGGAGGTCCTCCAGCGTGGCCGCGCAACCCGGCAGTTCGGAACGTGCGGGCGCCCGCAGGCCGTCCAGGAACAGCAGCAGGTGCCGGTACACGAACCGGTCGAAGTCGGCGCACCCTCCCCCGAACTTGGATGACGGGTGCCCCAGTCCAGGCAGTGGGCGCGTGAGCTGAGTCAGCGCGACCATCAGGTCACCGACGGCGATGTCGGTGCGCAGCTGGCCGCTGTCGCGCGCGGCGTCCATCAGGGCCTCGACGGCCCCTTCCAGGCGCTCACGCGCTGCGAGCAGGTCGGCATGGTCCCTGTCGACACCGTCCGAGAGCAGCGAGCACAGGGCTCCGATCCGCTCCTCGACCGCGGCGAAGACGAAGCGCCGCAGCGCCTGGAAGGCGTCGGGCTCCTCGTCGAGCGCGCGCTCCGCCTTGTCCGCGGTGCGGTCCATGACGGAGAGCGTGACGTGGTGGATCAGCTCCAGGCGATCCGGGAAGTGACGGTAGAGCGTCGCATTGCCGACACCGGCGCGTCGAGCGATTTCGTCGAGCGGGATCTCCGCCCCGAATTCGACCATCGCCTCACGCGCCGCCCCGATGATCCGCTCCCGGTTGCGCAGCGCGTCCGCGCGCAGCCTGGGCTGCGGGGCCACACATGCGCCGTCGGCGCGGGTGCGGGTACGGGTGGCGGTCATGTCGGCACGTTCCTCTCGTGTTCGTCGGGTCCGGAAGCCGGAGCAGTCGCCTCCGGAAGCCGGGCCAGTCATGTCCGGAAGCCGGAAAAGTCGCATCCGGATGTCGAACAGTTGTGTCCGGAAGCCGGAGCCAGTCGGCTCCGGAAGCCGGACCGCATCAAGCGGGGAGCGATTCCCCGTTTCAGTCGGACGTCTGGTTAAACGGGGACGCCGTCCCCGGTTATTTCGGCCGACGCTGTGTGCTGCGCCACACGCGCCGTACGGGTCGTACCGGGCACGCCGGACCGCGCTCCGTGCCGTATACATGCGTCATGAGGGTTTCGCTCCACCCGGCTGCGCCGTTCCGCGCGCTCCGGTCGTACGTGTGCCGGGCTCCCGGCACGTTCATCTGGCTCGCGATTCTCTTCGTGACCTCGGTGATCGTTCACCAGCTCTCCCCCGAAACCCTGGAGAGCGTCCTGCAACGCCGCTCCACCAACATCCACAACCTGCTGCTCTCGCCCGGCCGGGTGCTCCTGACCAGCGCCCTGTGGCTCGACGGCGGCGGCTGGCCCCTCTACTTCCTCCTCTTCAACGTCTTCCACGTCCCGGCCGAACGCTGGCTCGGCACCCACCGCTGGCTCGCGGTCATGGGCATCGCCCACATCGGCGCCACGTATCTGAGCGAAGGCGTCCTCGCTCTCGCCATCCACACGGACGCGGCCCCGTACTCCGCCGTGAACACCCTGGACGTCGGCGTCAGCTACGCGCTGGCCGGCGTCGCGGCCGTCCTGACGTACCGCATCCCCTGGCGCCCGGCGCGCCCCGTGTACGCCGCCGGCGTCCTCGTCTTCTTCGCGCTCCCCCTCTTCGACGACCTCACGTTCACCGACATCGGCCATTTCGCGGCCGTGCTGCTAGGACTGGCGTGTCACCCCCTCACACCGCAGAGGAACGCGGCCCACGCGCCCACCTCCCTCTCCTCGCATAGCTGACTGACCTACCCCTCTACTCGCGTAGCTGACCCACGGCAAACGCTAGACCCACCCACTGACAACCGGTCCAAATGACCGAACTAGACCCCAGTTGGTCAGCAGAGAACACACCTCGATCAGGAACCGGCATCACGCCAGTGCTGACGGCCCACGTCGATGAGACGCAA
Source organism: Streptomyces sp. NPDC052496 (assembly GCF_040679095.1). Classification (NCBI taxonomy): domain Bacteria; kingdom Bacillati; phylum Actinomycetota; class Actinomycetes; order Kitasatosporales; family Streptomycetaceae; genus Streptomyces; species Streptomyces sp. NPDC052496. The sequence continues at coordinate 99,919 of NZ_JBFAUH010000019.1, forward strand.
CTGCCGTCGCGCCGTACGTGCCACCGCCCGCCACCGCTCCGTGTCCTGGCCGCCACCGTCCCGTACGTCCAGGAACGCCGAGGCCGTCATCACGAGCCGGTCCACGTACAGCTCCGCCAGCATCCGTACGTCCTCGTCGCTCCAGCCGCCCGACACCGGCTGCGCCGTGAGCGCCGCCGCGACCTCCGCCGCGAACCGGTCCAGTTCGCCCGCTATGGCCTGCCGCACGGCCCGTACACCGCCGTGCCGTTCGCGCGCGATGAACCGCACGTGCGCGGGGTGTTCCCGTACGTACCGCTCGACGACCGCGACCGTGTGGTCGATCCGCTCCTCCGCGCCGGCCGGTTCGGCGAGGACCGCGCGGATGGTCGCGTGCAGGCTGCTCAACGACTCCTGGACCAGGGCGACTCCGAGTTCGCCGAGGTCACGGAAGTGCCGGTAGAAGGCGGTGGGGGCGACGCCGACCGCGCGCGTCACCTCGCGCAACCCCATGCTGCTCAGGCTCTGTTCCGCCAGCAGCTCCAGCGCCGCGTCGAGCAGGGCCTGCCGGGTGCGCTGCTTCTGGGCCTGCCGGGCCCCAACGGTCTCGCTGTGACTCATATCATTCAGTAAACAACCGTTCTCTGAGTTTCTCCACCCCTAGGCTGGGAACCTGAGTGAACAACTGTCCTCCAGAATGGAAAGGCAGATCATGCTGTTCCTTGTCGCAGCCCTCCTCCTGCTGGGGATTCTGGTGGGTACCGCGGCACACCTCCCGGTCCCCGTCACGATCATCGCGGCAGTGGCCATCAGCTGCTGGCTGCTCGTCTTCTTCATCCGCGAGCGCCGCCACCACTCCGACAAGACCGAGGGAGCGTCCCGATGACCACCCTCATCACCGACCACGACCACGAGACCACCCACGAGACCGACACCGGCACCCGGCGCACCGGCCCCGCCACGGAACCGGACGCGAAGTCGCCGGCCGGGCCGAAGAAGCGCGGCGCACCGCGCGGGCAGGCCGACGGCATGGCCGTGGCCGCATTCGTCCTCGGCCTCGTAGGCACCCTGGTCGCCAACGTCGTCCTCGGCCCCTGCGCCCTCGTACTCGGAGCGCTGGCCCTGGCACGCAACACCACCCGGCGCTTCCGCGCCGTCCTGGGCATGTCCCTCGGTGCCGTCGATCTGATCATCCTGGCGATCGTGGCCACCGCGGACGGCACCCTGAGCTGGACCGTCGGCGGCTGAGCCGAGCCGGGTGCAGCGGCCGGTCCCTGTGCCGTGCCGGTCCCTGTGCCGTGCCGGTCCCTGTGCCGTGCCTGTCCCTGTGCCGTGCCTGTCCCTGTGCCGTGCCTGTCCCTGTGCCTGTGTCCGGGCCTGTGTCCGGCCAAGGTGACGGCATGCTTCCGGTTTCGTTGTCCCGGCAGAGACGCGGAGACGCGGTGACGGAGACGCGAAGACGCGAAGACGCGCATATGGATACGCGGGTACGCACACGCGGCTTCAGACGCGCGGACGCGTTGCGGCACAGCCGCGCGGCACCCAGCCGCTCAAGCGGACCGGTCGGGCGAAAGTGCCGGCCCCGGACGGAAGGACACCGGAGATGCCGGTCATCAGCAAGCCCCGCACAGCCGCCTTGGCCGCCACCGCTGCCACCACCGCCGTCGCCGGCGCTGTCGCTGTCGTCCTGGTGGGCGTATCCGCCGGGACGGCCGCGGCGACGACGGTCATCGGCGCGGGCAACAGCGCCCACGACAACCACTGCGCCAACGGCGGATCAGCGCGCGCTCTGCAGAACGGGGCCGGCTCGCCCGGTGGCCTGGTCGGCGGCGTGCTCACGCTGATGCTGAGCGCCCCCGCCAATCAGTGCGGCGACCTCGGCCTGCCCAAGGAGGACAAGGCCGACCAGCCGGCGGAGAACCTGCACGTGGACATGGCCGAGTAGCGGCTACGCCACCCTCGGGTCCGCGTGTGCGTAGGCGTACGCGCGTGGCTGCGGGAGCGCGTGCAGCCGCTGGTGCGGGCCGCGTTCCGCCCGTAGGGCGTCGAGCGCGGTCAGCGACTGGACGGCGTACGCGACCGAGGCCAGCGTCATGTGGCGGTGCCAGCCGTCGTACGACCGCCCCTCGAAGTCCCGCAGCCCCGTACGGCCGCCGGTACGGACGCTGTCGCGCGCCACATGGGCGGCGGTCCGCGTGAGCTGGTGGAGGTCGGCCGGGGACCGGCGGGCCGGCGTCGTCAGCCAGAAGTCCGCGCGGGCACCCGGCCCGCGGCTCCTCTCGTGCCCCTCGGGGTCGTCGTACCGCTGGGCGTAGAGCAGCAGCTCACCCACCTCGCCCACCTCACCGCTCTCACCTGTCCCACGAGGCCGGGCCGTTAACACCCGGGACGGTACGGCACGGGCCGGTACGACGCGAGCCAGTACGGCCCGTACCCCCGGGGCCACGTCGTGGACCGGCAGACCGAAACGTTCCGGCGCGGCCAGGAGGCGCTGCGCCGAGGTGGCGCCGCGCCGCGTCAGCCGCCCGACACGGTCCACCAGGTGGACCGCAAGGGAGCCGGGCGTCCGGGCCAGGACGGGCAGGCCGAGTGAGGTCAGGGCGCTCATCACGTCATCGGCGTGGTGCATCTGGCTGTCCCAGATGACCGGGGCGGCGGCGCCGGTTCCCGGGTGAGCGGCCCGGCGCGCCAGTTCGAGGATCTGGGCCGCGCCGTCGTCGGGGGCGGGGATGCCGGCGGCCGGCGGGGGGAGGTGGAGGCGCCAGTCGACGGGGACGTTGAGGGCCTGGCCCGCGTACCAGAGGCCGTACGCGAGCTGGCCGTTGACCAGCTGGCCGGTGGCGGGGACGAAACGGCGGTGGACGCCGACCGAGTTCGTACCGGACTTGGGGATGAGCATCGGGCGCACGACCCACGAGCGCGGGCGGGCGAGGCTGACGAGGTAATCGGCGAGGGCTTCGCGGACGGTGTGCCAGTTCCACGGGGCGTTGCAGATGAAGTGGTGGAGGCGCTGGGCCGCACCGGTGTCGTCCAGTGTCCGGGCGATGTTGCGGATGGACTTGCGGCCGGGGGCGGTGAGCAGTCCGCGCAGGTACTGCTCGCCCTTGAGGTGGTGGTCCGCCCTGGTGAAGGACGCGAACAGATGGCTGCACAGGTCCTCGATCCACGCCTCCTGGGTGCTGGACGGCCGCCCGGGGAGGAGCGGCGGAACTGCGGTGGCGGCTGCGGGCACGGACAAGGGACTGGCCCCCGGGGAGACGGGACGGGCGTGCGGATGACAGCAGGACAATAAAGAATGTTCGCTATGTTTCTCGCGTCGGGGGACGGATCGCGGACGACTTCACGAAGTTCCGGGGGTGGGTGGGTGCGGCGGGGCGAGGCGGGGGGCGGGAGACGGACGTTAGTTCCCCGGCCCCCAGGCCCTCCATCCCTCAGTCCTTCAGTTCCTTCGCCCCTCAGGCCCTCAGCTGCTCCGCCCCTCAGGCCCTCAGCTCCTCCGCCCCTCAGTCCCCGAGCCCCCGGCGAACGGCAGCGTCCGCCAGTGCTCGACGGCGGGCTTCAGCGCCTCGACGAGCATGGGCAGCTGCGGAGCGAGCGCGAGGCACGCCACCGCCCGGATCATGCCCACGGCGTTGACGAGGCGGAGCACGCGCGCGTCGAGCGGCCGCAGCCCGCGCCGCCGCGCGGCCTCGTCGTACGCGGCCTCGCACTCGGGGCCGAGGGCTGCCACGTCCCACTCGACCGGGCCGAGCGTGGTCAGTTCGAAGTCGGAGTACAGCTCGCCACCCTTGGCGGCGACGATGTTGACGGCGGGAGCGTCCCCGTGGATCGGCTGGAAGTCGACACCGGGGAACTCCGCCTCGAACGCCTCGCGCGAGCCGACCAGGGGCTCCAGGACCGCCCACTCCCGCCGCGCGCGGTCGAGATCCGCCGGGTCGATGAGATCGGTACGCCCTTCGAGGGCGGCCAGCGCCTCGGTGGCGAACCGCGGTTCGGCGGCCGACAGGAACGGCAGCTCGCCCGGGTACGCGCGCAGCGCGGCGTGCAGGTCGGCGGTCAGGCGCGCGTTGTGCACGTAGTCCGGCTCGCTGCCCTCGGCATGCTCGACGAACTGCCAGAACGTCATCGAGAAACCGTCACGCTGCACAGGCTCCCGCGGCACGAGCGGACTCGGCGGAATCACCGGGACGCCCCGCAGCGCCAGCCAGGCCACCACGTCCAGCTCCAGCCGCTGCCGCGCCGCCTGGGTGCCGGCGTCGGCGTACGGCGGCAGGACGGTCGGCACCCGGACCACCACAGGGGCGGGAGCGAGATGCACGACGACGGAGAACACGTCGTGCAGCACCCTCGCGTCGGTGACCGTCAGCCCCAGGTCACGCCCGGCGGCGACGGCCGCGTCCAGCGCGCGGGACGTACGGGCGGCGAGCTGGTCGGGCGTCATGAACTCGGGCAGTCCTGGCATGGCAGCGATGGTGCCATGGTGCGGGGTGGGCCGCGACGGGATTGTCGCTGTGCCTCTGACCGTCACCGTCACTGTCACCGCGACGCGGCGCGCATCCGGCCGTCGCCCGCCCGGCACTCCCCCACCCGGCGTTCCGAGGGGCGGTGTTCGGGCGCGTGATGGTCGGCCGCCCGGCGGTCGGCGATACGGTCCGCACCGGTGCGGTCCACCTCGGTACGGCCGGCACCCACCGGACCCTCGCCACCCCGGCCCTCGCCACCCCGGTTCTCGCCACCCCGGCTCCCCGCGCCCCGGCTCTCCGCGCCCCGGCTCTCCAGGGCGTCGTCGCCGCCCACCAGGAGCGGCGGCCGGGCGCCGAGGACCAGGCCCCAGACGTGGTCCACGTGCTCCCACGGGGACAGCCCGGCCGTGGCGCCGCGCGGTACACCGATGCGGGCCGCGAACTCCGCGCCGGTCACCACGGAGACCGCGGTGGCGGTGACCGCCTCCACGGTCGTCCAGCCGGTGAAGTCCGGGCGCGCCCGTTCGACGAGTTCGCTGAGCGACGGCAGCCACATCGCGTACCAGGTGTCGCCGTCGTCCGGGAAGTCCCAGGCGAGGCGGGCGGCGGCCCGTACGGCGGGTTCCTCTTCGAGCAGTCGCGCGAGCGTACGGGTGAAGGTGACGACCCGCCGTAACTCGCCGCGCGTGGCCGCCTTGGGGCCCCTGCTCGCCGACATGAGGGAGGCCAGCGCGCTGCGGGTCAGCGCGCAGCCGGCTTCTCTGACCGCTTCGGCGAGCGCCGCCTTGGACGGGAAGTGGAACGTCAGGCCGCCGATCGTGACGTCCGCGGCGGCGCTCACGCGGGCCATCGAGGCGCCCGCGTACCCCTTCTCGGCAATTTCGTCGGCGGCGGCCCGCAGCAGGGCGCGGCGCGTCCGCTCAGCTCGGTCCTGTCGCGCCATTGTCCCGCCTCGGTGATCGCCCTCGGTTGCCAGCGCCGTACCGGTGACATCCAACCGCCCATGCTAGGCCCGGCCTTGACGGCTCGCACGGTCGCGACGGCAGTTGGCGGAGACTTGATCAGTATGGGAACCGGGAGCTGTCGCGGGGACTCTTGAGAGGTCATGCGGTGGCTCTCGGAGCGTTCCCACCGCGCCGTCGAAGCGGAATCCGAGCGCGTACCGGTCCCGCACCCCGCCGGGGCCCGTGCGCGCCGGGTCCGTACCGGCTCGCGGGGCCGGGCTGAGACCGCTCACGACCCCCTCCGTACCCGTCTCCCGCGCGCTGCCGCATCCATCGGTTCCCCGCCGCACACCGGTAGTTCGGGCATCGTTCACCCGCGTCCGGACGGCTCCTGGTACGACGAAAAAAGCCCGGGACCTGGTGGGCTCGCAAAAAAAACGATCGTTCTTTATTCTTTGCTGGTCGGCGCCCGATTCACGGGATGACCACGGGAGGGAACGAACACATGACGACAGAAACTGCGCATCCGGCTACCCGCACCCCCGCACGACCGATGACCGCTTCCCTCTCTTCCAGCCACCCTCTCGCAGTACATGGCGTATCCGACAAGTCCGGTGTGCGCAATGTCACGGGGATCACGTCCGACACGCTGCCCACCGCCTCCGGCCGGGCCGCCCGCAACGGCCGCTCCGCCGCCCGCAACGGAACCGGCGGCAGGACTCCGGCCGCCGGCACCACCGGCCCCGCCGGGCGAACCGGAACCGCCCGCAGAGCAGGCCGGGCCGAGACCCCCGCCGCGCCCGAGCGCCGTACCGCCACATCCGGAGGCTCTGGATCCAGCTCCGGATCCGGCTCCGGATCCGGCTCCGGATCCGGCTCGGGATCCGGATCCGCCGCCGCGTCCGAGGCGCCCGTCCTGTCCGAGACGTTCGACGCCTTCGCGGACGACCTTTTCGGCCATCTGCCGCGTACCGACCAGCGCCGCTGGGCCCACGCCTACCTGCTGGCGCTGCTGACCACCGAAGGCAAGAAGTCCGTACGCCGGCTGGCCGCCGCCGTCTCCGACTCACCCACCGCCTCGCAGTCCCTCCACCAGTTCCTCAACGCCAGCCCTTGGGACTGGAACCCGGTACGCCGCGAACTCGTACGCCGGGCCGAACAGCCCGCCGCGCCCCGCGCGTGGATCCTCGCCCCGGCGGTACTGCCCAAGCGCGGCGGCCACTCCGTAGGCGTCCACCGCCGCTTCGACTCCGCCGCCGGGCGGACCGTCAGCTGCCAGCTGGCCATGGGGATGTTCCTGCCGGTGGGGGAGGCGGCCACGGCGGTCGCGGTGTCGGCGTCGACCGCGTCGGGGGTTTCGGGGGTCGCGGGGGTATCAGGGGCTTCTGGGGTATCGGGGGTTTCTGGGGTTTCTGGGGTTTCGAGCACGTCGAGGGTCTCAGGCACCTCAGGTTCGTCGGGCACCTCGGGTGCATCCAGCGCCTCAGCCGCATCAGCCGCATCGGCTGCCGCCGTCGACTGCGGCGGCAGTGCTGCCGTGTCCGTCGACTGGCGGCTGTTCCTGCCCCCTCAGTGGGCCGACGACCCCGAACTGCTGCGCCGCAACCGCATCCCCGCCTCGGAGACGAACCACCCCCGCCCGATGTGGGTGCACGCCCTCGACCTCGTGGAAGCGCAGGCCGCCCGTTCGACCTGCCCGCCGGCGCCGGTCGTCGCGGACCTCAGCGAGTACTCCGACTCCGTACGGCTCATCGAGGCGCTGGCCCGGCAGGGACGCGACTTCGTCATCGCCGTACCGCCCGCCACCGCACTGGCCACCCCGGCCACCCCCGGCATGCCCGGCGACCCGGGCGCGCGCCCGCGCCTGCTGCAATCCGCGCCCACGCCCGTACGCCTGCCCAACTCGCACCACACGTACCGCGCCTTCGCGGAACCCGGCCCGGCGAGCGCCCGGCCGGCCCGGATCTGGCTCACCAACATGGCGCACCGCCGCATGGGGCAGCTCATCGGCCTGGCCCGGCTGCACCAGCTCCCCACGGCCACGCTGCGCACCCTCGCGTCGGACTTCGGCCTCCACGACTTCGAGGGCCGTTCCTTCCCGGGCTGGCATCACCACATGACGCTGACTTCCGCAGCGCATGCCTATCGCGCGCTGACGGCGGTGCCGGATGAGCAGACGCTGTCGAGGGTGCGGTTCGTTTCTTAGGTCCTGTCGTAGGTCGTGTCGTAGGTCGCGTCGCAGGTCGCGTGGTAGGTCGCGTCGCAGGGACTCCGGGGATCCAGGGGCTCGGGGCCCCGGGGCTCGGGGGTCCGGGGGCTCGGGGCCCCGGGACCGGATCGGTGCTCTGACGTCGCCGGGGGAATCAGGCCTGGAGGTGGGACCGGTACCAGTCGGCCGCCTCCGCGAGCCGGGCCAGTGGGCCGGGGCCCGGGTCGCAGCCGGCCGCCGTCCACACCTCGTCGCTGCGGTACCAGTGGTCCCGGGCGAGGAGGGCGAACTGCCGTTCGCTCACCCGGCCGGGGGTGGAGCTGAGCCGGCTCAGGCACGCTTCCCAGGAGAGGTCAGGGAGGTCAGGGAATCCGGGGCGGCCGGGGATGCCGTGGAGGGTGTGGAGGGTGTGGAGGGCGTGGAGGCCGGGTTCCGCACTGGCGTGCTCCGGCATGGCGTCCGGTCGCGGGAGAACGCCGTGGGCGATCAGGGTGTCCATGAGGTCCCCGTTGCGTACGGGGGTGGGGTGGCTGGCGTGGTGGACGCCGCCGGGAATGCCGTACGCAGCCAGAGCCAGCCGCGCGAACAGACGGGCAAGATCGTCGACCACCACCATGGAGAGCAGACCGCGCCCGCCGTCCCAGCGTGCCGGTACCCGGCCGAGCAGTTCGGCCAGCGCCGGCACCACCCACCGGTCACCCGCGCCGAGCACCAGCCCCGGCCGCAGCACCGTGCCGCCTGCCTCCAACACCGGGCGTTCGGCGGCGAGGCGGGTGCGGCTGGCCGGTGAGACCGGTTCGGGCCGGACCTCGTCCACGTCCAGGCCGGCGTGCGGCCCGGCCCCGTACACGGCAGCGGTGGAGAGGTGGACGATACGGCCGACTCCGGCCCGTACGGCTTCGTCGACGAGGGCCGCGGTACCCCGGACGTTGACCAGCTCGCAGCGCTCCTCGTCCCGGCCGATGTCGGAGGCGAGGTGCAGCAGGACGTCGGCACCTTCGCAGACACCGCGCAGCGAGGCGGGGTCGGCGAGGTCGGCGGCGAACCATTCGACGGGGGTGGCGGAGCCAGAGGGCTCGGAGGGCTTGGAGGGCTCGGAGGACCCAGAGAGCTTGGGGAACTCGGAGGCCTCAGAGGGCTTGGAGAACTCGGAGGCATCGGAGGACTCAGGCGGCTTGCGTGAGACGGCACGGAGATGAAGTGGGCGTGCGGGCCGTGCCCCATTCGCGTACAAAACCGAATCCGGATTCGGATATGGCTCCCCATGTGATGTCATGTCCGAGGACGGGACCGGTTGCGGCCGACCGCCGGACGCCCCCGCTTCCGTCGGCGGAACCGATTGCGGGCGACCGCCGCACACCCCCGCTTCCGCACCGGCGCACAGCAGTTCCCGTAGCACCGTGGAGCCGATGAACCCGGTCGCCCCGGTCACCACCACCCGCCACGGAACCGTCACCGCTCCGCCGCCCGCCACCTCGTCCATCACGCCTCTCGCCACGTGCTTCACCACGCGTTCACCACGCGCTTCGCCGTACTCTTCGCCGGGTCGTCCGCTCCCGCCACCGTACTTGTCCGCACTCCGGATCAGGCCGCCGCCCGTCGCCGCGCCGCGAAGGTGAGCTGTTGTCTGACGGGGTGCGCGGCGACGCCCGGGAGCAGGTAGCGCCAGAGGGAGACGACGCGTTGGTGCAGGTCAGCGCGGCCGGTGGAGATCTGGGAGAAGAGCTGGGTGCCGGTGTAGGCGCTGACCAGGACCCAGGCCAGTTCGTCCACGCCCACCTCGGGGAGCAGTTCACCCTTCTCGCGCGCAGCTCGCAGCTGGCAGCCGAACTGCTCGGCCCAGAGGCGGTACGCGGAGTCGTCCTGGACGCCGAACTCGCCCTGTTCGACCGCGAGCCGCACGCCGGCACGCAGGGTGGGGTTGGACTGCAGTTCTTCCGCCAGGTACAGGGTGATGTCGATCAGGCGCTGCAGGCCGTCCTCTCCGGGCGGCATCTCCAGGCCGCCGCTCTGCTCGATCATCACGGCCTGGGCCAGGGCTTCCTTGGACGGGAAGTGGAAGTACATCCCGCCCTGGGTGACACCGGCGCGCTTCATGATCTTGTTGATACTGGCGCCGCTGAACCCGAACTCGTCGAACACCTCGGCGGCCGCCCGGAGGATGACCTCACGTGTCCTGACCGCACGTTCCTGCATGGACAGCACCAGCTCCCTCGACAACAAAACGAATACTATTTATTTTATGAGCGCCGAGGCTCACACGCGGTGACAGCTGAACCGTCCTTGCCGCGGCCCCCGTTGGCCACCCGCCACCCCGCGCAGGACCACGCCGGCCCACCCCTGGAGCCCCGGCGGACCACAACGGACCGCAACGGTCCGGACCTGCACACTCCTCAGGGGGACACCCGCATGAGCACCACCGGCCAGCTTCCGAAGTACTCCGCACCCGCTGCCGCCGGACGGTGCCCGCGCACGCTGACCACCACCGTGCCCAAGGAGTATGTACACAAGACGGCGCTCTCCGAAGTCCTGCTCACCAGTTGGAAGGAGACGGCCCCGGACATCCACGTAGTGACCGCGGAATGGCCGCGGACCCACACGTTCTACTCCTCCAGGAACCGGCTGCACGACCCCCTTCTGCTCGTCGAGACCATCCGCCAGACCATTCCGCTGCTCTCGCACCTCGCTTACCAGGTGCCGTTCGGGCACCAGCTGATCTGGGATCACTTCAGTTATGCGCTCGACCCGGGCGTACTGCGTACCGAGACTGCCCCTACCGAAATCGAACTACGCATCGTCTGTTCCGACATCAAACGCCGCAAGGGCACGCTCAGCGCTCTGACCATGGATGTCGAAGCGACACGCGGCGGCGTCCACCTCGCCTCCGCGGTCGCCCGTTTCACCAGCCACGCGCCGGCGGTCTACCGCCGCCTGCGCGGCCCGTACGGCGACGCCCGTGAGGCGATGGCCCGCGCGGTACCGCTACCGCCGCCGGTCGCGCCGCCGAGGGTGGCCCGCGCCCAGTACGAGAGCGTATTGCTCTCCCCCACGGACACCAGCAATCGCTGGCAACTCCGCACGGACACCACCCATCCGGTCCTCTTCGACCACCCGGTCGACCACGCCCCCGGCATGCTGTTGCTGGAGGCCGCCCACCAAGCCGTACACGCGGTACTCCATCCGCTGCCGGTCATACCCGTCGGCCTGAGCACGGTCTTCGCGCGATACGCGGAACTGGACGCGCCGTGCTGGATAGAAGCCACGCTGGTCGGCCGGGAAAAGGCAGAGCCGAAGGGGGACTCCCGTACGCATCCGGGAACCGTAGAGGACTTCGGCGCCGAAACTTCTGGAATGATCCACGCCTGCGTCACCGGACATCAGAACGGCCTCGAATTGTTCACCGCAACGGTCAGAGCCCGACCGCTGAAGCTGGAGTCGGCGCCGTGAACTCGGCTCTGTGAAGTCGAATCTGTGAACTCGGCTCCGGGAATTCGGCACTGTGAAACCGGCGCTGGGAAGTCGGCTGTGGGAATTCGGTGCTGTGCAACGGACCCGAGGGCGGTAACCCGCCACCGGTACTCGACAACCAGAATCGACCGACGCCGGCATCGGCGCCGTCGCCGACCCTGACCCCACTCCCCCGCCTTCAGCCCCGCCCTCACACATCACCTCCATCCCGCCACGACTTCGGAAGCTCGGCCGGGCGTGCGGGCGGCCGGGCGTGCGGGCGTGCGGGCGTGCGGGCGGCCGGACGTTCACTGATCGTTCACCTCATGGTTATGTCGCCGTAAACAAGCCACCACACCCCCTTCCGGCCATCCATTTTCTTGGCATGTACACGGCATACCAGTGCTGCGGTCCAGACCAGACGCACACCACACACCTCTCGGCCGCGACCGGTCACTACCAGCCACGTAGCGCGCCCGAGCTGTGGCCATGACGGGAGGGATCAAGCCAAACTGCCCGCCGGTGTCGACATTTGAGCCATCCCGGGATTGCGGACCTTTGACGATCACTTGGTCTATCTTTTACGTTCTATGGAGCGGCACCCGCGCACTGTGCGTGGCTGATCATCGCCGTTTTCCACCATCCCCTGCCTGCGGAGGCTCGACGGACATGGAACAGCTGATCAAGAAGATGGCCCAGGACGGCGTCTGGCGTGAGTGGGTGGCCGTGAACTCCCCGCGCGGCGCGGGCAAGGACGGCTGCATCAGCGCGACGAAGTCCGGCTGCATCAGCGCGACCACGGCCGCGCCCAAGACGGGATGCATTTCCTGACCGGGCGCTGAGCCTTCCGGGCGGGAAGTCGGCCGGCGGCCCGCACAGCCCCGGCCGCCTTCCCGCCACCGCGCAGTGGCACGAGGTCCGGTCGCACGACACCACGCATTCCGTGGAATTCGAGCGTTCCGCATACTTCATACGTTTTGGTACAGGTTCTCGTACGCCGCGACACCGATCACTCCCCGTCCGCCAGACAAGACAGACCTGAGGGTGACCATGGATGGCCAGCCGAGCCGGTCGGGACAACCGACCGCCGACATCGTGAACCGGATAAGGGACATACCGATCTACCGCTCGTCGATCGAGCGGGGGCACTTCCCCATACTGGACAAGCCCGAGATCGCCCGGGGATTTCCGGACAACTGGATGACGCCGGTACTGGCCGACGCACTCGCCGCCGGCAAGGCGGAGTACGTGCTCTCCACAGGCACCAACCACGCGCGGATGCAGATCATCCGGCCGCCGTACTTCCTGCTGAACTCCTACTACCAGCTGTGGAGCGAGCACCCGGACATCGCCGGCACCTGGCACGAGGGGTGCCGCCGCGTCTCCCTCACCACGGTGCTGGCCACGGAGCACGTGGCGCGCGTCAACGCGAAGAAGCACGGCCGGAGCCGGCCCGCGCCCGTACCCGACCTGGCGGACCGGCGCCTCGACGACCGCACCTTCTACGTCAACCTCACGCTCGACCCGGCCCATTGGGAGCGCGCGGACGTCGAACGGATGCTCGCCGAGATCCGTACGGCCCAGGAGGCACACCCGCAGGGCCGCTACCACCTCGACTGCTCCAGCTACCACCTGGCGCACCTCGTACGGAAGGTGACCGACTGGGGCCTGTGGCACCGCTTCCCGCGGCCGGCCAGCATCGTGCACGCGTACGAGTACACGCCGGTGAACGTACGGCGCTACCTCCACGAGCACTTCGACTGCCCGGTCATCGACCTGTTCGGCAGCACCGAGCTGGGCTACCTGTACTACAGCGACCGGCACGGCCGGTACCACCCGTACCTCGACAAGATGAGCGTCGAGCTGGTCCCCGTGGAGCCGGGCAGCCACATCTTCAGCATGATCGTGTCGAGCGTCCGGAACCCGTACATGCCGCTGATCCGTTACCGCTCCGGGGACTGCGCGCGCACGCTGGACGGCACGCCCGACCCGACGAAGATCTCCCGGTTCTGCGGCCGCGAGAAGGAGCTGTTCGCGTCGGCACACGGCCAGGGCCCGGTCGCCCAGGGCGACCTCGACGACTGCGTCAGCGCGGCGTCGTCCCGCGTGTTCGTCCACCAGCTGCGCGTACCGGCTGACCGGAGCCACGCCGAACTGCGGTACACGACGTTCGACGGCGCTCCCGTGGACGCGTCGGAAACGGCCGCGCTGAGCACGGGGGTGGAGCAGCTGACGGGCCTGCCGTGCCGGGTCGAGCACCGCGCGCACATCCCGATCGGGAAGTCGGGGAAGTACGCGTGGCTGGAGCGGGAGCAGGCGGGCGAGCCGTGAGTCGCTGAGCGCGGGAGCGGGAGCGGGAACGGGAGCGGGCCGGGGCCTGCCGAGACCGGAGCCGAAGCCGGTGTTGAAGCCGGCGTTGAATCCGGTGCCGAAGCCGCAGCCGGTGCTTGAGCCGGCGACGAGACCGGCCTCCGGCATCCTCCAGCCGACACCAGCCGCCTCCAGCCGCCACCGGCCGCCACCGGCCTCTTCCGGCGCCGTCCTGGTACCGGCCCCGCCACCCCGCCCCGACCCGCCCCGCACCACCTCACCTCCGTACGGATCGCCCCTGGACCACGGGAGAACCATGACCACCCAACCGCAGGACCCACACGTCACCCCGGACGCCCCGGAGACCCCGGACGCTCTCGTCCGTACGGGTAGCCCTGTCACCCCCGACGGCCCCGTCACCCCCGACGGCCCCGTCACCCCCGACGCCCTCATATCCCTGCTCGGCGAACGCCTGCACGCCGAAGTGGTGCAGCACTTCGTGGCGTTGACCGACGCCCCGCCCGAGTACGTGGAACGCCAGGTCGTCGAGTGCCTGCGCTACCTCTACCTCGTCTCCCGCCACCGCGAGCAGCTCAGCGGTCTCTTCCTGCCCGTCGAACAGGACATCGACGAGATCTGGCACTACCTCATCCTCCAGACGCGCGAATACCGCGAATGGTGCGAGCAGCGCCTGCCGGGACGGTTCTTCATCGAGCACCGCAGCATCGGCTACGACGCGTACCAGCAGGAGCCGGGGCGGGAGCAGGTGATCGAGGAGGCGCTGCGCTGGATACCGCTGTACGTCCGGGAGTTCGGGCCCTTCGACGAAGGCGCCCTGCCGCACTGGACGATCGTGCGCTTCCTGCACGACCAGCTGAGCATGTCGCTGCGGGACATCGCGGCACTCCAGCCTGCCGGCGCGCCCTGAGCGTGCTTCCGGGGCAGCCCCGAGAACGAGGAAAAGGACCTATGAGTGCTCGGCCCGGCACACCGGCCCCCCACGCCACACCTCAAGGCGCACCCGCCGATCCGGCCGCGAAGCCCGTGGAGCTTGCGAAGCCCGTGGAGCTCGCGGAGCCCCCGGAGCAGAAGCGTGTCCTGATCGTGCTCGCGCTGTCGCAGACGCTGAGCGGCGCCGGGCTGGCCGCGGGCATCACGGTGGGCGCGCTGCTCGCTGAGGAGATGCTCGGCTCGACGGGGCTGGCCGGCCTGCCCGCGGCCCTGTTCACGGGTGGGGCGGCGCTCGGTGCCGTCGGCATCGGACGGGTCTGCCAGCGCTGGGGCCGGCGGCCGGGCCTCACCGCGGGGTACGCGACCGCCGGCCTGGGCAGCCTCGGCGTCGTCCTCGCCGCCGCCCTCGGTTCCGTGTGGCTGCTGTTCCTCTCGCTCCTCGTGTACGGGGCGGGTACGGCGACGACCTTGATGGCCCGGTACGCGGGCGCCGACCTGGCCGCGCCCGCGCGCCGGGGGCGTGCGGTGAGCCTCGTACTGTTCGCCACCACGCTCGGGGCGGTGATCGGGCCGAACCTGGTCGGCGTCACGGGTGATGTCGCGGCCGGCATGGGCGTACCGCGCCTGGCGGGACCGTTCCTGCTGGCGGTGGTCGCGTACGCGGCGGCAGCCGTGGTGCTCGGGCTGTTCCTGCGCCCGGACCCGCTGCACCTGGCACGGGAGCTCGCGGCGGCGCAGGAGGCCCCGGAGGCCCCGGAGGAGTCCGCACAGGACGCACCGGACGACACCGCACAGGACGCGGCGGAGACCACGGCCGGCACCCCCGCGGCCCGCGCCGACATCCGCAAGGTCGGCACCGGCGCCGCCGTCATGACCCTCACCCAGCTCGTCATGATCGCGATCATGACGATGACGCCCGTCCACATGCGGGCGCACGGCCACGCGACCGAGACCGCCGGCCTGGTCATCGCCCTGCACGTGGCGGCGATGTACCTGCCGTCACCGCTCACCGGAATGCTCGTGGACCGGATCGGCCGGCTGCGCGTCGCGGTGGCTTCCGGCATCGTCCTGCTCGCCGCCGGCACCCTCGCCGCGCTCGCGCCGGCGCACTCCGTACCGGCGCTCGCCACCGCCCTCGTACTCCTGGGCGTCGGCTGGAACTTCGGACTCGTCAGCGGCACCGCCATCGTCACCGACGCCGTGCCCCTGGCCACCCGCGCCTCGACGCAGGGCCTGGTCGACGTGGGCATCGCCGTCGCGGGCGCGACGGGCGGCATGGCGTCGGGGCTGGTCGTGGCCACCGGGGGCTACGCCACGCTGGCGCTGAGCGGCGGAATCGTGGCCCTGGGCCTCGTACCGCTGCTTCTGGTGGTGGGCGGACGTGGGGGCCGTACGGCTACGGCTACGGCTACGGATGCGGATGCGGATGCGGACGCAAGTACAGGTACGGCCGCGGATACGAATGCGAGTACACGTACAAGTACAGGTACGGGTACGGCCACGTCACCGACGCCCGCACCGATCACGGCCCCCTCTTCCCCCACCGCACCCCCGGGGAAGCAGGCATGAAGTACCTCAAGACCTTCACAGGCCGTACCGGCTTCCCGCAGCTCCAGACCCGCCCGGACACAGCAGGCCACCCGGCCCACTACACGGCTTCCAACCGCCCGCACAGCCCGCCGGGCGCGGGAGCGGTCCGTACGGCGGCCCGCGCGGCGACGCGTACGACCACCGCCACCGCCACCGCCAGCCCCGGCCACATCACCACCCCCCACCGCACCACCCCCCACCTCCTCAGCATCCTCGGCGTCCTCGCCGTGGTCCTGACCCTGCTCTTCTACGGGACGGCAGCGGCCAAGGGCGGCAAGATCCCGTCCCGCACGGCCGCCGGCGCCGCGCCCGTACAGGCCCCGGACCCCACCCCCACCCCGGCGGCTCCCCCCGGCGCGCACGGCCCCCCGACCCAGGTGTCCCCCGTCCAGGCCAACTCCTCCACGGGCATCCAGTACCGGCGCGACAGCGAGCGCGACCCCGGGCGTGAGAAGGACAAGGACCGTAACCAGGCGCGGCGTTGCACGCGGGCCGCGCCGGGCGCACCGTCCCCGTGCCGCCGGCCGCTGCCGCCGCACCCCTGCGCGTCCCGGGCCTACCCGGCCGCTGCCTTCTCCCTCTCGCACACCGGCACCGCCGCCACACTCACCACTTCAAGACCAGGCGTGTCCAATCGCCCCGCCCTGCACTGTCTGCACTGCGTCTTCCGCTGCTGAGGGGCCCCGCTGGGGCTCCCTGCTCCGCACCAGTCGAACGGGTTCTGCCATGCCCTCAATGGCACCACTTACCGACCAGCAGGAGACATTCCCACGTGGAAACCTTCATCGAACACGCGCGCTCCTTCAACGCCCGCATCGCGGCCGCGCACGAGGAGCGTGAGACCTACCAGCGGCTCGCCGACGGCCAGTCGCCGCTCGCCCTGTTCATCACCTGCTCCGACTCACGGATCATTCCGTCCCTGATCACCGGAGCACTGCCGGGCGAACTCTTCGAGCTGCGTACGGCGGGCAACGCCGTGCCCGCGCACCGGCCGGACATGCCCGCCAGCGCGGAGGCCGCCACCATCGAGTACGCGATGCGGGTACTGCGCGTCGCGGACATCGTGGTCTGCGGTCACTCGCACTGCGGGGCGGTCGGCGCCATGGCGCGCCGCGAGGACCTGGCCGGCGCTCCCGACGTACGCGCCTGGCTGACCCAGCAGCTCTCCACGGAGCTGCCGATGGACGAGGCACCGACGGTCGCGACCGCGGTCCAGCGGCACGTCACCGAACAGCTGGCACGGCTGCGCCAGTACCCCTGCGTACGCGAGCGCGTCGACGCCGGCGAGGTGAACCTGCACGGCTGGTACTACGAGGTGCACACCGGCCTCGTCTCGGCGCACCAGCCCGACACCGACACGTTCCTCCCCCTCTGACGGCGAAGGCGCCTCCCATGACACCGAAATCGACCCCAGGCGCGGCTACGGACGTGACCACGGGCGTGACAGCTCCCCCACCGGCGCACACCACCACGGACGCGCCCCTCACCACCTCCACCACCTCCACCACATCCACCCCCTCCACCAACTCTTCCTCCTCTCCCTCCTCCCCTCCCTCCTCTCCCTCCTCCTCTCCCCCCTCCCGCCGCTGGCCCCACCTCCGCGCCGACTTCACCGCCTCGATCGTCGTCTTCCTGGTGGCGCTGCCGCTGTGTGTCGGCGTGGCCGTCGCCTCCGGCGTACCGGCCGAGCTGGGACTGATCACCGGCATCGTCGGCGGCCTGCTCACCGGCCTCCTGCCCGGCAGCAGCCTCCAGGTCAGCGGCCCGGCCGCCGGACTGACCGTGCTCGTCTTCGAGGCGGTCAAACAGTTCGGACTCGGCACGCTGGGCGCACTCGTCCTCGTGGCGGGCCTGCTGCAGCTCGCCATGGGGGCCCTGCGCCTCGGCCGCTGGTTCCGGGCCATCTCCGTGGCCGTCGTCCAGGGCATGCTGGCGGGCATCGGCCTCGTCCTGATCGCCGCCCAGCTGTACACCCTCACCGACGCCAAGGCCCCCGGCAGCGGGCTCGCCAACCTCGGCGGCCTGCCCCGCCTGGTCATCGGCACCGCCGGCTCGGGAGCGGCCCTGGCCGCGTTCGCGGTCGGCGCGGGCACCATCGCCGTACTGGTGCTCTGGCCCCGGTGGAAGCGCGCGGCCCGCATCCTGCCGGCCCCGCTCGCGGCAGTGGCCCTGGCCACGCTCGCCGTCTTCGCCCTCGACCTGCCCATAGCGCGTGTCGAGGTACAGGGTCTCCTCTCCTCGATCCAGCCGCCGGGCGGATCGGACTTCGCCCAGTTGGCAGGCATCGGCGCGATCGGCACCATCCTCGCCTTCGCGCTCATCGCGTCCGCCGAGTCCCTGTTCAGCGCGGCGGCCGTGGACCGGCTCCACGACGGGCCGCGGACGAACTACGACAAGGAACTGATGGCGCAGGGCGCGGGCAACACCGTCTGCGGCATCCTGGGCGCCCTGCCCATGACCGCGGTGATCGTCCGCAGCTCCGCGAACGTCAGCGCCGGAGCCCGTACGAAGGCCTCGCGCGTGATGCACGGCGCCTGGCTGCTGATCTTCGCGGCGGCCGTACCGGCGGCCCTGGGCATCATCCCGGTGGCCGCGCTGGCCGGCGTACTCGTCCACGCGGGCTGGAAACTCCTGCCCGTACGCGACTTCGTCCCCCTGTGGCGCGAACACCGCGGCGAAGCGGTGGTCCTCGCCGCGACGGCCATCGCCATCGTCGTCACCAACATGTTCGAGGGCGTCCTGATCGGCCTCCTCCTGGCCGTCGCCAAGACCGCCTGGGAGACCTCGCACGTCCACCTGGAGATCAGCGGCCTGGACGCCCCGGCCGGCGAGCCCATCCAGGTACGCGCCCTCGGCAACGCCACCTTCCTCCGCCTCCCCAAGATCCTCGACCAGCTGGAGGCCCTCCCCCACGACCGCGAAGTCACCCTCGACCTCTCCGGCCTGCGCCACCTCGACCACGCCTGCGCCACCGCCCTCACCACCTGGTCCAACCACCGCACCACCTCCACCAACTCCCCAACCCCCGACAACCCGGCCCACGCCCCCTAACCCCACCCGCACCCCCAACCACTGAGGCGCCCACTCCCCCACCCCGGGGCGTGGGCGCCTCCCACACATCCCCACCCCCGGCACAGCCCCGCCCCACAAGCCCCCACCCCGAAGCCCCCACCCCCACCCCCGACCCCCAGCCGAAGCCACCCTCCCCACCACCCACCCCCCATCCGCTACCCTGTCCAAAGCTGCCCACCAGCAGCCCGGCCGCGCGCCCACCAGGCGCCGACCACTCCCCGCCTCCGTAGCTCAGGGGATAGAGCACCGCTCTCCTAAAGCGGGTGTCGCAGGTTCGAATCCTGCCGGGGGCACCAGTGTGAAGGCCACCTACGCATGTGTGTGGGTGGCCTTTGGCGTTCTCGTGCGGTAGCAGCGGTGATGGGTGCGCGTCGCCAGTGGCCGGTCCGGGAGGGCGGGGTCGTGCGTGCGGAGGCTAAGCGGACGTGGGGGGGGTGGGTGGGTGGAAAAGGCGTCGAGGTTGGGTGGGAGCAGTTTTAGGCTTGCCGTATGCCTTCGGCCAAGACGTCGTACGTCTGTCTGCCCTGCCGGGCCTCGTACAAGCAGGCCCGGCCCGGTCGTGACGCCGGCGAGCGGGTCTGTCCTCGGTGTGCCGGACCGCTGATCCACGTCGGGTCTGCCTTTGCCGCACCCAAGAGGCGGGACACCGCTGCCTGGCGGACGCTTTCCGTGCTGCTGCATGCCGGGATCCGCTTTCACATGGGCTGCTGTGACGGGCCCGGGTATCGGCCTCGAACACTCGGGGAGGTGCGGGAGCGAATGGCTCATGCGCGGGCTACCGGGGAGCCGTTCGCGGAGGTGTTGGTGCGGCGGGAGGTACGGGAGGCGTCGAAGGGGCGGAGAGTGCAGTGACGGTGTGCGGGGTGAGGAGGGAGATGAGGTGGCGGGTGGGGGTGGTTGGGGTGTGGGGGTGGAGGAGTTCTGTGCGGTGGAGTAGGTGGGGGTGGGTTATGGGGGCGGGGGTTGTGTTGAGGGTGGTGGCCAGGGCGAGGGGGAGGGTGGCCAGGCCGTGGCCGGCGTTGGTCAGGGCGGCGAGGCTGTGGAGGTCGGTGCCGCGGTGGTGCATGTGGGCCTGGAAGCCGTCGGTGTGGGTTACGGCGCGTAGCCGGTCGAGGGGGATGGCGGTGCCCGGGGCGTCGATCCAGTGAGCTTGGGCCAGGTCGGCCAGGCGTACTAAGCGGCACCGCGCCAAAGGGTGGTCCCGGGGGAACAGGACGGCCAGGGGTTCCTCGGCTGCGGGGAGGATGGTGGTGGAGCCGAGGTCGGGGAGGGGCAGCGGGTCGCTGGGGGCGGCGATGCCGTCGACGAGACCGATGTCGGCGCGCCCGGTGAGTACGTCCTCGATCACTGCCTCGCGGGTCAGTACGCGTACCTCCAGGTCCAGGGAGTGGGAGGTCGCGCGTAGATCGGCCAGGGCGCGGGTTACGGCCGGGCCTAGGGATGCGGGCGAGCAGGCGAGCGTCAGTTGGGCGGGGCAGGTGTGGTGCAGGCGCGCGATATCGGCGCGCGCTGCGTCCAGGCGCAGCAGCACGGCGGGGGCGTGCTCCATCAGCCGTGCGCCGGCCGGGGTGGGCGCCACGGGGCGGCGTTCGAGCAACCGGGTGCCCAGGTCGGTTTCTAGGGCCGCGATGTGCTGTGAGACGGCGGACTGGGTGTAGCCGAGGGCTGTGGCGGCGGCCGAGAAGGAGCGGTGGTCGAGGGCGGCGACGAAGGTGCGCAGGAGGTGCGGGTCCATGGGCTCAAGCATCACCGATGAGCATCAGTAGTGCTTATGGAGAGTGCAGGGATCATTGTTGGACGCGATCCGTGCGCGGCGGCAGGATCTGCGGCATGGCAATTACCGCTCGTATCGCTCTGGTTGGGGACCGCTCCGAGGCCGTGCGTTCCCATGTCCGTATTCCTGGCCTGCTCGATGCCCTCCGTGTGCGGGATGGGCTGGATCTGGATGCTTATTGGGTTGGTAGTGAGGATGTTGAGCAGGGGGCGGCGGCGGGAGCGGGGACGGGAATAGGGGGAGGGGTTGGGGGTGGAGTGGAGGTTGGGGGGTTTGATGCTGTTTGGGTGGTTCCTGGTAGTCCGTATCGCAGTGAGGCCGGTGTGCTGGCGGCGATTCGGGCGGCGCGGGAAGGGGGCGTCCCGTTCTTGGGTACGTGTGGTGGGTTCCAGCATGCGCTGCTGGAGTTCGCTCGGAATGTGTGCGGTCTCGACCGTGCCGGTCATGCCGAGAATGAGCCGGAGACTCCTGCGGAGGAGGCCGTCGTCGTGCCGTTGGCGTGCTCGCTGGTCGGTCACGAAGGCATGGTCGAGATCGCTGCCGGTTCACGGGCCGCCCAGCTGATCGGATCGGACCGTACGCGGGCCCGCTACCACTGCAGTTACGGGCCCAATCCCCAGCACCTCGGTGTCCTGCGTGAGCATGGAATGTCCTTCAGTGGTATCGATGAGTCCGGGAACGTTCGTATTGCCGAACTGCCTGGGCATTCCTTCTTTTTGGCCACTCTCTTTCAGCCTGAGCTGGATGGCGAGGGTGCCCATCACCGGGTACACCCGTTGATCGCGGGGTTGGCCAGGGCGGCTGTGGAGCGAGCTGCGGGCCGATGCTCCCGGTGAGGGGCGTCAGGCGTCAGAGGCGTCAGGGGCGTCAGGGGGTCGTGGTGGTGAGTTGTTCTATGCGTTCGGCGAAGCCGGCGGGGGGGAGGGGGAGGTCGAGGTCGGGGTTGTCGGTGAATTGGATGGCGCGGGAGACGTAGCCGACGACGGCGGCCGGGGGCGGGGGCGTGCCGGAGTCGCGGGCCACTTCGAGGGTGATGGCCCAGGAGACGAACAGGTCGTACGCGTCGGCCGGGGGGCGGGAGCGCGCGGGGCGGTCCGGGTCGGCGTGGGCGTGCCACCAGTGGGCCTCGCCGACCTCGGCCAGGGAGAGGTGGTGGAGGTAGAGGCAGTAGGCCGCGGAGGTGTCACCGGCGCCGGCGGCGTACTGCCACCAGAAGCGGGCGGAGTCCTCCCGTCCGGCCAGCTGGAGGACGCAGGCCAGTACGCGGGCGCCGTCGGGTTCGAGGACGCGGCCGCCGATGAAGACGGACATCTGGTGCAGCGCGTCCGGCTCGCCGACGACGAGGGCGCAGAGGCGCTGGAGGTCCTGGGCGGCGTCGCGCATCTGGCGCTGTTCGGTGGGTTCACCGCGTTCGCCGGGGGTACGGTCGCGGCCGAGGGCGGCCTCTACGCGTGCCTGTACGGCGGCGTCGAAGGAGAGGGCGCCGTACAGGACGCGGTTGGCGACGCGGGTGGTCAAGCGGGCTTCGGCGGCGGCCAGTTCGTCGGCGGTGTACGCGGGTGTGTCCAGGCGCGCCTTGCGCAGGATCCGGTCGAGTTCAGTCCGCGAGGCGGGCATCGTCCTCTCCTTCCTCCAGGCCGAACGCCTGGCGCAGTCTGCGGCGTGCGTGGCGGGTGGTCGAGCGGACGCCGGCCTCGGTGATGCCCATGAGGCGCGCCGTTTCCTTGGTGGCGTACCCGAGTGCGTAACGCAGGAGCATGACGTCGCGCTGCCGCTCGGGCAGGGCGGCGACGGCCTGGTAGAGGGTGAGGGACTCCTCCAGCTCGCCTATCGGGTCGAGGGAGTGCCGCAGGGAGTGCGTCTCGAAGGCGGCGACGTCGACGACGACCGGGCGGCGGCCGCGGGCCCTGGCGTGGTCGATGGTGCGGTTCTTCACGACGCGCCAGGCGTACGCCTCGGGTACTGGCTGTTCGAGGACGGTGCGCCAGCAGAGCGAGAGCTGCTCGAAGGCGAGGTCGACGGCTTCTTCGGCGTCCGCCCGGGACTCCAGGTGGAGTTCGGCGTAACGGATGTAGCCGGCGCGGTAGAGCTGGTGGAAGGCGCGGAAGTCGGGGGGTAGGCCGAGGGTGGTGGAGGTTGTGGGGATGAGGGGTGGGGGGATGGGGGGTGCGGGGGTGGAGGGTGCGGGGGTGGAGGGTGTGGGGATGGGGGGTGCGGGGATGGGAGGTGTGGGGAGCATGGGGGCTGGGGTGGAGGCTGGGTGGGTGGGTTGGGGAGGTGTTTGTGGGGGCCTCGGGTGGTGGCTGGTCGTGGGGTGGTGGTTGCTCTCGGGGTGGTGGTTGGTCTTGGGGTGATGGCTGGTCTTGGGGTGGCAGTCGGTCGTGGGGTGGTGGTCGGCCATCGGCTCGTGGTCGGGCATCAGCGCTCGCCCTCCTGGAGGTCGTGGTCGCGCTGGAGGTCATACGGGGAGTCGCGGTCGGGCGTGCGGTGGGTGCAGGCGCGGGTACGCGGGCGTGGGCGGGCGCTCGTACCCGTACGCGTGAGTTCGGAGACGCCCGCCAGCACCTGGGCGGCGGCGAGGCGGCGCAGCAGCAGCCGTATGTCGGCGCTGAACACGCGGAGCACGACGGCGGCCACGGCCCAGTCACGTACGAGATCAAGGTTCACGGAACCCTCGGTCCCTCCGGTCGGGATGGACGGTGCCTGCTCGTCCCGGCACCGGAGAGCCAGTACGGGCTCTCTGACCGCAATAGCGTTCAGGAGTGCTCAGTCGTGCAACGAAAGAAGGCAAAATTTTACGGAGAGCTACTGGCCGGTTACTCCTGTTCGAGAGGGAGGGCAAGCGGGGGACGCCTCCCGGGTGGGGCGGTTGTCATGAGGAGCGGGTGCGGCCTCTTCGGGGGCGCTGGGAGCGGGGGGTCGAGCAGCGTGGGCACCAGTAACCGTCACCCTGGTAGTACGTCCACCCCATGTCCGCGATGTGCGGGGCGGCCGCTTGGGCGCTGTGCAGGAGGTGGCCGAAGAGGTCGGTCTCGATGTCCGGCGGCCGATCCGGGACGACCAGGTCGAGGACGGCGCGGGCGTCGCAGCCCGGACGGTCGCACAGCAGGAAGAAACGTACGGGGCCCGGCGGGTCGCCGGCAGTCGTGAGGCTCATGCGCTCACTTTGGTGGATCGAGGGGGTGGGGGCGGGCGGTTCGGGGCAACCCGCCCCCGTTGGCGGGCACTTGAGGACCGAGGTGGGCTTGCGGGTGGTTGGGCATCGGCTCTGCGGAGGGGGTGGGCGTCGGTCCTCAGGAGGGGGTGGGACTCCACCAGGTCGTGGTCGGGGACCACACACGGATGCCGGTGGGCGGGGCTCCGATGGCGGAGGCGTCGAAGCGGCGGCCGTGGTGGGACGGGTCGGCGGCGACGGTGATGTGGTCGACGGTACGGGTGGGTGGGGTGGGCCGGCCGGTGACGGTGCGGACCGTGGCGTACGCGGTGGCGCCGGGTGCGAGGCGGTACGGGGCGCTCTCGGTGGGCGGGTCAGGCTCGGCGGCGCCGTCCAGATCACCGAAGGTGACGGTCGGGATGCGGTCGATCACGCAGGGCTTGGTGGTGCGGTTGGTGACGCTGATGCGCAGTACGTCGGGGTGCTGATGGGTGAGGACGGAAGCTTTGATCGGGAGGGTGGAGGCGGAGTCTGGGCAGCGGGGGGTGAGGGGGGAGGAGGTGGGGGTTGGGGCCGTCGAGGTCGATGTCGACGAGGTCGCTGAGGTTCCTGAGGTTGCTGAGGCTGTGGGGGCGAGGGTGGTTAGAGCGGTGAAGGTTGCGAGGGTGGCTGTGAGGGTGGCGAGAAGAGTTGTGGTGGGCCTGGCCGGGCGGTGGCGCTTGGGGTGAGTGGGGTCGGTGCGGTGGTGGGGCGAGTGGCTGTGGGGTGGCTGGCTGAGGGATGCGTGGTTGTGGGCGCGCATGTGGATCTCCGTCCTGTGGGTGGATTACTGGTGGCGGAGGGTGCGAGGGCAGGCCCGGGTGCTGGGAGGGGTGGGGCGCGGCGTTCGCGGGGCGCGATATGTGATGTTCGTCGTCGTTCTGTGAGACGGGCGGGGGGCGGTTTTCGTTGTACGGCCGTGGGGCGCGGCGCTTCGGGGCCGTGTGGGTCCGTACGGGAAGTAGCAGAGAAGGACGGTTCGGCGCGGAGTTATCCACAGGGCTGAGCGCGGGTGGTGGGATTGCTCGTACGCTGCTGGCATGAGCGAGGTGGAGATGGCTTCCGGTGCCGGGGAAACCGAGGACGACGTCAGTGGCGCGGTGAGCGTGCTGCGGCGGGTATTCGGGTACGACGCGTTCCGCGGGGAACAGCAGTCGATCATCGAGCACGTCATAACGGGCGGCGACGCGGTCGTACTGATGCCGACCGGCGGCGGAAAATCCCTGTGCTACCAGATTCCGGCGCTGGTGCGGCCCGGCGTCGGGGTGGTCGTCTCACCGCTGATCGCGTTGATGCAGGACCAGGTCGACGCGCTGCGGGCGCTGGGGGTCCGGGCCGGGTTCCTCAACTCCACGCAGGACCTGGACGAGCGGCGGCTGGTGGAGGCGGAATTCCTCTCCGGGGAGCTGGATCTGCTGTATCTGGCGCCCGAGCGGCTGCGCGTGGAGCAGACGCTGAACCTGCTGGACCGGGGCAAGGTCTCGCTGTTCGCGATCGACGAGGCGCACTGTGTCGCGCAGTGGGGTCACGACTTCCGGCCGGACTACCTGGCTCTTTCCATGCTCCGGGAGCGGTGGCCCGACGTCCCGAGGATGGCCCTGACGGCGACGGCCACGGAAGCGACGCACCAGGAGATCACCTCGCGGCTGGGTATGGAGAACGCCCGGCATTTCGTGGCCAGCTTCGACCGGCCGAACATTCAGTACCGGATCGCCGGGAAGAACGACCCGAAGAAGCAGCTCCTGGAATTGCTGCGGACCGAGCACGCCGGTGATGCGGGCATCGTGTACTGCCTTTCGCGGGCGTCTGTGGAAAAGACCGCCGAATTCCTGGTGCAGAACGGCATTACGGCGCTTCCGTACCACGCCGGGCTGGAAGCGCGGACGCGTGCGGAACATCAGGCCCGCTTTCTGCGGGAGGACGGGGTGGTGGTCGTCGCCACCATCGCGTTCGGGATGGGCATCGACAAGCCCGACGTACGCTTCGTGGCCCACCTGGACCTGCCGAAATCGGTGGAGGGGTACTACCAGGAGACGGGGCGCGCGGGGCGCGACGGCCAGCCGTCCACCGCGTGGCTGGCGTACGGGCTGCAGGACGTGGTCCAGCAGCGGAAGATGATCGACGGTTCGGAGGGGGACGACGCGCACCGCAGGCGGCTGTCGGCCCACCTCGACGCGATGCTGGCGCTGTGCGAGACGGTGGAGTGCCGGCGGGTGCGGCTGCTCGCCTACTTCGGGCAGCAGAGCAGTCCGTGCGGGAACTGCGACACGTGTCTGACGCCGCCGCAGACCTGGGACGGCACGATCGCCGCGCAGAAGCTGCTCTCCACGGTGGTACGGCTGCAGCGCGAGCGGAAGCAGAAGTTCGGCGCCGGGCAGATCATCGACATCCTGATGGGGCGGAAGACCGCGAAGGTCATCCAGTTCGACCATGACCAGCTGAGCGTCTTCGGGATCGGGGCGGACCTGCGGGAGGCCGAGTGGCGGGGTGTCATACGGCAGTTGCTCGCGCAGCGGCTCATCGCGGTGGAGGGTGACTACGGCACGCTGGTGCTCACCGAGGCGAGCGGTGAGGTGCTGCGGGGGCAGCGCGAGGTACCCATGCGGCGCGAGCCGGAGAAGGCCGTGAAGGCCAAGGCCGCGAAGGCGGCCAAGGGGCGGCGGGCGGCGCCGGTGGACCTCCCGGAGGAGGCGGTTCCGGTGTTCGAGGAGCTGCGGGCCTGGCGGGGGCGTACGGCCAAGGAACAGGGCGTACCGGCGTACGTGATCTTCCACGACGCGACGTTGCGGGAGATCGCCACCGTCCGGCCGTCGAGCGTGGGCGAGCTCGGATCCGTGAGCGGGGTGGGCGAGAACAAGCTGGCGAAGTACGGCGAGCAGATCCTGGCCGTGCTGTCGGGACAGTCAGGACAGGCGGAACAGGCAGGTCAGACGGAACAGGCGAGTCAGGCGGGCCAGGTTGAGCAGGCCGGCCAGGCCGACCAGGCGGGTCAGGCGGAACAGTTGCGTCGGGCGGAACCGTCGGGGCAGTCGCAAGGGGTGGAGAGGGAGGAAGAGCTGGACTGGGGGGAGCCGCCGTTCGAAGAGGAGTGGTGATCACTCAGGGAACGTGAAGCCCAGGCGGTCGTGCAGGTCCTGGGCCTGGTCGGGGGTGGCCAGGACCATGATGCTGTCGTAGCCGTGGCTCGGTTTGCGGTCGAAGTCGAGGTAGCGCCAGGTGCGGGGGTCGTCGTCGTGGGCGGTTTCGGCGATGGCCTCGCAGGCGGCGCCCTGGTCGAAGTAGTCCTCCGCGAGGTGGTCGGCGAGGATGGATACGGGTCGGCCATCCCGTTCGAACTCCAGCTGGTCCAGGCGGCCGCCCTCGAAGTCGCCCTCGCCCGCGACGATCCGGACGTTGCTGATCTCGACCCGGTCGCCGGCCACCCTGGCGGCGTCTTCCAGCAGGATGGCGTAGTCGTAGTGGATCGAGTCGATGTCGTCGGCGTGGACCGAGACCGCCACCCCGAATTCCTCAAGAGCGCTCGCCGCCTCGTAGTGCTCCTCCAGCGGCTCGTCGGCGTAGTTCGCCACCTCTTCGAGGGCGCTGCGCAGCTGCTCCTCGGACACCATGCCGATCTCGTGCAGGATCGCGCCGATACGGGTGTAGGTCATCGATGAAACGTTCGACATGCACCGGATCTTGGCAGGCGGCCGACCTTCGTGCACGCGCTTCCACTTCGGCCGCCCGGACCGGCACTGCGCGCGCAGGGTGATTGCGGGTGGTTGCGGGAGTTGCTGCGGAGGGGGTGGGTATGGGGCGAGAGTTGAGGTGAGGCCGGTCCGGAGCATGGGGGACGAATGACGATTCAGGTCAGGCTGGACGAGGCGGAGAGCGACCTGGAGCTGCGGTCGCTGTGCGAGTGGCTGGCGGACGATCCCGCCGTGGGCCGCGGCGCGGACGTCTCGCTGCGGGCGCGGGAGCACCGGCCCGGGGAGATGGGGCTGGCGTTCGAGGCCGTACAGCTGATCGTCGACAGCGCGTTCCAGCTGAGCAGCCTCGCCATCGCCATCGACGGCTGGCGCAGGGCGTACGCGGCGCGCCCCAAGATCACGGTCGAGCGCAACGGCGTGCGGGTCACTTTCGCCACGTCGGACACGGACGGTGCCCGGAGCATCCTTCGCGCGTTGGAGGAGTTGGAACGGGCGAGCAGCGGCCCCGGTGACGCGGCCGGCGTGGCAGCCGCACGCGAGGGAGAAGCGCGCCCCGACGACGCGAGCGAAGGTGGGACAGGTGCGGGCTGACAGGTGCGACCTGACGAGTGGGGGCTGACGGAATGGGTGGAGTCGGGGGAGATGCGGGGGTGGCGTTCGACCCCGCGGAGTCGGCTTGCGTGATCGTCGGGGTGGACCGGTACGCCCACCTGCCCCCACTGCCCGGCGTGCGCAACAACCTCAAGGCGCTCAAGGCCGCGCTGACCGACCGGACCATCGGGGGGATGCCCAAGAAGAACTGCCGGATCGTGGCGAATCCGCGTACGGTCACCGCGGCGTTGAAGCCCATCGAGGAGGCGGTACGGGCCGCGCACGACACCCTGATCGTGTACTACGCGGGCCACGGCTTCCTCGACTCGCGCCAGGAGGGCCTGTACCTCACGCTGCCCGGTACGGAGCCGGGGAAGGTGCACAGCGGCATCCCGTACACCTGGCTGCGCAGCGCCCTGGGCACCCGTACGCCGCCCAAACGCCGGATCATCATCCTCGACTGCTGCTACAGCGGCAGCGTGATCAAGGGCATGTCCGCCGGGACGATGGCCGCCGGCACCCTGTCCACCGCGGCGGCCACGCAGCAGGCGTCCAGCCGGCTGGGCGAGGCGCTGTTCGAGGGCATGGACAGCCTTGAGGGCGTCTCGTACCTGCTCACCTCCACACCCTGGAACGTCGAGGCGCTGGCCCCGGAAGGTGAGGAGCACACCGCCTTCACCGGGGAGTTCCTGCGGGTGCTGCGGGACGGGATTCCGGCACCCACGCCGCCCGCCGCTGCCGCGCCCCCGCCGCCCGAACACCTCAGCCTGGAGGCGATCTACCGCGAGGTCCGCCGCGCCCTCCGCGAGAAGAACCGCCCGCTGCCTCAGCAACAGGCGCAGAACGGGATCGAAAAGCTGCCGTTCGTACGGAATCGTGCGGCGTTCCCTGCTCCTTCGGTGGGTCCGGCCATCGGTGTGGGGGAGGTTGGGCAGCCAGGGTGGCCAGGGCAGCCGGAGCAGTCGGGGCGGCCGGAGCATTCCGGCCAGCCTGGGCAGGGTTCGGGCCCCGGTTCGGTCGGTTCGGTCGGCCCAGTCGGCCCAGTCGGTCCGGTCGGTCCGGCTGGAGGCGCCGCACGCATCACAGGGGCTACAGGGGCTACAGGAGCTACAGAGGTCACAAGGGCTTCAGGCGTTCCGGGAGCCACAGGAGGTGCAGGCACGACAGGCACCTCGAACGTCACGAACACCGCAAGCGCCCCGGGTGCCCCGGGTGCCCCGGGCGCCCCAGGCATCACCCACGCCCCCGACCCCGAAGCCGCCAGGGCCCGCCGGATCCGCCGCCGGGCGCTGATGGCCACGCTCTGCGTCGCGGCGGTCGTGGTGGCGGTTCCGTCCGCCGTGTGGTGGCAGTCGCGGGACGACGAGCCGTCCTCCGGCGGCTGTTCGGACGACGTGGCGCTGGTCGGTCACAGCGACGCGCTCAACGGCGTCGAGTACGAGGCCGCCGTACCGGTCGACGGGCTCTCCGCGCTGGCGATGTCCGGGCCCTCCCGGGCCTGGGCGCTGGCCGACAACCCGCCGGGCCGGATCTTCGACCTCGACCTCGGTACGTCGGGCGCCTCGCCCCCGGACGTCCGCGCCGTCCACATGCGCACCCTCCGCCCCACCGGTGGCGGCCGTTTCGACGGTGAGGGCCTGGTTCTGGAGAAGGGCGGGCGTACGGTCCTGGTCGCCTCGGAGGCGGGCCCGTCGATCCGCAGGTTCCGGGTGTCGGACGGCGCGGAGACGGGCCGTATCGAGTTGCCGCGCAACCTCGTCGAGTGGTCCGGGCCGGAGAACCTGGAGGCGCTGGGCGCGTCCCCGGACGGCCGGTACCTGTACGCGGGCATGGAGGCGCCGCTCTTCCGCGACGGCAAGGCGCGCGGCCGCAGCCTGCTCCGTATCCAGCGTTTCGTGGGGAAGCCGGGGGGCGCGTACGTGCCGGACCGGCAGTTCGCCTACCAGTCGGCGGCCGGGCTGCGTGTGTCGGAGCTGGTGGCGCTGGGCGGTGACCGACTGCTCGTCCTGGAGACCAACCACGCCGAGGGGCAGGGCAACGCGGTGCGGATCTTCGGGGCCGACCTGAGCCGTGCGAAGGACGTCTCGAAGGTCGCGTCGTTGCAGTCCGAGCCGGTCGACGCATTCGCGAAGAAGTGGGAGCCGGTCGACCTGGTCACGTGTCCGCGCGGTGGCGCGGCGGCCGCTCAGCCGCAGTTGAACCCGCTGCTGGAGAACATCGAGGGGATGGCGCTCGGATCCGCGCCGCTGGCCTCTGGCCCGTACAAGGGGCGGCTGCCGCTCTTCCTCGTGTCGGACAACAACAACAGTCCGCACCAGATCACCCGGGTGTACGCCTTGGCGATCCGGGTCGGGGGCGGGGCGGTGGCGCGGTAGGGGCCGGGCGGTGGGCCGGGGGGGGCCCGGCAGGGGCCAAGGCCGAGGTCGGGGCCGGGGCCGGGGCGCCGGTCAGTCCTCCGCTTCGAGGCGGAGGACGGCTCGCGCGCCGCCGTCCGGTGCGTTGGTGAAGTGCAGCTCGATGCCCAGGACGGCTGCCTGGCCGACCGCGATGGTCAGGCCGAGACCGTGCCCCTTGCCACGGCCCGGCGCGTCGGTACGGAAGCGCTGCGGGCCGCGGTGCAGCAGCTCGTCCGGGAAGCCGGGCCCGTGGTCGCGGACTTCGACGACGGGTACCGGGGGCGGGCCGCCTCGGTGTGATGCGTGAGCTGCGTGCGCCTCGCGTGTTCTGTGGGCTCCCTGCGCTCCGTGTGCTTCGTGGGTTCCACGTACTTCTTGCGCCCCCTGCGCTTCGTGGGCTCCACGTACTTCCTGCGCTCCACGTACTTCCTGCGCTCCACGTACTCCGTTCGCTTCGTGTCCGTCGTCCGGTGCGGCATCGCCGGCGCCCGGTACGTCCACGGTCACCACCACCGGGGGCCGCCCGTGCCGGTGGGCGTTGAGGACGAGGTTGCACAGAATGCGGTCCAGTCGGCGGCGGTCCGTCCGTACGACCGCGTCGCGCACGACCCGTACCTCGGTGTCGAGCCCCATGCCGCGCACCGAACTCCGGACCAGCGCGCCCAGCTCGTACGCGGCCAGGTCGGGACGTTCGGCGCCGGAGTCGAGCCGGGAGATCTCCAGCAGGTCCTCGGTGAGCCGGTGCAGCGCCCGCAGCCGGTCGTTGATCATCTCCTTGGGGCGGCCCTCGGGGAGCAGCTCGGCCGAGGCGAGGATGCCGGTCAGCGGCGTACGCAGTTCGTGGGCGACGTCGGCGGTGAAGCGCTGCTCGGCCTGGAGGCGGCCCTGGAGCGATCCTGCCACCGAGTCCAGCGCCGCGGCCACCGCCGCCACCTCGTCCTTCGCGCCCGGCCGGGCCCGCCGGCCCGCCCCCTCGGCGTCGACCCGCGCGTCCAGGTCACCCGCGGTGATACGGCGTGCGACGGCCGCCGTGGTGCTCAGCCGGCGGCTGATGCGGTGCGCGAGGAAGAGTCCGGCGAGGGCGACGGCGGTGGCGGCGAGGACGGCGGACCCGAAGATCGCCGTGTCCAGGTT
Organism: Streptomyces sp. NPDC052496; assembly: GCF_040679095.1. NCBI lineage: Bacteria > Bacillati > Actinomycetota > Actinomycetes > Kitasatosporales > Streptomycetaceae > Streptomyces > Streptomyces sp. NPDC052496. The sequence continues at coordinate 131,661 of NZ_JBFAUH010000019.1, forward strand.
CTCCAGGGAGCGGCGGGTGTTCTCGTACGGGGACCAGACGGCCAGCACCTGGTCACCGGCCGGCGCGGCCGTCCACATGACGCGCTGCCCGTGGTACGTGCCGACCATGCTGCCGCGGCGGTCGTGGTGCACCAACGTGCGGAGCGGCGCCGGGAGTTCGGCGGGGTCGAGGACGGAGTTCAAGCCCTCGCGGGAGGTCCCGTACTCGTACAGGTCCAGCGCTTCGTCGAGGTCCGTGAGGGTCTCCTTGCGTACCTGGCCGACGGTTTGGCGGGCGACGGCGTTGTGGACGAGGACGCCCAGTACGGCGGCGACGGCGCAGCACACCGCCGTGACGGTGAGCGCGATCTTCCAGCGGAGGGAGAGTGCCGGGAGGCCCCGGGGGCCGGGGTGGGACGGGCGGGTCGGGCGCGACGGGCGGGTCATGCGGGGCTCGCAGAGTTCTCGGAGCTCGCAGGGTTCTCGGGGCTCGCGGGGCTCCCGTGGCTTGCGGGGCTCTCGTGGCTCGCAGGGCTCGCAGGGCTCGCAGGGCTCGACGCTGCCGTTGGCAGCGGGTTCTGCGGCGTCCGGTAATCGTCCAGGGTGAGGTCCCACAGGCCCATCCGGCTGCCGTCCCACACGTAATCGGTGACGCTGACGTAGCGCGGGTCCTTGGTGGCCTCGCGGACGGCGAGGTGACCCGCGGCCAGTTCGACGCCCGCGAGCACGGCACGCAGCGCCAGGACGCGGGTCACGACCTGGTTCCGGACGCTGTAGACGCGCAGCAGACTGGTCCGCGCGTCCAGGTCGACCGCGCTGATCAGGTCGGGCTTCCCGTCGTCGGTGAGGTCGTGGAAGACCGGGCTGCGTACGGCGTCCGGGGCGGGCGGGTGGTCCCCGTCGGCCGCGAAGTCCGCCCGGACGACGGCCTCCGGGCGGGTGTCCTTCATGTCGCCGGAGGGCACCCGGGCGAGGCCCGGCACGGCCCGCTGGTCGCCGGGGTCCTCGTCGCGGATGCGCGGCGCGGGCGTACGGTCCGCCCACAGGGCCAGTGGCGCCTTCACGTTCCGCGCGCGCCCGTCGTCGTGCAGACCCGCGACGCCCGCGCAGCCGGCCACCAGGGCGAGCGGCAGCAGCACCACGAACGGCGCCGCCGCTGAGAACGTCCGGCACCGCACGGCCCACCGCCTTCCCGGTACGGATAAAGATCAACGTAACGAGACAAAGCTACCCATAGTGGCGGCGCGCTTACGGTCACCGACGCTCATGCCGTGACATCACTGCCCGCAGAGCGGATCCAGGCTGTTACACAACCTACGGATCGCCGTGAAACACACCTCGTACATTCTTCTTCGTCGGCACGGCTGAGCAGATCCGCACGCCGCACGCCGCACGCCGCACGACGATGAAGCACAACGATGAAGCACGACGAGCGAAACAGCAGACCTATGGCGGCCAGGGCCGCTACGACGAGGAGTAGTTTCATGCGGGCAAAGCGCCGCTCCGTGTTCCGTACCGCCGCCGTCACGACCGGTGTCGCAGCCGCCCTGCTCCTCCCGGCGGGCGGCGCGTTCGCCGCCGACGCCTCCCCCGCCACCACCCAGCACGCGACGGGCCGCCTGTCCGCCGTGCTCCCCGCGGACGGGCTCGCCGGTGTCGCCGAGCGGATCGGCCACCTCCCCGCGGGCGGGTTCGCGGGTGCGGCCGGCGTACTGGGCGCGGCGAGCGTGGGCGTCGCGGTGCACCGCCGCCGCCAGGCACAGCAGGCCTGAGTGACGGCCGAGGGCGCGCCGCACCCCGCGCGCCCCGCCCTCGGTCCCCCGCACCCGTAACCCACACGCCCGTAAGCCCCCCGCCCGTAAGCCCCCTCACTCCGCCAGCCGCTGCACCTCCCCGTACCCGGGCACCCCGGCGAGATCGGGCCCACCGGCCGCACCATCACCCCCGGCCGTCCCAACCGCCCCACCCACCCCGTCCGCACGCACGGACTCGGCGAGTGTCACGGCCGCGTGCAGAGCCGAACGGAACAGCAGTGACCCGGTACTGACGCGCCGTACGCCCAGCTCGGCCAGGCGGGCGAGGCGGTGCCGGCCCGGCGCGTACAGGACGTTCAGCGGCGCCGGGATGCCTGCGACGAGCGTGGCGAGGGCCCGCTCGTCGGTGACACCCGGTACGAAGATGCCGTCCGCCCCGGCCGCCAGATACGTTTCGGCACGGGCCAGCGTCTCGTCCAGCGGCCGCGTGGCGGGATCGTCCACGAGCCAGTGCGTGTCGACCCGGGCGTTGACGTAGAGCTCCGGCGCATGCTCCTTGACCGCGCGGATCAACTCTGCCTGCTGCCCGGCCGCGACCAGGGGGCCGTCCCCCGTCCGCCCCGGCAGCCCGTCCTCCAGGTTGACGCCGGACGCCCCGGCCGCCGCCAACTCGCGCGCGAGTGCTCCCACTTCCTCCGGGCCGCCGCCGAAGCCGCCTTCGATGTCCACCGTGAAGGGGCAGGTCAGGCGGTCGCCGAGCCGTCGCGCGAAGGCGACCGTGGCATCCCGTACGGTGGCCGAGCCCTGCCCGTCGGGTTCGCCCAGCGCGGCCGCGACACCCAGGCTCGTGGTGCCGATCGCGGCGAAGCCCGCGGCGGCGAGCGCGGCGGCCGAGGCGGCGTCCCAGGCGTTGGGCAGGAGCAGCGGCTCGTCGGCGTGGTGCAGGGCGTGGAAGGCGCGGGTCAGGTGCGTACGGTCGGTACGGGGTCGGGCGGCGTGCGTCCGGTCGGCATGGGGGCGGGCGATGTGAGTCCGGCCGGCAGGGGTCTGGTCGGTAGGGGCCTGGTCGGTAGGGGCCTGGTCGGCACGCACCTGATCGGCACGGGCCTGGTCGGTGGGGCTCGTCGGCGTTCCGTGGTCCGTGTTCATCCGCACGTCACCTCCAGCTTCGTCGGCACCCGCAGGTTCGCGGACGGTTCGTACGTGATCTCCGGGCCTGCCAGGCGGCAGCCGCGTGCGCGCAGCGCGTCCAGCACTCCGGCGGCGAGGGCCCGGGCCTGGGCGCGCCCGGGGCAGGCGTGCGCCCCGGCTCCGAAGGCCAGCGATCCGTCGGGGCTGACCAGGCTGATCCGTACCGGCTCGCCGCCGTCCACGGGGGCGCGGAGGGTGCCACGTACGGGGGGATCGGTGCGCAGCGCCTGATCCAGTCGGTCTGTGACGGGGTCGGTGACCGGACGGCCCGTACCGGAGTCCTCGACCGGGACCGGCCCGGGCGGCGCCGCCCGCCCCGCCCACGGCACCCCCGCATCCCCCACCAGCATCAGATGAGCGGCATTGCCGATCAGCCCCGCCGTCGCGTCGTGCGCCTGCACCAGCAGGCCGATCCGGGCCGCCGTGGCCTCGTCCCACGTACCGCCGCAGACCGCCACGAGGCGGGTGAGGGCGCGGTCGGCGGCCGGGACGGTCTCGCCGTGCGCGTGGTACGCGCGGGCCACGTCACCCACCAGGGCGGCCGTCTCCGCCGTGACCGCCAACCCGAGGGACGCGGCGAGCACTTCGGCGGGGACGACACGTGCCACCCGCGACATCACCTCGACCGTTCCCGAGGCCCGCAGCAGCTCCTCCGCCCGTACGCGCGCCGCGGCACGCAGCGCTCCGTCCGCATCCACGTTCGCATCCACGTTCGCGTTCGCATCCGCGCTCGCGGCCACGTTCGCGTCCGCATCCGCGTCGCTGAGCGGACCACCGTCCAGCCCGGCGAGCGGGCCGACCGCCAGCGCCCGCCGCCGCGTGTGCGCGTCGCCGCTGCTGAAGCGGGCGACGTGTGCACGCAGCCAGGCCATCGTGCCTTCCGGTACGTCCTGGGGCACCGGCGGGACCACCCAGTCCGGGTCCGTCAACGCCTCCGGGCCGACCGGTACGCGTGTGACCCGCGTGCCGTCGTCCACGTTGTCCGAGGAATCCAAGATCTGCATGGACAGGACCGTAGGCCCGTCTCGTTTCGGGCCCGGCCGAAACGTACCCGCGCACAATGGACCCATGACCACCACACAGGCACCGCGCCCGGACGCGGCACCGGCGCACAGCATCGGTCTCGCGCGCCTCGCGGGCCTCCTCGCGGACCGCACCCGGGCCGCGTTCTGCCTGGCCCTGTTGGACGGGCGGGCCTGGACGGCGGGTGAACTGGCCGCGTACGCGCGGGTCGCGCCGTCCAGCGCGAGCGAGCACCTGACGCGGCTGACCGAGGGCGGGCTGCTCGTGGAACACCGCCAGGGCCGCCACCGGTACGTGCAGCTCGCGAGCCCCCGCGTCGCCGAACTGATCGAAGGGCTGACCGCGCACCTGGACCCGCCCGCCGAGCGGCCGCGCGGGCTGCGCGCCGCCAACGCGTCGGCCGCGCTGGCCCGCGGGCGCACGTGCTACGACCACCTGGCCGGGCGGCTGGGCGTGGCCGTCACGGACGCGATGACCGGGCGTGGCCTGATCGACCAGGACGGCGGCTTCGCGCTCACCGGCGCGGGCCGTACCTGGTTCGCCGAGGCCCTGGCCACTGATGCCGCCGCGCTCCGCGCGGGCCGGCGCCCGACGGCCCGCGGCTGCCTGGACTGGACCGAGCGGCGGCAGCACCTGGCCGGTGTGGCGGGCGCGCGGCTGTGCACGGGGCTGCTGGAACGGGCGTGGGTACGGCGTATCGGCAGCGGCCGGGCCGTACGGCTGACGCCCACGGGGGCCGAGGCGCTGCGTGACCTGCTCGGCCTGGACGCGGAGGCGGCGGAGCTGCTCTAGCGGGACCGGACCGACCCCGACCCCGACCCCGATCCCGATCCCGATCCCGACCCCGGTCCCGATCCCGATCCCGGCCCCGGTCCTGTATCCGATCCCGTCCCCGCTCCCGTTCCTGTGCCCACTCTCGTCCCCGCCCCCGGCTCCGCCTTCATCCCCGCCCCCGGGCACTGCCCAGGACGGGCGTAGAGCGTGATCCGCGCGCCCTTCACGTCCCTCATCGCGCAGGCCTGGAACGCGGACTTCAGGGTGGTCCGCTTGGCGATCTCCTGATCGGTCCGGTCGAGCGGCTGCCCCTTCGCGTCGCCGACCGCGACGATACGGCGGGCCCGCATCATGTGCGCGTGCACACGGTCGCCGGACAGCTCGGTGCCGTACAGGGTGTGCGAGTCCACCGGGCTCTCGTCGAGCGCCAGGTCCCGCAGGCGGTGGAACTCGTGCGGCGCGGCCGCCGTCCACACCCGGCGCCGGGCGGGGAGGAACAGCACGCCGTCGCCCGGCGAGGACAGTTCCTGGACGGCGTGGGTCACCGCGATCGCGTCGTCGGTACGGCTCTGCGGGCTGCGCAGGAAGAGGTTGACGGGGACGAGCAGCGCCAGTACGGCGACGAGCGCGGCGGACCGGTACAGCACCCGGCGCCGGGTCTGGCCGCGGCGTCCCGGCGGGCGCAGTACCCAGTCGAGCGCCGCGCCCGCCAGGAGGGCGAAGCCGGCCACGTAGTACAGGACGTAGCGGTCCACGTACATCGGCTTGAGCTGGGAGAGCAGCACCAGCAGGGCCGTGGGCAGGACCAGCAGGGGGAACGCGACCGGCCGCAGCCGCAGCCGCTGCCGGCCCGCGCGGGCGACCGGGGCGCGGGAGCAGAGCAGGCCGCCCAGCACCAGGGCGATGAAGGTGCCCAGCTGGACGGGGTTGGGCCACTGGAGCCAGGCGAGCTGTTCCGACTGCCCCATGCTGAACAGGGCCAGCGGCACCAGGCCGGCGACCACCGCGCCCGCCGCCACGCACCAGGCCCGGCGCACCGCGCGCGGCAGCCCGGACAGGACGACGGCGGCGCCGTGCGCGGGCAGGACCAGCACGGCGAACTCGTGCATCAGGCAGGCGGTCAGCGACAGCGCCGCGTACCCCGCCCACAGGCGCCTGCACGGCCGGGCGGTGACCCGCGCCAGGAGGTATGTGGACCACACCACCAGTGCGCAGACCATCGCGTAGGAGCGGCCCTCCTGCGCGTACTGCTGCACCATCGGCAGCAGCACGAAGACGAGGCCCGCGAAGAGCCCCGCCCGCCGGCCCGCCAGCTGCTTGCCCAGCAGGGTGACGCCGGCGGCGGCCGCCGCCATCGCGACCACGGACGGCAGCCGCAGAGCCACCACACCCCCGTCGAAGACGAGGAACCAGCCGCGCATCAGCACGTAGTACAGGCCGTGCACCGCGTCCACGGTCTGGAGGGTGGGCCACAGCTCCGCCAGGGTGCGGTGCGCCATGTCGTACGTGACCGCCTCGTCCCGCCACATGCTGTCCTGGCGCCGGATGCCCCACAGCCCCAGTACGAGCATCAGCGCGGCCGGAAACAGCGCGACGGCCCCCCGGGACGCCCAGACGCTCCGGGCGCGCGCGGGGGACGCGTACGCGGTCTGCGCTACATCGATGGCGGGCTCCGCTTCACCGGGACGGGCGGACAGTACAGGACAGTGCGGGGCAGGGCGGACACGGTTAGACCGTACGACAGCCGCCGCGCACCGGCAGGCCGGGGCCCACCGGTGCGCGGCGGCTGTACGTCCGTCCGCGCTCAACCGACCCGTGTCGGCCGGCTCATGTCGGTCGGCTCATGCCGGCCGGCTCATGCCGGTCGAGCTGCGTCAGCCGATCCGCGTCAGCTTCGCTCCGAACGTGGGCTCGGCCAGGTCCTTCTGCAGGGCCACCGGCACCTTCGCCGCGCTCGCACCGGAACCGACGGTCAGCTCGCCGACCACCGTCCCGGCCTTGGCCTCGTGCGGGACCGGCTTGCCGGCGGCGGGGCCGATCTTGAACTCGATCTTCTGGCCGGGCACGCCGATCGCCTTCAGGTCCTTCGTCGCCACGACCGGCGTCTGCCCGCCCACACCGTCGTCCACGTAGCCGACGACCTGGCCCTTCTTCACGGTGGTGGCGGAGGTCAGCGCGTTGCGGATGGCCTCGATCATGGGCTTGGTGCGGTCCTGGACCAGCCGGAGGCTGGTGCTGCCGTCCGGGTCCAGGCCCTTGGCGTGCTGATCCATCGTGGCGCCGAGGATCAGCTGGTCCTTGCCGTCCACACCCTTGTAGGCCGCCCACACCAGCGCGCCGCCGGCCGCCGTGCTGGAGCCGGTCTTGATGCCCTTGATGCTCAGCTCGCGGTGCTCGGACATCAGGTTGTTGTTGTTGTAGATCCGCTCCGGGAGGCCCTTGTCGGCGTTCGGCATCGCGACGACCTGCCGGAACGCGGGCATCTTCATGACCTCCTCGGCCAGCTTCAGCTGGTCGACGGCGGTGCTGACGGTGGTCTTGTTCAGCCCACTGGGGTCGGTGTACGTGGTGTTCTTCATGCCCAGGTCCTTGGCGGCGTCGTTCATCTTCTTGACGAACGCGTCCACGGTCGAGGACTGGGTGTCCCAGCGCGCCAGCAGCCGGGCGATGTTGTTGCCGGACGGGATCATGAGCATCTGCAGCATCAGCCGCTCGGAGTACTCGTCGCCCGCCTTGAGGCCCATCACCCGCGACTCGTTCTTCGACTCGGCGTCCTTGACCGCCGCGTCGTCGATCTTGACCTTCGGGCCTTCCTCGTCCTTCTTCAGCGGGTGGTCCTTCAGGATCACGTACGCCGTCATTATCTTGGCGACGCTCGCCGTCGGCACCGGCTTCTCGCTGCCGTACGAACCGAGGCTGCCCGCGCCCACGACCTTCGCCGCGGCCTGGCCCTCACCCGGCCACGGCATCTGGAACTTGTCGCCGTCGAAGGTGTACGAGGTCTTCTCGCCCAGCGCCAGGGTCGGGTCGGGCAGCGGACGCACCTGCTGCACGACGACGAAGATGACCGCCAGCAGGATCACCAGCGGGGTCCAGATCTTGAACCGGCGGGCGACGACGCGCAGCGGGGTCTCGGGCGGCGGCGGGGTGTTGGTCAGCTGCGCCAGCAGGTCCAGCGGCGGCAGCGGCTGCTGCTTGGTCTGCTCCGAGTCGGGCAGCGCGCCGGGCTGTGCGGTGGCGCCCGGCTGTGCGGTGGCACCGGTCACGGCAGCGGCGGCGGGCGCCTCGGTGGCACCGGTCTTCGCGGCCGGCTGCGCGCCGGAAGCGGCACCGGTCTTGCCGGCGGCCTTCGCGCCCCACTTCGTGCCCGGGGCGACGTCCGGCTCGGCAGCGGGCTGCGCGCCCGGCCCGGTGCCCGGCTTCCCGTCCTTCTCGTCGGCCTTTACGGCGCCCTTGGCCGCCGCCTTGCCGCCCTTGCCCGCCTTGCCGGGCTTGTCACCGCCGACCGGCCGCGGCGGCTTGATCGGCTGCGGATCGGTGGACTTCAGCGCCACGAACTGGCTGGTGCGCTCCCCGTCCGACTCCGCGGCACCGGGGGGCCGTACGGCCTTGATCGCGGTGGTCGGCTGGTCGACCGGGGACTTCTTGGCGTCGGACTTCGGGCCGGACTTGGCGTCGGGCTTGGGATCGGACTCGGCGTCGGGCTTGGCGTCGGAGTTCGGGCCGGACTTGGCGTCAGACTTGTCGCCGGGCTTGTCCGACTTGGGGTCGGGCTTTTCGGCGGACTTCGGGGCAGCGGGCTCGGCCTCCGACTTCGGCTCGGCCTTGCCCTCGGACTTCGGGTCGGGCTTCGGGTCGGGCTTTCCGGCGGCCTTTTCAGCGCCCTTTTCAGCTTCAGCGCCCTTTTCAGCGCCCTTTTCGGCAGGCTCCCCGGACTTCGGGGCGGCGGCCTCGGCAGCGGACTTCTCGCCGGAAGCTTCGGCCTTCTCGTCAGGCTTTGAGCCCTTCGCGCCGGCCTTCGCACCCTTCGCCCCGGCCGCAGTCACGTCCTTGCCGGCCCCCTCGTCCGCACCCTTCTGCTTTGCGATCGAGAACACTCGCGTGGCCTCGTCGGCGGGCTTCTCGCCGCCCTCTTCGAAGCTCGGTGCCTTGAAGATCGCCGTCGGCTGGTCGACGGGCTGCGCGGCCCGCTCAGGGGCATCGGGGCCGTCCGTACCCCCGGCAGCGCCCCCGGCCGCGGAAGCGGCCTTCTCGGCGCTCTTGGGGGCATCCTTCGCGGCGCCCTCGGCGGCGCTCTTCGACGCCTCCTCCGAAGCGCCACGCTTCGCCGCGCCCTTCGTCGTACCCTTCGCCACGCTCTTGGCCGACGCCTTCGTCACCGGCGCCTCCCCCGCCTCAGCCTTCGCACGCGTTTCCTTCTCCGCGTCCGTACCAGCTCCGGCGGCGTCGCCGGACCCGTCCTCGTCACCGTCGTCGTCCTTGGTCGCCACCCAGGCGGCGACCGCTTCCCGCAGTCGTTCGTCCCGGCCCTCGCCCTCGGCGCCGGCCGTACCGCCCTCGCCGCCCTTGTCAGCCTTGCCCGCGTCAGCCTTGTCCGCCTTATCGGACTTTTCGGCCTCGGCCGTCTCGTCGGATACGCCGGTTCCGCTGATCTCGTCGGTCTCGTCGGTCTCGTCGGCCTTCGCCTTCCCGGCCGGCTTCGCCGGCTCGGCCGGAGATTCGCGGAAGACCGCGAGTCGCGGATCGCGTTCGCTCCCCGCCGTCTCCCCCGACGACTGCTTCTGCTCCGGCTTGCCGGGGGACTCGCCCGCCACCTATGTCTCCTTCACACGTCCGCGATACGTCGCGCTCTGTCTGGCCCAGTGTTCCCAAGTGTCCTGTGTCCGCGAGGCGCGCCCGCACCGCCACGCGAAACGCTGGGCGCCCCGCCCCACAGAAGGCGTCGCCAAGGTGCTAGACGAGAACGACATACCTACAGGTTCCCTGCCTAACCCCCCACGCGCTCTCGACAGATGAATGTGAGAGGGGTCACCCTGTCATTCATCCACGCGGGGAGGCATGGATGGGCAGGAGCCGCAGAACAATTCCGGAGGAGCTTCTGCTGCTCGCTTTGGACCCGGCAACGGGAACCACAGCGCAGCCGCAGTCGCTCGACCTCGGTCTGGCCGGGGCACAGCTAGTAGAGCTGGCTCTGGCCGGACGGATAGCCCCTGACGGGGATCGTATCGCCGTGGTGCTGCCACGGCCGACCGGAGATCCGACTTTGGACTCCGCGCTCGAACTGCTGCGCCGACGCGGCAGCCCGGTGCGCGCCGTCCACTGGATCGGCGGGCCCCGGCTGGGGCTGCGCCAGACGTATCTCACGCATCTGGAGCGGTGCGGCATGGTCCATGCCGTGGCGGGCCAGATGTGCGGGGTGCTGCCGACGACTCGCTACCAGGCGACGGACACGGCCATCAGCCGGGAGATCAAGAACCGGCTGGACAGCGCGATCCGCACCGGCGTACCGCCGGACCCGCGGACCGCGGCGCTCGCCGCGCTGGCCCACGCGGTCGGTCTCGGCAAGCACCTGTATCCCGGGAACGAAGGGCGCTCCTCGCGCTCCCGTCTCCGGGACCTGATCCGGCACGACCCGATGGGCGGGCTGGTCGCACATGCCGTCATGGATGTGCAGAACGGCGTCGCGGCGCAGCCGAGGCGCGCACCGGTGGCGGCGTCCGGAGCGGGATCCGGGCCGGGAGCGGGCAGGCAGCCCGCGGCCCGTATCGCAGCCGAGCCGGCGGGCGTTCCGGCACAGCCGCGGCACGGGGCCATGGCCCGCGTCGGCGCGCGCTGACGACGGGTCGGCACCGCACCACCAGCAGTTGCTGTAGCGCGAACACACCACGTGGCACCCACGTGTGGTGTGTGTCAGGCGCACCACGTGTACACCCGGCGCCCCCACAGCAGGCGCACGGAGCCGCACGTATCCACCGCACCACCAGCACCCGCACCACCAGCACCACCCCAGCACCCGCACCATCGCAGCAACCGCACCACCCCAGCACCCGCACGACCCGCACCACCGTCCCCACAGTCCCGTTCGGGAGCCGCAGCAAGCGCGGGGTGGCGGGCACGGCCGTTCCGGACGACGGCCGGGCCCGCCACCCCGCGCGCACGTCCGCTCGCCTTGTGTGTCCATTCCACTGCGCTGCGCGGACCTGGGATGGCAATCTGCTGAGCAGGAGAAATCAGCAGTACGGAGCCGGAGGTGCACGTCCCGTGGCGTCCAACATCAATCCCACCGTCCGGCGGCGCCGGCTGGGCCAGGAGCTGCGCAGGCTTCGCGAGCTGAAGGGCATGACGGCCGAGGAGGTCGCCGAGCGCCTGCTCGTGTCGCAGTCGAAGATCAGCCGGCTGGAGAACGGCCGCCGCAGCATCAGCCAGCGGGACGTCCGGGATCTGTGCGGGGTGTACGAGGTCGACGACCACCGGGTCGTCGATTCGCTGATGCAGATGGCCAAGGACTCCCGCCAGCAGGGCTGGTGGCACGCGTTCGGCGACATCCCGTACAGCGTCTACATCGGTCTGGAGACCGAGGCGGCGTCGCTGCGGGTGTATGAGTCGCTGCTCGTACCGGGCCTCTTGCAGACGCCCGGATATGCCGAGGCCGTCATTCCCGGCACGGTCCCGGAACTGACCCAGGAGCAACTGGAAAAACGCATCCAGGTGCGGATGCGCCGCCAGGAAAGAGTCAACCACCCCGACAATCCGCTGCGCCTGTGGGTCGTCCTGGACGAGAGCGCGCTGCGGCGGGTCGTGGGCAGCCACCTCATCATGCGCGAGCAGCTCGACCACCTCGTGGAGGTCAGCAATCTGCCGCATGTGACGGTGCAGGTGCTGCCGTACGACGCGGGCGCGCACGCCGGCATGTCGGGCACGTTCTCGATCCTGGAGTTCGACGACGCGGCGGATTCGAGCGTGGTCTACATCGAGGGCGTCACCAGTGATCTGTATCTGGAGAAGACCAACGACGTACACAAGTACACGATCATGTACGAGCATCTGCGGGCCCAGGCCCTGAGTGCGGACCAGAGCCGGGAGTTCATCGCCGCGGCGTCGAAGCGGCACGCGGACAGCATGGCGTGATCGTGGCACCAGAATGGCTGAATCCAGGATTCCGGAAGGAAGTCCGGCACCGTACACCGAGGTGCACTCCCTTGGAAAGAGATCAAGGAATATGCCATACGGATGGGTGAACTACTCCTGCCGTCGGTGATGTTGGCGCGTAGCGTCGGGACTACCGAATCCGCGGCAACGCGGTGCAACCCAGAGCGAGTCGGAGTGAACATGGCCATTCAGCCCAATTCCGCGTTTTCCTGGACGAAGTCCTCGTACTCCGGCGGCAACGGCGCCTGTGTCGAGATCGCCGTCCCGGCGCCCGCCGCCATCGCCGTCCGTGACTCCAAGAACCCCGACGGCCCGCGCCTGACCTTCGACACCTCCGCGTGGAGCACCTTCGTGGCGGGCGTGAGCAAAGGCGCGTACGACCTGACCTGAGCCGCCCGGTTCCGGTGACCGCACACCGCGTACCGCGCACCGCATGACCTGCACCACCCCAGAGCCCTCTCGACTGGATCGCCGTCCCGGCCGAGGGGGCTCGGCCTTGCCCACGGGCAGGCCCGGAGCGCGGCACCCGGGTCACCCCGGGCACCCCCGGCACCCCGGGCGCAGCGGCTCCTCAGCGCAGCTCGTCCACGTACCGGTCCGTCCCGGGCACCGTCGGGACGAACGGCGCGACCAGCTCCACCCTCCCCAGCCCCGCACCGGCGCCCTCTCCGTCCCCACCGCGGGCGCCGCCCCGCCGCCCGTCCAGCCCCGTGAACCACGGCTCCCAGCACGCCCGCGGATCCTCCTGGAGGAACCACAGCAGCGTCAGCCGGGTGTCCACGCCCTCCGCCTGCCGGATGTACGCCATCCGGTCCGCCGGCAGCGTCGTGGGCCGGAAGACGGTGACCATGGCCGCCGGCGAGCCCGCCAGCCGGCGCGGCAGCCGTTCCTCCACCAGCCACCGCAGCAGCGCGGCGCGGCCCGCCGCGTCCGCCGCGTCGACCACCTCGACGACCAGTCCGGCGTACGGATGGTCCAGGGCGTGGAAGTCGCGCGGCCCCCGGGGGCCGTCCCGGTAGACGGTGGCCTGGTGGTCGTGGAAGGCCGTGAAGACGTGCGTACGGTCGTGGTGGATCCGGCCGTCGGCGTTCAGCCGCCGGTTGATGGCGACGGTCCACCGCATGTGGTCGGCGTAGCGTCCTTCGGTGATCCAGTACGTGGCGAGGTAGCAGCCAGCGGTGACCGGGTGGGCGACGGCGGAGCGCTCGGGGTGGCGCAGCAGCTGGAGGTCGCGGGTGGCGACCCAGCGGCGGCCCGCGAAGATCCAGGGCATCGCCATCGCGCCGGCCAGGTAATGGTCGTCCTCGTACCAGCGGTTGTAGCTGTACTCGTGGCCCGGGTGCGGCTCGACCAGGGTGATCAGCGCGTGTCCGGGGCGCACTCCGTAGGGGCCGACGGCGGCCAGGTCGGCGTAGGTGTCGCTGCGGGTGTCCGGTTGACGGTGCGTGCCGGGGTCATGGGTCATGCCCCTCAGGTGTAGCTGACGCCTCGCCAGCTGAGGAGGGGTGCGGCGGCAGCAGCACACTCCGCTCACCATGCGGGCACTCCTGCGCACCCCCGGAGTCCGCAACTAAGCTCCCTGCACCCTGCACCTATCGAGGGACGGACGACTTCGCGCGCCCGCGGCGCAGGCGGCACCACGACGGGAGAACGCCATGAACGCCATGAACGCCCTGGACACCCCGGACGCCCCGGACGCCCCGGACACCCCGGACACCCTGCCGACCGGCAGCCGCCCCGCCCCGCCGCTCGCCGCGCGGGCGGCGCAGACCGGCGGCTCCCCGGTACGCGAGATTCTCGCCCTGACCGCCCGGCCCGAGGTCATATCCTTCGCCGGCGGGCTGCCGGCGGGCGAGCTGTTCGACACCGGCGGTATCACCGCCGCCTTCCGGCACGTACTCGAAGAGGCGCCGCGGCAGGCGCTCCAGTACTCGACGACCGAGGGCGACCCGGCCCTGCGCGCGGCCGTGGCCGCCCGGGTGAGCGCCCGCGGCCTCGACACCGGGCCGGACGACCTGCTGGTCACCACCGGCTCGCAGCAGGGCCTGTCCCTGCTGGCCTCGGCCCTGCTGGAGCCCGGCGACACGGTGCTGGTCGAGGACCCGTGCTACCTGGCGGCGCTCCAGGTCTTCTCGCTGGCGGGCGCGCGGGTGGTGCCGGTGCCGGCCGACGACGCGGGCCTGGACCCGGCAGCGCTGGACGAGATCGCCGCGCGCGAGCGGCCGAAGCTGCTCTACCTCGTACCGACGTTCCAGAACCCGACGGGCCGGACGCTGTCCGCCGAGCGGCGGGCCGCGGTGGCCCGGGTGGCGACCCGGCGCGGCCTGTGGCTCCTGGAGGACGACCCGTACGGGGAGCTGCGCTTCGAGGGCGAGGCGGTGCCGTACCTCGCTTCGTTCCCGGGCGCCGAGGACCGTACGGCGCTGCTCGGGTCCTTCTCCAAGATCGTGGCGCCCGGGCTGCGGCTGGGCTGGCTGCGCGCGCCGGACGCACTGCGCCGCGCCTGCGTCATCGCCAAGCAGGCGGCGGACCTGCACACCTCGACGGTCGACCAGGCGGCGGCCGCCCGGTACCTGGCGGGCCCCGGCCTGGACGCCCACCTGGACCGGGTGCGCGGCGCCTACCGCGCCCGGCGCGACGCCCTGGTGGACGGCCTGGGCGACGCCCTGCCCGAGGGCTCGCGCTGGAACCGGCCGGACGGCGGGATGTTCGTCTGGGCGACGATGCCCGCCGGGTACGACGCGACGGCGCTGCTGCCCGAGGTGGTCAGGCACGACGTGGCGTACGTGCCCGGCGCGCCCTTCTACGCGGGGCCGGCCGACCCGGGAGCCATGCGGCTGTCCTTCGTGACGCATCCGCCGGAGGAGATCCGGGAGGGCCTGCTGCGGCTGGCGAAGACCCTGCGGAGTGTACGGGCGTAGCCATCGTGGGCGGCCGCACTTATCCTGACGGCCCGTCACCTACCGCCGGTCGCCACCGCCACCGCCACCGCCACCGATCGGCGTACCGCCCTGGAGGCGCGCATGCTGCTGCGGGACAAGACCGTCGTCGTCTCGGGCGTCGGCGCCGGTCTCGGTCACCAGGTGGCGACGGCGTGCGCACGGGAGGGCGCCTCGGTGGTGCTCGGTGCCCGTACGGAGGCTCGCCTCGCCGGGACGGCGGCGCAGGCCGACCCGTCCGGCGAGCGCGTCGCCTGGCGGGTGACGGACATCGCGGACGAGGAACAGTGCGCCGCCCTGGCCGCCCTCGCCACCGAGCGCTTCGGGGGCGTCGACGCCGTCGTACAGGTGGCCGCCCTGGACTCGCACTTCGGCGGGCTGGCGGACGCCGACTTCGGCGCCTGGCAGCAGGTCGTGGACATCAACCTGTTCGGCGCGCTGCGCATGACGCGCGCCTGCCTGCCGTCGATGACGGAGCGCGGCGGCGGGTCGGTCGTGCTGATCGGCACCCAGTCGTCGGTCGCCGCGCCGTCCGAGGTGCGGCAGGCGGCGTACGCGGCGTCCAAGGGGGCGCTGGTTTCGGCGATGTACTCGCTGGCGCGGGAGCTGGGGCCGCGCCGGATACGGGTCAACACCGTGCAGCCGGGCTGGATGTGGGGGCCGCAGGTCGAGGCGTACGTACGGTACGCGGCGCACGCCGAGGGCGTACCGGAGCGCGAGGTGCTGGACCGGCTCACCGCGCGGATGGCGCTGCCGGAGATGGCGACGGACGCCGATGTCGCGCAGACCGCGGTCTTCCTGGCGTCCGACCGGGCGCGGGCGATCACCGGCCAGTCGCTGCTGGTGAACGCCGGGGAGATCATGCGCTAGGCCCCGCCGAATCTCTCAAACCCGCTGATTCCCTCAGGCGCTGCCAGCCCCCTCCCCCTCTCCGTCCCCTCCCGCCCCTTCCCGTCCCCTCCGGGTGAGAACACATATCCGTTCGCTCCCCTGCCACCAGTTCACATCCTTGACCACCCGCACCCTTGACCACCCCACGCCAAGAACGGTTCAATCCCCGAAGTCCCCGCTCCCGCACGGGGGCGCCGCCCCGCGGAACGTACGGCCACGTGTCTCCCCGTTCACAAGGCGGACCCCTGGAGGGGCACATGAACAGTCTCGACTGGACCGTGCTCATCGGCTACTTCGGCGTGATGGTCGCGATCGGCGTGTGGTCCCACAAGCGTGTGGACGACGTGAGCGACTTCTTCACCGCCGGGGGCCGGATGCCGTGGTGGCTGTCCGGCATCTCGCACCACATGTCGGGTTACAGCGCGGTGATGTTCACCGGGTACGCGGGCATCGCCTACCAGTACGGCGTCACCTCGTACGTCACCTGGTCCTTCCCCATCGCGGTCGGTATCGCCGTCGGGGCGCGCCTCTTCGCCGGGCGGCTGAACCGGCTGCGCTCGCGGCTGCGCGTCGCGTCCCCGCTGGAGTACCTCAAGAGCCGCTACAACCTGCCCACCCAGCAGGCCCTCGCCTGGTCCGGCGTCCTGCTGAAGATCGTGGACGTGGGGGCCAAGTGGGCGGCGATCGCGACCCTGCTGTCGGTGTTCACCGGCCTCTCCCTCCACCAGGGCATCCTGATCACCGGGGTGGTCACCGGCGTCTACTGCACGGTCGGCGGCCTGTGGGCGGACGCGCTCACCGAACTGGGCCAGTTCGTCATCCAGCTGCTGGCGGGCGTGGCGATGCTGGTGACCGTGCTGGCCGAGCTGGGCGGCGTCAGCGCGCTGTGGACGGTGTGGGACCGGCTGCCGGACGGTCATGCGCGGCCGACGGCCGGCCCGTACACGCTGACGTTCCTGCTCGCGTACCTGTTCATCAAGACCTTCGAGTACAGCGGCGGGATGTGGAACCAGGCGCAGCGCTACATGGCCACCCGCAACGCACGCGAGGCGCGGCGCTCGGCGCGGCTGTCCGCGGCCCTGTGGTTCGTGTGGCCCGCGGTGCTCTTCTTCCCGATGTGGGTGGCGCCGCTGCTGGTCAGGGCCGAGAGGCCGGACGCGTCCGACGCGTACGCGCTGCTCACCGAACGCCTGCTGCCGCACGGCCTGCTGGGCCTGGTCATCGTCGGGTTCTTCTCGCACACGATGGCCATGTGCTCCTCAGACGCCAACGCCATCTCCGCCGTCTTCACCCGCGACATCGCGCCCGCGCTGCCGAAGCTGGGCGCGCGGGCCCGCGGCTGGTCGCACCGGGCGGGGCTGCTGGCGGCGCGGCTGTCCACCGTCGCGTTCCTGGCCCTGTCGATGGCCGTCGCCACCCAGGTGAACTCGCCGACGTTCGAGGACATCATCACCGTCGTCATCACGTGGGTGGCCGGGCTGGTGGGTCCGGTCTCCATCCCGTTCCTGCTGGGCATGGTGCCGCGGTTCCGCAGGTCGGGGCCGACGGCGGCGCTGGTGTCCTGGGCGGCCGGGCTGTTCGCCTTCTGGCTCACCCATGACGGGCTGTCCGGCGTCCAGCTCCAGCTCCAGATCGTCGCGCCGGTGGCCACCTCGCTGGTGCTGTACGTCCTGATCGGCTTCGTGCGCCCGGAGGACACTCCGGAGCGGGACGCGGTGCTGGCCCGAATCAACTCCGGTGACGACGAGGACGGGGCCGGGAGCGAGGACGGGGGCGGGAGCGAGGACGGGGCCGGTGACGGCGGCGGCACCGGTGGCGCGGGTGCCGCCCCCGCGGGCTACTTCGTGTACCCGATCCGCTCGTAGACGATGTCGGCCATGCCCTGCGCGCCGAGGTTGGCCAGGTTCTTCTTGGCCGCGGTGATCTCGGGGAGCTGGTAGGTGGGCAGCACGCCCGCGACCTGCCACGCCTCCGCGTCGGCCGCGTTGACGGCCGCCAGGGCGGCGGCCTGGTCGGGGCTGCGGCCGGCCTTGTCCAGCAGGTCGTCCAGTTTGGCGCTGCCGGTCTTGGAGTCGTTGCCGCCGCCGTCGCGGCGGTAGGTGTTGCTGGAGCCGGTCGCGGGGAACGGCGTACGGGAGTAGCTGTAGGGCGCCACGTCGAAGTCGCCCGGCGTCACGTACTTGTCGAAGAACTCGTTGACCGGCACCGTCCGGATGTCCAGCCGGACGCCGACCTGGGCCCACATCTGGGTGAGGATGGTGGCCTCGTTCTTGGCGGCGGGCTGGCCGGTGGGGATCAGGAACCGCAGCTTGAGCTCCTCGCCGCCCTTCTTGCGGACCTTGCCGCCGTCCAGCTTCCACCCGGCCTCGTCCAGCATGCGGCCGGCGGCCTTCTGGTCGTACGTGCCGAGGTCGCCGGAGTTGTTCCGGTAGCCCTTCTGGTTGGGCATCAGGAAGTGGTTGTCGAGCGGCTTGGCGGCCCAGTTGAGGCCTTTGACGCTGGACTTCACGAGCGTCTCGCGGTCGGTGGCCGTGAACAGCGCCTTGCGCACCTTCGGGTCGCTGAGCTTGGGGCTGCGGCCGTTGAACGTCAGGTGCCGGTAATTGGGGCCACCGGCCTCGCGGATCTCGCCCGACTTCACGGCCGAGGCCTGCTTGAAGGCGGCGACACCGGCGTTCAGGTCGAAGTAGTCGATCTCGCCGTTGGCGTAGGCGCCGGGCATCGACTCGGTCGTCATCGCATGGAAGACAATCTTGTCGAGTTTCGGCTTCTCGCCCCACCAGGCGGGGTCGGGCACCAGGGTGACGGTCTGCGCGGTCTTGTCGATGCCGCCGAGCTTGTACGCGTTGGCGGTGACCGGGATCGCGTTGAGGTATCCGGTGGTGAAGCTCTTGGCGTCGGCCATGTACTTCGCCGGGTAGAGCGGGGTGTTGTTCGGCGCGCCGAACAGCGCGCGCCAGTCCGCGTACGGCTTGTCGAAGGTCAGCACGGCCTCGTGGTCGTCCTTGCCCCTGCGGACGGACGACACGTCCTCGTACCCGGCCGGCGCGCCGACCTTGAACGCCGGGTCCTTGCTGCTCAGCGCCCGGACGTTGGCCTCCAGGTCCCGGTAGGTGATGGGGGTGCCGTCGGACCACTTGGCCTTGGGGTTCAGGTGGTACGTGACGATCTGCTTGCCGCCCTCCGTACGGCTGGCGGCGTCGAGCAGGAACGCCTTGTTGGGCACCTGCTCGCCGTCGGGCGCCGAGTGCCACAGCGACGGCAGCACGGCCTCGACCACGGCGTTGGTGGCGGCCTGGTTGCCGTCCGTCTCCATTTCGTTGAACTGCACCGGGAACTGGTCGATCGCCCAGTTCAGCGTGCCGCCCTGGGTGAGCTGCGCGGGGTCGGTCCTGTTGATGTCCAGTGCGGTGGTCTTCGGCGCCTGTTCCGGCTTGCCGCCACCGCCCTCGTCGTCCGACCCGCCGCACGCGGTCAGTGCCAGTGCGGACACCGCTACGGTGGCGACGAGGGCGAGCGGAACTCTGGAGTGCTTCATTGCGGAGACGATCCCTTTCTCGACTGGGCTGACTGACGTAAACACAGGGCGGGCGCGGTGCGGGAGGTGTTCTTCAGCCTCCTCCGGGCGAGGCCGGGGCGGCTGCGGCGTACGGGTCGGCCGACGCGTAGTGGCAGGCCGCCTGGTGGCGGGGCGCGACGGGGCGCGGCGCCGGGTCCTCGTCCCGGCAGCGGCGCTGCTCCGGCGGGCCGAGCGTCGCGTACAGCGGACAGCGGCCGCGGAACCGGCAGCCGGACGGCACGTCCAGCGGACTGGGCAGGTCGCCGCTCAGCAGGATGCGGTTCCGCGCCCGGGCCCGTTCCTTGCGCGGGTCGGGCAGCGGTACGGCGGACAGCAGGGCCCGCGTGTACGGGTGCGACGGCGCCGCGAACACGTCCGCCGTGTCCCCCGACTCCACGATGCGGCCCAGGTACATGACCGCGACCCGGTCGGCGCTGTGCCGCACGACGGACAGGTCGTGGGCGACGAGCAGGTAGCTGAGCCCCAGCCGGGCCTTCAGCTCGTCCAGCAGGTTCAGCACGCCGGCCTGTACGGACACGTCGAGCGCGGAGACCGGCTCGTCCAGCACCAGCAGCCGCGGCTCCAGCGCCAGGGCGCGCGCGATGGCGATGCGCTGGCGCTGGCCGCCGCTGAACTCGCGCGGGTACCGGCCGGCGTCCGCGGCCGACAGCCCGACCGTCTCCAGCAGGGCGGTGACGCGGGCGGCGATCCGGTCCCGGGGCCGGCGGTGGGTACGCAGCGGCTCGGCGAGGATGTCGCCGGCCGGCATCCGCGGGTCCAGCGCGGCCGTCGGGTCCTGGAAGACGATCTGGAGGTCCCGGCGCAGGCCGCGGCGCGCGGCGCGGTCCAGGTCCCGTACGTCCCGGCCGAAGAGGCGGACGGTGCCCGCCTGCCCGGCCGCCAGGTCCATGATCTCCATCAGGGTGGTGGTCTTGCCGCACCCCGACTCACCGACCAGGGCGACCGTCTCGCCCTCCCGTACGGTGAGACTGATGCCGTCCACGGCCCGTACGGTGCCCACGGTCCGCTTGACGAAGGTGCCCCGGGTGACCGGGAAGTGCTTGACGAGACCGTCGACTTCGAGGACGGGAGGCGGCACGCTTCGTGGCCGCCGCCCCTGGGTAACCCCCAGCTGGGGGGACGTGGCCGTTCGATTCGGCCTCGTAGGCGCGCGATGCGTATGCGGTGGGTCCGGTTCCGGTTGTGGTTCCGGGGCCGGTTGCGGGGCTGGGTGCGGCTCCGGGTCCGGGTGCGGCTCCGGGCCCGGGGCCGGGTGCGACTCCGGGTCCGGGTGCGACTCCGGGTCCGGGTGCGACTCCGGGTCCGGGTGCGACTCCGGGTCCGGGTGCAATTCCGGGTCCGGGTGCGACTCCGGGTCCGGTTGCAATTCCGGGTCCGTTCCCAGGGACGTTCCCAGGTCCGTCCCCAGGAGCACCCCCGCCGACCCCGAGGCCCCCTCCCCCGCTCCCACTCCCACCCCCGCCCCCGCCCCCGCCCCGGCCCCACCAAACATCCCCGCCCGCGGCACCGCCCCCGTCGCGATCTCCCCGCTGCGGTGGCAGGCGGCGGTGTGCGCGGTGGTCGCGGCCCGGGACGGGGCGGGTTCCGTTGTGTGGCAGGGGGTTACGGCTACCGGGCAGCGCGGTGCGAACGGGCAGCCGGGAGGCAGGGACGCCAGGGACGGCGGGGTGCCGTGTACGGGTACGAGCGGCTCGCCCGTAGGAGCGTCCAGCCGGGGCGTGGCGCCCAGCAGGCCGATCGTGTACGGCATCCGGGGCCGGTAGTAGATCTCGTCGACCGTCCCGGACTCCACCGGCCGTCCCGCGTACATGACCTGCACCCGGTCCGCGAACCCGGCGACCACCCCCAGGTCGTGGGTGATCAGGACGACCGCGGCGCCGGTCACCTCCCGGGCGGTGCGCAGGACGTCCAGGATCTGGGCCTGGATGGTGACGTCCAGCGCGGTCGTCGGCTCGTCCGCGACGATGACCCGCGGGTCGTTGGCGATGGCCATGGCGATCACCGCGCGCTGCCGCATCCCGCCGGAGAACTCGTGCGGGAAGGCGTCCGCGCGGCGGTGCGGGTCGGGGATGCCGACCAGGGCCAGGAGTTCGACGGCGCGGGCCCGTGCGGCCTTGCGGCTGATGTCCTGGTGGACGCGGAGCGCTTCGACGAGCTGGCTGCCGATGCTGTAGACGGGGGTGAGGGCGGACAGCGGATCCTGGAAGACCATGCTGATGCCGTTGCCGCGGATGCCGGACAGCGCGGCGTCGTCGAGGCCGAGCAGTTCGCGGCCGTCCAGTTGGACGGAGCCCCGTACCTCGGCGCCGTCCGGCAGCAGCCCGAGGACGGCCTGCGCGGCAGCCGACTTGCCCGAGCCGGACTCGCCGACGATGCCGAGCACCTCTCCGGGCCGTACGGCGTAGCTCAGACCGCGTACGGCGTGCACCGGGCCGTCCTCGCCGGGGAAGGTGACGTGCAGGTCGGTCACCTGGAGGGCGGGGCGGGCGGCGGGCGGCGCGTCCGGGGTGGTGGTGCGGGGTCCGGTCACGGGCGGCGGCCCTCCGTGGCGGTGGCGCGGTGGCCGCGCTTCGCACGGCCCTTGGCGCGGGCCTGTGCCCCCACGGCGCCGGGGTCCAGCGCGTCCCGCAGCCCGTCGCCGATGAAGGCGAGGGAGACGCCGATGAGCACCAGGCACCCGGCGGGGAAGAAGAACAGCCACGGGTAGCTCGCGGCCATGTTGGTGTGGTCGGCGATGATCGTGCCGAGCGACACGTCCGGCGGCTGGACCCCGAAGCCGAAGTACGACAGTCCGCTCTCCCCGATGACCGCGGCGCCGGCCTGGATCACCGCCTCGATGATCAGCAGCGAGGCCATGTTGGGCAGGATGTGCCGGAAGACGATCACCGGCCCCGGAACCCCCATGTAGCGGGCGGCCTTGACGTACTCGCGTTCCTTGAGCGTGAGCGTCACGCTGCGGACCACCCGCCCGGTGACCATCCAGCTGAAGGCGGCCAGCAGGACGACGAAGACCGGCCAGCCGGAGCCGCGGACCAGCGGCGACAGGACGGCGACGACCAGGAACGCGGGCATCACCAGCAGCAGGTCGACGAACCCGGTCAGCGCGCGGTCGGTCCAGCCGCCGAAGTATCCGGCGAAGGCGCCCACGACGGCCGACAGGAAGGTCGACAGCACGCCCACGAGGAGGCCGATGACCAGGGACTTCTGGAGCCCGCGCAGGGTCAGCGCGTACAGGTCCAGGCCGCTTTGGGTGGTGCCCCACCAGTGCTCGGCGGACGGCCCGGAGAGGAAGTTGAGGAAGTCGTGGGTGCGGTGGTCCCAGGGGGTGAGGAGCGGGCCCGCGTACGCGGCGAGGAAGAGCAGGACGAGCATCGCCAGGCCCGCCACCGCGAGCCGGTTGCGCGCGAAGCGGCGGGCGGTGAGGCGGGTGCGCGAGGCGGGCCGGGCGGTGGGGCGGTCCCGCGGCGTACGGCCGCGCTTCGGGGCTGCCATCACCGCACCCGTACGCGGGGGTCGAGGGCCGCGTACAGGAGGTCCGAGAGCAGCCCGGCGGCCAGCACCAGTACGGCCGTGAACACGCCGACCGCGGCGACCGCGTTGACGTCCTGCCCGGCGACCGCGTCGACGAGCAGTTCGCCCATGCCGTGCCAGCCGAAGGTCTTCTCGACGAAGGTGGCACCGGCGAAGAGCAGCACGATGTTGTAGACCAGCAGCGGCACGACCGGCAGGACGGCCGTGCGCAGCCCGTGCCGTAACAGCGCGGTGCGGCGGCGCAGGCCTTTGGCGCGGGCGGTGCGCAGGAAGTCGGCGCCGAGCACGTCCAGCATGGTGTTGCGCTGGTAGCGGCTGTAGAGCGCGACCTGCACGATGATGAGGGTCAGGGCGGGCAGCAGCATGTGCTGGGCGCGGTTGAGGAGGGCGGCGGGATCCCATCGGCCGGCGTACTGCGCGTCGTACTCCCCGAGCACCTTGAGCGTTTGCGTACCGTCGTTGAGGGCGGTGGCACCGATCTTCAGCGCGACGCCGATCACGAACACCGGCATCGCCAGCACGAAGAATGACGCGAGGGTGGAGAAGCGGTCGGAGATCCGGTACTGGCGGATCGCTCCGTACGCGCCGACGGCGACGCCGAGGACCGAGCCGGCGAACGTGGCCAGGAGCAGCAGCCGGGTGCTGACGCCGACCCGGCGGCCGAAGTCGTCGTTGAGCGAGTCGCCGGAGACGGTGCGGCCGAGGTCGCCGTGGCCGACGAGGTCACCGGCCCAGCGTGTGAAGCGGGTCACCACGGGGGTGTCCGGGTTCATGTTGACGTCGTCGAGGGTGCGGGTGACGGCGGCCTCGGGCAGCGGCGGGTTGCGGTTCTCGAAGCGGGCGCGCGGGTTCAGGCTCAGGCCGGCGAGGACGTACGTCAGGGACGCCGCCACGATCACCAGGACCAGGTGACCGGCGAGCCTGCGCAGCAGGTAGCGGCCCATGCTGTCTCTCCCCCTCGTACGCTTCCGGCACGGACCGTCCGCGGCCCCCTGGGCTGTTCTCGCATGCGGGGGGCGGGTTTGTCGACCGGGACTCCCCTAAAGCGGGACGAAGCGAACGGCGGTGAGGGGTGCGGGAGTTCACCGGGCGAGCGAGGGGTCGGTCCGGCCCCGGCCGTCACGCCCGCGGATACCGCTCCAGCCACCCCGGCGCCGAGTGCCCCGGCCCGTGCAGCGCGGGCCCCTGTGTCATCTCCATGGCGAAGTCGTCGGCGAGCTGGAGGATCGTCGCCCGGCCCTCCACCTCGGCCAGCCACACGGGCGGCAGCGCGGTCTCGCCGTGCAGGGTGCCCAGGAGGTTGCCGCAGACGGCGCCGGTCGAGTCGCTGTCCCCGCCGTGGTTGACCGCCAGCAGCAGCCCGTGCCGGACGTCCTCGGCGACCAGCGCGCAGTACACACCGATCGCCAGGGCCTCCTCGGCGGTCCAGCCCTCGCCCAGTGACTCCACCCGGGCTGCTGTGGGCGTGCCCTGCCGTACGGCGCCCAGCGCCTGCTTGAGCGCCTCGCTGGTCTCCTCGTGGCCCGGCCGGGCGGCCAGGTGGGCCAGGGACTTCTGTACGGCGCCGTCCAGGTCCTCGCCCCGGGCCAGCGAGTGGGTGATCACCGCCAGGGCGCCGGCCGCGAGGTACCCGGTGGGGTGGCCGTGCGTCTGGGCGGCGCACTCGACGGCGAGCTGGAAGACCAGCTGCGGCTCCCAGCCGACCAGCAGCCCGAACGGCGCGGAGCGCATCACCGCGCCGCAGCCCTTGGAGTCGGGGTTCTTGGGCTTCTCCAGCGTGCCCATGACCTCGTCACCGAGCCCGGACAGGCAGGCCCGGCCGGGCGCCCGCTGCGCGTACAGCCACTCCTCGCGCGCCAGCCAGCCGTCGTCCTTCCTGCGCTCGTCGGGGCCCCAGTCGCGCTGGGTGGCGGCCCAGCGCAGGTACGCGCGGTGCACGTCGGTGGGCGGGTGCCAGGCGCCGGTGTCGCGCCGCACCTGGGCCCGGATCAGGCCGTCGACGGTGAACAGGGTCATCTGGGTGTCGTCGGTGACCGTGCCGCGCCGTCCGAAGGCGGGTACGTAGTCCGTCACGCCGTCCTGGCCGTGCGCCTCGCGGATCGCGTCCAGCGAGCTGAACTCGATGCCGGCGCCGAGCGCGTCGCCGATCGCCCCGCCCAGCAGACAGCCGCGTACCCGGCTGCGGAAGTCCTGCTGTTCGGCCCGGCCCCAGATGGCCGTGCCGCCTGCCGCTGTGCTCACTCTCGTCCCTCCCCGTGGCCCACCACTTCCCTTACGGGGCCCTTACTCTCCCCCTGCCGCAGCACTGTAATCGACCAAGAACAGTCAGCTTCGGGCAAGGAACGCTATGCGAACAGTCACCCCGGAGGAGGCTTTTGATCACGACGGTCCCGATCAGCACAGTCGTGCCCCCTGCGTACCGAGGCCATACGACCGGCGCGCCGGGGGAATGCTTCCGCCATGCCCGACTTCGAGTGGGACCGCACCGCCATGGCCGCCGTGGCCTGTGCCCTGGCCGGTGACAGCGACGGTGCCGTGGAACTCCTCCGTCCGCTCTCCCAGCGCGACGTGTGCCAGGTCACCGTCCGGCTGGCCGCGATGGCCGCCGACGCGCTCATCTCCGCCGCCGAGGACACCGGCGGCGACCGTGCGGAAGCACTGGCGCAGTGGCAGCAGTGCATCCTCCAGCACGAGGCGGAGGCGGAGTCGGGGGACGGGTGAGGGTCAGCGGCCGGCGGCGGCCGCTTCGTCCATGCGGCGCAGGAGCAGGTGACGGACCGCCTCCAGCCGGCCGCCGGCCGACGCGTCCCGTTCCGGCCAGGTCGCCGTCAGGTCCCGTACGCCGAACTCCACATCGGCCACGTGCTCCCACGCCGTCCCGTCACCCAGCAGCCCGGCGACCGATGTACACGCGCCGTCCCAGTCGCCGAGCGCGCACCTGCTGACGACGGCGGCCCTGGCCTCCCCCGCGGGGTCACTGCTCCCCGGCGGCCGGCTCTCCTCGGTCGCGGTCCGCAGCGCCTCCCAGGCGGACGCCGCGCCCCGTACGCCCGCGTCGGCGCTCGCGAGCATCGCGGCCTCGTACCGGACCACCGGCCGTTCCGGCGCCAGGCCCGCGGCCGCCTCGACGGCTTCCCGCGCCGCGTCCGGCCGGTGGGCGCGGCGCAGACAGCCGGCCTTCATGGCCAGGAGGAAGGCCGGTGGCCCGTCCCCGTCGGCGGCGAGGGCCCGGTCGCAGTCGGCGAGTGCCGCGGCTTCCGCTCCCCGCAGGAGGTGGGCCGTGGCGCGACGGGCGAAGGTCCATTCGGTCGCCGTCCCATGGCCGACGGCCGTGTCGAGATCCGCCAGGGCGGCGTCGAGCCGGCCCGTCACGAGGCGGAGGCTGCCTCTGGCCCCGTACGCCCACCCGTACCGCGGGTTGTGGGCCAGTGCCCGGTCGAACTCCGCGAACGCCTCGGCGTACCGGCCCATCGTCCAGTAGGCCATGCCCCGTTCGGCCATCGCCCAGGCGTATCCGGGCCGCAGCTCGATGGCGCGCGCCAGGCCCGCCAGGGCCTCCTCGCACCGTCCCAGGCGGCGCAGGCAGACGGCGCGGCTGCCGTGCGCCGGCGCGTGCCGCGGGTCCAGTTCCAGCGTTCGGTCGAAGGCGGCCAGCGCGCCCTCGTGCCACCCCATCAGGCGCATGACCTCGGCGAACTGGAAGGCGGCGGACACCATGCCGGGTTCGCGGGTGCGGGCGCGGAGGAAGTCCATGGCCGCGCTCAGGAACTCCCGCTGGTACCGGTACGTCAGCCCCCGCCCGACGAGCCCCCGCACATCGTCCGGCGCCAGCTCCAGGCACCGGTCGAAGTCCGCGAGGGCCTGCTGCCAGGACTCGGCCTTGCGGTGCTCGCGGCCGCGCAGGCGGTGGATCCCTACCTGTTCCGGCAGGTCGAGGCCGGGCCGGGCCAGCAGGGCCGTCAGCACCGCGACCAGCCCGTCCGCCCCGTCGAGGGCCGCCGTCAGCCGCGTGCCCCAGTCGCGTACCTCCGGCGCGTCCGCGTCCTCCCCCGCCTTCCGTACGGTCTCCGCGACCAGGCGTACGGCGGACGGCTCGTGCTCGGCGGTGGCCGTCACCTCGGACAGCGCCTCGGGCAGGAACCCCCGCGGATCGGCGCACAGCCCGTGGTAGATCTCCCCCAGCCGCAGTTCCCGCCACCGCTCGTCCCTGCGGCACCCGCCCGCGCCCCGGTCCCCCGCGTACTCCTGCCTCCACCGCCGCGCCGCCTCCGCCAGCCGCCCGTGCCGTTCGGCCCACGCGCGCGGCGAGCGGCGGCGCTGGAGGCGCAGCATCGCCGAACGGACCACCTCGTGGTACTGCCACCGGCCGCCGCGCCCGGTCACGAACGGCAGCGCGCACAGCCAGCCGAAGTGGCCGGCGGCCTCCGCGCCGACCGCCTCCCGGTACACGTCCTCGTCCAGGTGGCACGGCAGGGCGGCGGCCAGCGCGGCCTCCCGCCGTACCGGGTCGGTCTCCCACTTCAGGAAGCGCTCGACGGCCGTGTCACTGGGATCGTCGACGGCGTCCGCGGCGCCGGGCCGGCTCCCGGCGAGGGTGGAGACGAGTACCGGCAGGCCGCCGGAGAGCCGCAGGATGGCGTCGACGGTGCCGGGGTCGGTGATGTCCTTGGCCGACAGGAACTGCCGCGCCTCCGCCTCCGTGAAGGCGTCCAGCGGTACGTCCGTGACATGGTCGAGGTGGTCGGCCCAGCAGGTGCGGTCCAGCGCGTCGCGCCCCGCCAGGACGACCACGACGTTCTGCGCCAGCAGCCCGTAGCGGTCGCTGAAGAGGACGTCGCGCAGCCAGGTGTCCAGGAGCGGCCCGGTCGCCTCGTACGTGTCGAAGAAGAGCACCAGCAGGGGCACGGCGTCGGCGGCGTCGCCCAGTTCCCGTACGAAGACCGGGGTCAGCACCTCGACCGGGGACAGGACCAGCTGGACGTCGTCGTGGCTGCGCAGCCGGGCGCCGAGCCGGCCGCGCAGCCGTTCGGCGCCGCGGGCGACGTGGGTGGTGTCCAGCGCGCCGGCGAAGGGTCCGACGCCCGGGATCAGGCCCAGGCCCGCCACGCCCGCCCTGGCGATGACCATGCTGCCGGGTGAGGGCGGCGGCTCGCCGCCCGGCTCGTCCGGCCCAGCGAGCACCGCCTCCGCCTCGTGCCGCCGCTCCCGGTAGGTGGCCAGCAGCTTGTCGAAGGCCTTCAGCGGGCTGCCCTGGCGGCCCAGGCGGGCGCTGATCGCGGCCATCGCGTCCGGGACGCTGTGCGCCGACTCGTCGACGTACACGGTCAGCGCGCCCCGGTCGCGTGCCAGCTGCTCGAACCGCTGCACCAGGGAGGTCTTTCCGACGCCGCCCTGGCCGTGCAGGTGGTGCAGGAAGCGGAAGTCCGGGTCGGCCGGGTCGCGGTGGAGGTTGGCCCGGAACGCGGTCAGCTCCCCTTCCCTGCCGACGAAGCCGTCCCCGCGCCGGGCGCGGATCAGTTCCTGGCGCGAGAGCCGCCTGCGGTCCACCGCTCACCTCCCGGGCCCGCGCTCCCCCGGCGGGCTTCCGGGCGTAACCGTAGCGGGAGACGGCCGCGCCCGGCCCCGCCCCGCTACTCCACCACCGGCAGCAGCTCCGGCAGGTGCCCGTCCGAGGCCAGCGCCGCCGCCTCGCGCTCCGCCGGCACCGGGCCGTACGTCGTCGTACGGGCGCGCGACGGGCGGCCCGCGGCGTCCGCGATGGCGATCAGGTCCTGGATGGAGCGGTACGAGCCGTAACTGGAGCCCGCCATGCGCGAGATGGTCTCCTCCATCAGCGTGCCGCCGAGGTCGTTGGCCCCGGAGCGGAGCATCTCGGCGGCGCCTTCCGTGCCGAGCTTGACCCAGCTGGTCTGGATGTTGGGGATGTGCGGGTGCAGCAGGACGCGGGCCATGGCGGTCACGGCGCGGTTGTCGCGGGTGGTCGGGCCGGGGCGGGCGATGCCGGCCAGGTAGACGGGCGCGTTGGTGTGGATGAACGGCAGGGTCACGAACTCGGTGAAGCCGCCGGTCTCCTGCTGGATCCCGGCGAGCAGGCGGAGGTGGCCGAGCCAGTGCCGGGGCTGGTCCACGTGGCCGTACATCATCGTCGAGGACGAGCGGATGCCCAGCTCGTGGGCGGTCTTGATGACCTCGATCCAGGTGGCGGTGGGCAGTTTGCCCTTGGTCAGCACCCAGCGGACCTCGTCGTCGAGGATCTCGGCGGCGGTACCGGGGATGGTGTCCAGGCCGGCGGCCTTGGCCTCGCTCAGCCACTCGCGGATGGACAGGCCGGTGCGTGACGCGCCGTTGACGACCTCCATGGGCGAGAAGGCGTGGACGTGCATCCCGGGCACGCGTTCCTTGACGGCGCGGGCGATGTCGAAGTAGGCCGTGCCGGGCAGGTCGGGGTGGATGCCGCCCTGCATGCAGACCTCGACCGCGCCCACGTCCCACGCCTGCTGGGCGCGGTCGGCGACCTGGGAGAGGGAGAGGGTGTACGCGTCGGCGTCCGTGCGGCGCTGGGCGAAGGCGCAGAACCGGCAGCCGGTGTAGCAGACGTTGGTGAAGTTGATGTTGCGGGTGACGATGTACGTGACGTCGTCGCCGACCGTGGCGCGGCGCAGGTCGTCGGCGATGCCGCAGAGCGCGTCGAGTGCCGGGCCGTCGGCGTGCAGCAGGGCGAGCGCCTGGTCGTCGCTGAGCTTGGTCGGGTCGTCGGCGGCCTGCGCCAGGGCGGCGCGGACGTCGGTGTCGATGCGCTCGGGCGCCATACCGGGGGCGGCGGCCTCGCGCAGCGCGTCCCAGTCGCCGTACACCTCGTCGAAGTCGTCACGCCGGTCGGCGGTGCGGCCGTCCGTGTCGATGGTGCGGTGCAGGTCCGTACGGCCCGCTGAACTCATCGAGAAGCCCTCGTCGGGCTCCTGCCAGGGGCGGCCCTCGACCACGGCGTCCGGGCGGGCCAGGCCGGTCTCCGGGTCGGCCAGCGCCCGTACGTGCGGCAGCAGGCGCGGGTCGAGCCAGGGCTCGCCACGCTGTACGTACTCCGGGTAGACGGCCAGCCGCTCGCGCAGCTCGAAGCCCGCGGCGGCGGACTTCTCGGCCAGCTCCTCGATCCGGGGCCACGGCCGCTCGGGGTTGACGTGGTCGGGCGTCACCGGGGAGACGCCGCCCCAGTCGTCGATGCCCGCGTCGATGAGCAGCGCGTACTCGGAGTCGACCAGGTTGGGCGGCGCCTGGATGCAGCCGGCCGGGCCCAGGATGTGCCGGGCGACGGCGACGGTGGCGGCCAGGTCCTCCAGCTCGGCGTCCGGCATCCCGCGCATGGCCGTGTCCGGCTTGGCGCGGAAGTTCTGGACGATGACTTCCTGGATGCCGTGGTACGCCCGCTGCACCTTGCGGAGCGCGAACAGCGACTCGGCGCGCTCCTCGTACGTCTCACCGATGCCGATGAGCAGGCCGCTGGTGAACGGCACGTTGGAGCGCCCGGCGTCCTCCAGGACGCGCAGCCGGACGGCCGGCTCCTTGTCGGGGGAGCCGTAGTGCGGGTTGCCGGGCTCGCTCCACAGGCGCTCGGCGGTGGTCTCCAGCATCATGCCCATCGACGGGGCGACCGGCTTGAGGGTCTGGAAGTCCGTCCAGGACAGCACGCCCGGGTTCAGGTGGGGCAGCAGCCCCGTCTCCTCCAGGATGCGGATGGCGATGGAGCGGACGTACGCGATCGTGGAGTCGTACCCCTCGGCCTCCAGCCACTCACGCGCCTCGGGCCAGCGCTCCTCCGGCTTGTCGCCGAGCGTGATCAGGGCTTCCTTGCAGCCCAGTTCGGCGCCGCGGCGGGCGATGTCCAGCACCTCGTCGGGGGACATGAACATGCCGTGACCGGCGCGGCGCAGCTTGCCGGGGACGGTCACGAACGTGCAGTAGTGGCACTTGTCGCGGCACAGGCGGGTGAGCGGGATGAACACGCTTTTGGAGTACGTGATGACACCCGGCCGCCCGGCGGCCGCCAGCCCCGCGTCGCGCACCCGGGCCGCCGACGCGCACAGGTCCCGCAGGTCGTCGCCGCGCGCCTGGAGCAGCACCGCCGCCTCGCCGACGTCGAGCGCGACGCCGTCACGGGCGCGCTTGAGGGCGCGGCGCATGGCGTTGGCGGTGGGGGCGGTGACGGGCGGGGTGGTGTCGGCGGGGACTGCCACCGGATCCGTCCCCTGCCCGGGTACCTGCGCGCTGCTAGTCATCCAACGAGCATACGAGCGACCACCGACCGTGCCGCCGACCGGATGGCCTGCGACGGTGTGCCACTGATCACGTCATGCGGAGGTTCCCTCCGGAGGCGCGGCGGGCAGCCTGGGCGGGGAGGGGTGCGGCCGTGGGGCGGACAGCCTGGACGGGAGGGACGCGCCCGTAAGGCGGGCAGGGCGGACGGGACGAATGTGACCGTATGCGCGCGAGAGCCGCCGCCCCACCCTCGCCGGCACCGCCCGCGTCACAAATACTGCGCGTACTCGTCCAGCGTCCGCAGCACCTCCGCCTCCCCCGCCGCCGGCAGCCCCACGACGACCTCCTCCAGCCCCAAGTCCCGCAGCCGCGCCAGCTTCCCCGCCGACGGCCGCACCCCGCACGGCACGACCACCGGCTCGCCGTCCCGGCCCGCCTCCGACCACGCCTGCCGCAGCGCCGGCAACGCCTCCGCCAGCCCCGAGGCACCGATCGGCAGCCACCCGTCCGCGTAGTCCGCGATGCTCGCGAAGAGCCGTGGCCCCGCCGCGCCGCCGAGCAGCGTGCGCGGCGCGCCCTTGACCGGCTTCGGGTGCGCCAGGCTGGCCCGTACGGAGACGAACCGGCCCTCGTACGAGGTCGGCTCGTCCGCCCACAGGGCGCGCATCAGCAGCATCCGCTCCCGTACGAGTGCGCGCCGGGTGGACCACTCGACCCCGTGGTCGGCCGCCTCCTCCACGTTCCAGCCGTACCCGACCCCCAGCGTGAACCGACCGCCCGACAGGAAGTCCAGCGAGGCCACCTGCTTGGCCAGGGCGATCGGGTCGTGCTGGGCGACGAGGGTGACGGCGGTGGCGACCGTCAGCCGTTCGGTGACGGCGGCGGCCTGGCTCAGCGCCACGAACGGGTCGAGGGTGCGCCCGTACTCGCGCGGCAGCGGCTCACCCATGGGGGCGGGCGTGTCACGGCTCGCCGGGATGTGCGTGTGCTCCGGAAGGTAGAGCCCGGCGAAACCGCGCTGCTCCAGTTCCCGGGCCAGCCGGTCGGGCCGGACGGTCTCGTCGGTCAGGAAGATGGTGGTCGAGATCCGCATACTGGGCGTACCTCCGCGTCGGCAGTGCTTCCTTCCTACCGGCGGGGAGAGCCGGCGTCCATGAGGCGCCGGGGGCCGGTACGGAGGACGCGTACGGCTCAGGCGACACGTGCCGCGCCACCACACCCGCCGCGTCCCCCGTACGCGGGAGTGCTTCCGCCCCGCCCCCTTCCCTTGTCCGCCCGTTCACGCCTGAATACGAAGGTTCGCTGTGGCCCACGAGGGCCCACGAAGGCCTCCGTACACCGCATCCGCCACGACCACCCGGGAGCGATGCCCATGTGCGACGACGACAGAACCAGCGACACCAGCGGCACCGCTGGCACCACCGACGCCACCGACGCCACCGACGCCACCGACGCCACCGACGCCACCGACGCCAGAAACCCCATCGACATCATCGGCACCAGCGACACACCCGGCACTACCGATCCGCTCGGGCGCCGCGCGCTCCTGGTGACGGGAGCCGCCGCGGCGCTTACGTTGAACGGTGTGAGCTTCGCGGCCGCCGACGGGGACGGCACCGGGGCGGCCCAGGACGGCGGCCGGACCGGTGAGACCACGCGCAAACTCACCGGCCGGCTCCCGCCCGGCGCGCCCGACTACGTATACCTCCCGGTCGAAGTCCCCGCCGGCGTACGCGAGATCGCCGTCTCCTACACCTACGACCGCCCCACCACTCCCCCCGGCACCGCCGGCAACGCCTGTGACATCGGCATCTTCGACGAACGCGGCACGGACCTGGGCGGCCGCGGCTTCCGCGGCTGGTCAGGCGGCGCCCGTACGGAGTTCTTCCTCCGCGCCGACGACGCCACGCCCGGCTATCTCCCGGGCCCCGTCAACCCCGGCACCTGGCACATCGCCCTCGGCCCGTACACCGTCGCCCCGCAAGGCCTCGCCTACGAGGTCACCATCACCCTCCACCACGGCCCCCCTCCCGCGCCCCGCACACCCGTCTACCCACCCCAACGCGCCAAGGGCCGCGGCCGTTCCTGGTATCGCGGCGACAGCCACCTCCATTCCGTCCACTCCGACGGCAAGCGCACCCCCGCCCAGATCGCCGCCCTCGCCCGCGCCGCCGGCCTGGACTTCCTCACCACCACCGAGCACAACACCACGTCCTCGCACCGCGCGTGGGACGGCCTGTGGGGCGATGACCTGCTCATCCTCACCGGCGAGGAAGTCACCACCCGCAACGGCCACGTGGTGGCGATGGGCACCGACCCCGGCACCTTCATCGACTGGCGCTACCGCGCCCGCGACGACGCCTTCCCCCGCTTCGCCCGCCGCATCCGCCGCGCGGGCGGCCTCGTCGTCCCGGCCCACCCGCACGCCCCCTGCATCGGCTGCAACTGGAAATTCGGTTACGCCGACGCGGACGCCGTCGAAGTCTGGAACGGCCCCTTCACCCTCGACGACGAGGTGGCCATCGCCGACTGGGACAACTCCCTGATCGCCCACGCCCAAGGACACGGCCGCTTCCTCCCCGCCGTCGGCCACAGCGACGCCCACCGCGACCCGGACGTCATCGGCCTCCCCCAGACCGTCGTCCTCGCCGACGCCCTCTCCCGCGACGCGATCCTCACCGGCATCCGCACGGGCCACACCTACCTCGCCGAATCCGCTGCCCTCACCCTCACCTTCACCGCCACCGGCCCGAAGGGCGAACACGCCACCATCGGCGACCGCCTCCCCGTATCCCCCTCAACCCCCGTCACCATCCGCCTCACCCTTACCGGCGCCCCACCCGACACCACCATCCGCCTCCTCACCGACCAGGGCCAACGCTTCACCACCCCCGCCACGGAAACCACCACATGGCACACCACCCCGGCCAACGCCGCCTACGTACGCGCCGAGGTACGGCACCCGGCGACGACACCGGGG
Source organism: Streptomyces sp. NPDC052496 (assembly GCF_040679095.1). NCBI lineage: Bacteria > Bacillati > Actinomycetota > Actinomycetes > Kitasatosporales > Streptomycetaceae > Streptomyces > Streptomyces sp. NPDC052496. The sequence continues at coordinate 165,705 of NZ_JBFAUH010000019.1, forward strand.
GTGCCGGGCCCGATGGCGGCCATGACGAATCCCATCTTCCTGGGGCGGGGCTGACACGGCCGACGGCCCGCCCCGGGTACCGAGGGACGGGCCGCCGCTCATACCTGGCTCCCTACCCGAGACCGCCGAACCGGCCCCCGGCCACGGCGGAAACGAACGCGGACAGCTGCTCGCGGTCGAGCAGCAACGCCGGCCCGTTCGGGTTCTTGCTGTCCCGTACGGCCACCGTCCCGGCGTCGACGATGGCGCACTCGACGCACTGGGCTCCCGTATCGCTGTACGAGGATTTCCGCCAGCTCACGCGGAGTGCGGAGGCGTCGTCAACGTGGCTCATGTGTTCTTCCTTATCTTTGTGATCAGTTCCGCCGACGCCTCGACCGAGAGCGCGGCAGATGTGAGCCGTTGCCAGGCGTCCCGGTGAGCCGCGACCTTGTCGGCTTCCTCGATGTACAGGGCCGAGGTCAGCCCCTCGGAATGCACGACATCGAGGTCGATATGCGGTCCGAAACCAAGGATCGTGAAGCTGCCCAGCTGCCCCACGTGCAACGGGGCGTCCGAGGGCAGCACCTGCACGTTCACGTTCGGTCGCTTTCCGATGGTCAGCAACCGACCAAGCTGCTCGTGCATGACGCCCTCACCCTCGGAGCTGGAGCGTAGGGCGCCCTCGCCGATGATGGCCCACAAGGCGAGGGGGTCCTCCCTGGTGAGTACCGCCTGTCGTGCGAGTCGAACCTCGACCAGCGCATCGACGCGCGCCTCAACCGCTTCGGACATCGCCGTCGCGCCGATGATCTCGCGGGCGTACTCAGCTGTGTGCAGCAGGCCGGGAATGGCACCCAACTGCCACGACGACACCGCTTCCGCCTCGGCTTCCAGGCTGATCAAATCCTCGTAGACCGGCGTCAGTACGCCCCGGTACGAGTGCCACCAGCCCCGTTGACCGCCCTCTTTCGTGAGCGTCAACAGCGCGGCCCGGAGCTCCTCGCTCACTTCGCGGCCGGCCTCGGCGTACAGGTCGAGCAGGGCCTCCACGTCCTTGGCCTTGGCCGCTGTTTTGGCCGTCTCGATCCGGGAGACCTTCGAGGCGACGAACCGGCCGCTGGACTTCTCGGCGAGCTGGTCGAGCGTGAGGTCACCCCGCAAGGTGCGCAGTTTCGCACCGAGGCGCCGACGGCGCACGGTGGGTGCGCTCACATTTTCCCCCTCCGGTCGGTGTATGCCCGACAGTCTGCCGTGCTCCGTCATCGCCTGTCATCAACGCGCTGCGCACGCGACATCCCCTCCCACATAAGAGTGCAATTTTGCATTCACCCATGCCAGCTATTGCCGAGCGTGGCGAACCGGGAGCACTCTGTGCGACGAACCGCGATCGAGCCATCGGCGCACTCTCGACTGGCTCGTGCTCCATAGTGCGCTCCCGTTAGGGGACTTGCATGATCGAACTACGGCGGGATCACCAACCCGCCTGCGGCATCACCGTTATCGCCCCTTCAGCCGTATTGACCCTGGCCGGATCCCCGCAATCAGCTTGCCTCGCGCGGCAGTTCGTACGTGAGTACATCGCCTGCCACGTACCGGGGGCCTCCGAAGACCACGTTGACCGGGTCACCCTCGTGACCTCTGAGCTGGTCACCAACTCCATCCGCTACGGCACCGAACCGGGCGACTCCCTGCGCCTCGTGCTCGACGCCGACGGCGACCGTACGCGCGTCGAGGTGCACGACCCCGTACGCCGCCGCCCCCGCACCAGGCCCGAATCCGGAGTGCGCACCCGTGGGCGCGGCCTGCTGGTCCTCGACGCTCTGTGCCCCGGCAACTGGGGCGTCGACGACATCCCTTTCGGTAAATCCGTGTGGGCGGAGGTGACAGTGTGACCACGCCCGGCGTCACAGCGCCTCCCGGCCCCGGGTTCGTCGCCGGTCTCCGGCTCGCGACCGGCCTGCACCACACCCCGACGCACAGCGTCGCCCAGCTCCTCGTCTCGCATCTACCGCCCCGGCTCCCGCACGAGAGCGACGAACACATCCGAACCGGTATGGAATCGCTCGCCACCTCCCTCCGCCTCGGGCCGGTCGCCGAAAACCCACCCCTGATCGGCCATCGCGTCCGGATATGGCGCGGTCTGCCATGGCTCGACTACGGCGACGACTCGTACCGCCTCTGCCTGCCCGCCGCGCCCTCATGGGCTCGCATGGTGAGTACCGGCACCCCCGTACGCGTCCTGGCCCTGTTCGACCCTCTGCCGGCCGGGGCCGACCAGCACGAAACCGACGCGCACGTACGACGCGGCTACCTGCGCAGGTCCATGCGCTGGGGCACGACGTACCACGCCTGACCTGCTCACACACAGACAAGCGGCCCGTACGGGAGTGAGCTGGGGCCGGAGTCCGGCCCGGTACGTCACCTGCGCGCGTACCGTGGACAGCCGACGGGATGACGAACCCCCCGGAAACCGCCGGGAGTTGATCATGGCGGACTTGAGCCGCGACGACATGGACCCGTCCCGCAGGGGCGTCCTCCAGGCCGGTCTCTACTCCGCCGCGCTGGCCGTGCCGCTCTTCTCGGAGCTCTCCGGGCGGGCCGAGGCGGCGGCGAGGCCGGGCCGGACCGGCCGTGCCGGCCCGGCACAGGTGGCGACGGTGCGGGCGGTGACCGACCGGGTGGCGGACATTCTCGACGAGTACGGGGGCGGCCACGCACGGCCGATGGCGGCGGCGTTCCTGGTGAACACGGTAGGACCGTGGCTGACGGCGCCCGCGCCGGAACAGGTGCACCGGGACCTGCTGTCCGCCGCCGCGGATCTGACGTACCTCACCGGCTGGATGGCGATGTACGAGCGAGCGCACGGTCTCGGGCAGCGCTACTACGTCAAAGCCCTGCACTTGGCGGGCGAGGCCGACGACCACCTGACGTACTGCCGCACGCTGCGCGGCATGTCCCTCCAGGCGTCCAGCCTCGGCTACGGCGCCAAGGCCCTGGAGCTGGCCGACTCGGCGGCGACCGCCGCCCCCGCGGCCGGACCACGCCTCGTGGCGTTCCTCCGCGGCCAGCAGGCACACGCGGCCTCGATGACCGGTGACCGGCATACGGCGATCACCCGGCTCCGAGAGGCGGAGACCGCCCTCTCCAGGGCGGACTCCCGCCGCGAGTCGATCGGCGGTTACGACCGGCCGGCGTACCTCTTCCACGTCTCGCACGTGCTGTACGAGTTCCAGGACCTGCCCGGTTCGGTCAAGGCCCTGCACAGCTCCCTGAAAGCCCAGCCCCGCCAGGAACGCCAGGGCCGCGTCCACTCCCACGCCCTCCTCGCGCAGCGCCAGTTCGAACTCGGCCACCTGCACGTCGCCGCCCTCCGCAGCCGTATTCGCCCCCACCGCCACGTCAGAGCGGTACGTGACCTGAGCGCACGCGTCCGGGACATAGCGGCGGCGAAATCCTGAGCCCGGCCGAGGCCTCGCCCTTGCCGTTCCAGAGACACGTCACGTGGGGATCGGAGCAGGTCCCCCTACTCCTCCACCACCAACACCGGCGTCCCCCGCCCCAGGACTTCGCCCCGGAAGAATGCCGGGCTGCGTCGCTGCATGATCAGCATCAGGATGAAGCCCAGCAGCAACAGGCCCACGCCGATGATGAAGACCGAGCCGATGCCGAAGACGGAGCTGCCGGAGCCGTAGGCCGGGTTCCACATGTCGATGAGGGTTTTGCAGAAGACGGCGGACAGGAGCGCGCCGCCGGCAGTCGGGAAGACGCCCTTGAAGAGCAGGTCGCGGGCTGAGTGGCGCAGTTCGCGGCGGAAGTACCAGGTGCAGGCGAAGGCCGTGATCGCGTAGTAGAAGCAGATCATGAGGCCGAGGGCGTAGATGGTGTCGACGAGGACGTGCTGGGAGAGGAAGGTCATGCCGGCGTAGAAGACGCCGGTGGCGATGCCCGCGGCGACGGTGGCGCGGCCCGGGGAGCGGAAGCGTGGGTGGATGCGGGCGAAGGACGGGGGCAGGGCCTCGTAGGCGCTCATCGCCAGGACCGTGCGGGCCACCGGGATGAAGGTGGTCTGGAGGCTGGCGGCGGCGGAGGCGAGGACCGCGACGAAGAGGAGGACGCCGAGGACCGGGCCCATCACGGGGTGGGCGAGGGCGGCGAAGACGTTGTCGGCGGTGTCGGGGTTGCCGAGGCCGGAGCCCTTCGTGCCGATGCCGGCGAACATCTGGGCGGCGACGGCGGTGAGCAGGTACGAGCCGATGAGGACCAGCATGGCGAGGAGGGCGGCGCGGCCGGGGGTGCGGTCGCTGCCGGCGGTTTCCTCGTTGACGGTCAGGCAGGCGTCCCAGCCCCAGAACATGAAGATCGAGAGGGACAGGCCGGCGGTGAAGGCGGAGAAGGACTGGACGGCGAAGGGGTTCAGCCAGGTGAGGGAGAAGTGGAGGGAGGTGGGGAGGCTGCCGGACCCCGACGCGACAAAAGCCATGATCACGAAAGCGGCCAGGACGGCCAGCTGGAGGCCGACCAGGGCGTACTGGACTCCCTTGGTGGCGGTCATGCCGCGGTAGCTGACGGCCGTGGCGAGGGCGATGAAGGCCAGGCACGTCAGGACGTGCGCCACCTTGTTGCCGTCCAGGGCGGCGATCGCGTCGCTGCCGGTGAGTTCGCCGAGCAGGAGGTAGAAGAAGGAGGTGGCGACGCCCGCCAGGTTGGAGAGGACGATGATGGTGGCGATCACCAGGCCCCAGCCGCACATCCAGCCGATGCGCGGGCCGAACGCCTTCACCGACCAGGTGAAGGAGGTGCCGCAGTCCGGGACGGCCTTGTTCAGCTCGCGGTAGGCGAAGGCGACCAGCAGCATCGGCAGGAAGCCCGCGAGGAAGACGGCCGGCATCTGGAGGCCGACCTCGCCGACGGTGGGGCCGAGTGTCGAGGTCAGGCAGTAGACCGGGGCGACGGTCGAGACGCCGATCACGGCGCTGCCGAGCAGGCCGACGGAGTTGCCGCTCAGGCCCTTGCCGCGGGTTCCGCCGGTGCCGCCGCCGGCCGTGTCACCAGCCGTGTCACCGGCCCTCGTCACCATGTCTCCGGCCTGGGGCCGGGGGTCTACCTGAACCATGAACAGGACGTTAAGGGCTGCTGTTTCCGCATCGTGGGGCTGAAGATCCACCCCCGAGCGGTGCCGAATTCCTCGCTTCGTGAGGTGCGAAACGTTTACTGGGTGAGGTTTGTAAGGCCAATCGCGCGTTACGGGCGGTAACTTGAAGGCCGTACGGTCGAGTTCCGGACTGCGGGAACCGCAGCCCCATCCGTTTTGCCCCGTTTCAAAATTTTCCCGCGCCGTCCCGCACCGTCCCGCACCGGACTCACCCCGGCCACACCACCGCCTGCGTCTCGCTGTACGCGTGCAGCGCGTACGAGCCGACGTCGCGCCCCACCCCGCTCCGTTTGAAGCCGCCGAACGGGGCCTCCATGTTCCGGCCGACCGTGTTGACCCCGACCCCACCCGCGCGCAGCCGCCCCGCCACCCGGAACGCGCGCGCCACGTCCCCGGACCACACGTAGTCCAGCAGGCCGTAATCGGTGTCGTTGGCCAGGGCCACGGCCTCTTCCTCGTCGGTGAAGGGGAGGACGGCGATCACCGGGCCGAAGATCTCTTCGCGGACCACCCGCATGGTGGGGGTGCAGTCGGTGAAGAGGGTGGGGGATACGTAGAAGCCGCGTGGGCGGGGTGGGCGGTCGCCGCCGGTGACCAGGTGGGCGCCCTCCTTGCGGGCCAGTTCGATGTACGACTCGACGCGGTCGCGGTGCGCGGCGGAGATGACCGGGCCGACGACCGTGTCCGGGTCGGCAGGGTCGCCGATCCTCAGCCGCGCCGCGTACCCGGCCAGCTTCTCCACCAGCTGGTCGTGGATGCCGCGCTGCGCGAGCACGCGCGTCGGCGCCGTGCAGATCTGGCCGCTGTAGAAGGAGTACGTGGTGCCGATGCCGGCGACCGCCGCGGCCAGGTCGGCGTCGTCGAAGACCAGCGCGGCGCCCTTGCCGCCCAACTCCATGAGCTGGCGTTTCATGCCGCGTCCGCACACTTCGGCGATGCGCTGCCCGACGGCCGTGGAACCGGTGAAGCTGACCATGTCCACGTCCGGGGAGTCGACCGCGGCCGCGCCGACCGCCGGGTCCTCGCCGGTGACGAGGTTGACGACGCCCGGGGGTGCCCCGGCCTCGTCCAGGGCTTGCTGGAGTGCCTCGGTCAGGCGGTGGACGGAGAGCGGGTCCTGTGGCGCGGGTTTGATCACGACGGTGTTGCCCATGGCCAGGGCGGGGGCGATCTTGCCGGCCGGGTTGGCCCAGGGGTTGTTGTAGGAGGTGATGCAGGTGACGACGCCGACGGGGCGGCGCACTGCGAGCGCGCCGAGGACGGTGGCCTTGCCGAACGGTCCCGCTTCGTTGATCTGCGGGGGCAGGGCCGTCTCGACGGGTTCCAGGGCTCCGCGCGCGTACCGCTTGAGGCGCGCGACGGCGACGCCCACCTGCATCGCGCGTGCCGTGCCGGTGGTCGCCCCGGTCTCCGCCCGGGCGAGCCGGGTGTACGGGTCCAGGTTGCGCGCCAGGATGCCGGCGGCGCGGTCCAGGACCCGTGCGCGGGTCTCGGGCGCCGTGCGCGACCAGGGCCCGAACGCCTCGCGCGCCGCGCGCGCCGCCTCGTACACCTGGTCGCGGCTCGCCTCCGCCGCCAGCCCGACGGTCCCCTCCGTCGCCGGGTCGGTCACCTCGTAGTGCCCGTGGTCGGGTGCGCTCCACTCGCCGCCGATCAGCAGCCGCTCGGGGCGGGGCTCGAACGAGGGCGAAGACGTACCAGGGGCCGCGCTCACCGCGTCCGCACCGTCTCGGTGTCCCGCCCCGACCGCAGCACCGTCCCCGGCACCGCCCCGGTCACCGCGCCGTCCCGGACCGTCTCGACGCCGTTGACCCGTACGCTCACGATCCCGGCCGCCTCCGAGTCCAGCCGCGGACTCTGCCCGGGCAGGTCGTGCACCAGCCGGGCCGGGCCCGCGTCGATCCGCTCCGGGTCGAACAGGACGAGGTCGGCGTGGTGGCCGACGGCGATCCGGCCGCGGTCGCGCAGTCCGAAGAGCCGGGCCGGGTCGTCGGTCAGCATCCGTACGGCCTGCTCCAGCCCGACCAGCTTCCGGCCGCGCAGGCAGTCGCCGAGGAAGCGGGTGGTGTACGGGGCGCCGCACATGCGGTCCAGGTGGGCGCCCGCGTCGGAGCCGCCCAGCATGACGTCCTCGTGCTGCCAGGTGCGCTGCCGCAGTTCCCAGCTGGCCGGGTCGTTGTCGGTGGGCATCGGCCACAGGACGGTGCGCAGGTCGTCCGCGGCGCAGATGTCGACCAGGCAGGGGAAGGGGTCCTGGCCGCGCTCGGCGGCGATGTCACCGACCACCCGGCCGGACAGGCCCGCGTTGGCGGCGGAGTACGTGTCGCCGATGACGTACCGGGCGAAGTCGGTCAGGCGCCGGAAGACGCCCGCCTCCTTGCTCGCCGCGTGCCGCAGCAGTTCCTCCCGTACGGCCGGGTCGCGCAGCCGGGCGACGCGCTCCGGTACGGGCAGGGCGAGGACGTCGCCCCAGCCGGGGATGAGGTTGAGGGCGCAGAAGGTGCGCAGGGACATGTTCATGGGGGTGAGGATCGGCATGGTGAGGGCGACGATCCGGCCGCCCGCCTTCCGGGCGCGCTCGCTCGCCTCCAGCTGGCGGGGCACGCGTTCCGGTACGGCGCTGTCGATGGTCAGCACGTTCCAGTTCAGCGGGCGTCCGGCGGCGGCCGACATCTGCACGAGCAGGTCGATCTCCTCGTCCGCGAACTGGTCGAGGCAGCCGGCGACGATCGCCTCCAGCTGGGTGCCTTCGTGCTCGGCGACCGCGCGGGAGAGCGCGAGGAGTTCGGCGGGGCGGGCGTGCCGGGAGGCGACCGGTTGCCCGTCGCCGTCGGCGTGGGTCGAGGACTGGGTGGTGGACAGGCCCCAGGCGCCCGCGTCCATGGCGTCGTGGAGGAGCCGGACCATGGCCGCCAGCTGCGCGTCGGTGGGCTGCCCGCCGATGGCGTCCGGGCCCATGACGTGGCGGCGCAGTGCGCAGTGGCCGGCCATGAAGCCCGCGTTGACGGCGGTCCGGCCCTCCAGGGCGTCGAGGTATTCGCCGAAGGTGGACCAGTTCCACGGCGCGCCCTGCTCCAGCGCCGCCAGCGACATGCCTTCGACCCGGCTCATCATGCGCCGGGTGTAATCGGCGTCGCCGGGGCGGTCCGGGTTGAGCGGGGCGAGGGTGAAGCCGCAGTTGCCGCCGGCGACGGTGGTGACGCCGTGGTGCAGGGAGGGGGTCGCGTAGGGATCCCAGAAGAGCTGGGCGTCGTAGTGGGTGTGCGGGTCGACGAAGCCGGGCGCGAGGACGAGGCCGTGGGCGTCCTCGGTGGTCCTGGCGGGGCCGGTGCCCCGGCCGATGGCGGCGATCCGGCCCTGGTGGACGGCGACGTCGGTCTCGTACGCGGGGGCGCCGGTGCCGTCGGCGACCGTGGCGCCCTTGATCAGGTGGTCGTACATCCCCGGGTGGCCCCTTCCGGTCAGGCGTCCGGCCCGGCGGCGCCCTGCCGGAAGCGGGCCGTCCGGTGCACCGGGTCCGTGTCGATCTTCGGGATCACGTGTTCGCCGATGAGGCGGATGGTGGTGAGGGTGTCCTCGGGCGAGACGCCGATCGGCAGGCCGAAGGAGAGCTGGTCGGCGCCGGCCTGTTCCCAGCGCTTGCACTGCCGGAAGACCTCGTCGGGGTCGCCGCAGATCATCAGTTCCTCGGCGATCAGCAGCTCGATGATCTCCTCGGTGTACGCGGGCAGCAGCTCGGGCCACTCGGGGATGCCCTCGGGGCGCGGGAAGGTGTCGTGGTAGCGGAACAGCAGCGACTGGAGGTAGTTGAGCCCGCCGCCGACCGCGATCTCCACGGCTTTCTGGTGGGTCTCGGCGCAGATGGCGGTGGAGGTCACCATGACGTTGTCGTTGACGTACGCGCCGACCGGCTCGGCCTCCTTCACGGCCGTCTTGTACGACTCGACGACCCACTCCATGTCGGCGACCTTCTGCACGCTGAAGCCCAGCACGCCCAGGCCCTTGCGCCCGGCCATCGCGTACGAGGACGGTGAGCCGGCGGCGTACCACATCGGCGGGTGCGCGGTCCCGTACGGCTTGGGCAGCACCTTGCGGGGCGGCAGCTGCCAGTGCTTGCCCTGGAAGCCCTGGTACTCGTCCTGGAGCCACATCTTCGGGAACTCGGCGATGGTCTCTTCCCACAGCTCCTTGGTGTGGTTCATGTCGGTCACGCCCGGCATGAACCCCAGGATCTCGTGGCTGCCCGCGCCGCGCCCGGTGCCGAACTCGAAGCGGCCCCCGGAGAGGTGGTCGAGCATGGCGGCCTTCTCGGCGACCTTGACCGGGTGGTTGACCGGGGCGAGCGGGTTGAAGATGCCGGAGCCGAGGTGGATGCGCTCGGTGGCGTGGGCGAGGTAGCCCAGGTAGACGTCGTTGGCGGAGAGGTGGGAGTACTCCTCCAGGAAGTGGTGCTCGGAGGCCCACGCGTACTTGAATCCGGACCGGTCGGCCTGGATGACGTACTCGGTCTCCTCCATCAGTGCGTGGTGCTCTGCCTCGGGGTCGACCGCCGTCCGCGCGGCGGGCACATATCCCTGTACGAACAGCCCGAATTCCACGGAGGTTCACCGTCCCTCGTCCGCCCTGGCGCGCTACCTGACGCCTCGTCAGATCGGCACCGACTCTCGCACCGGGTACGCGGGGCGTCAATACCTGACGAGCCGTCAGGCGAGCGGCCGGTGACAGGAACGGCTCAGCCGTCGAGGTGCGGGGCCACGCCGTCGGCGAACGCCGCCAGCTGGTCGGTCAGCTCCGTACGGCTCCGGCTGCGGAACCGGACCTGGATCTGGTCCACCCCCATCGCCCGGTACGCGCGCAGCGACTCCGCCAGCCGCTCGGGCGCCCCGGCGAGGGTGCGCCGCCCGACGTCCCACGCGGGCTCGCCGACGTACAGCGGTTCGGTGACGGCGCCGGTCTCGGCGGGCGTCCGGATGCCGGCCTCCTCGCGCAGCCGGCGCAGCTCGGCGAGGAGCGCCGGGAGCTGGTCGCGGCGGCCGCCCTGCGGCAGCCAGCCGTCCCCCCGTAGGGCCGCCCTGCGGACGGCGGCGGGCGACGAACCGCCCACCCAGAGCGGCGGGCGCGGCCGCTGTACGGGGCGCGGCGACTGCCCCAGCCCCTCGAAGGCGACCTCTTCGCCGCGGTAGGAGGGGAACTCCCGCGGCCCCAGGGCCGCCTTCAGCGCGTCGACCGCCTCGTCCAGCAGGGCACCGCGCCGCGTGAAATCCACGCCGAGGGCGTCGAACTCCTCCCGTACGTGCCCGGCGCCGACCCCGAGGACCAGCCGCCCGCCCGAGAGGTGGTCGAGCGTCGCGTACTGCTTGGCGCTGAGCAGCGGGTGTCTGAGGCCGACCAGGGCGATGTGGCTGAGCAGCCGTACGCGGGTGGTGACCGCCGCCAGGTGGGCGAGGGTGGCGACCGGGTCGTACCAGACCGTGCCCATGGCGGCGGCCAGGCGTCGCGGGATGCCGATGTGCTCGCAGCAGGCGATGTAGGCGAAGCCGTGGCGGTCGGCGGCCCGGGCGGTCTCGACGAGATCGGCGGGCCCGGCCGCGGCCTCCCACGGCTCCGCGTAGAGGGTGCTCCGGGACTGCACGGGGAGCTGGATGCCGTAGGACAGCCGCCCCTCGGGGAGGATCCGTACGCCGGTGCCGCTGTCCGGTGTGCCGTGCTCCGTGCCGCTGTCCACGTCCACCCCCGCGCTCCCGGCCGGCGGCCCGTCCTCGACGGCCTCGCGTCATGGTCCGGCCTGACGGGCCGTCAGGCAAGGGCTGCGGGGGTGCGGGCGTCAGGGCCGGAGGTGGGACGGCAGCGAGCAGGCCGCCGTGCCGCCGGGCATCCGGTGCCGGTTGTCGGCCACCAGCCGGTACACGGCGTGCGCGGCCTGGCGGAACGGCGGCAGGGTCAGCAGCGCGCCCGGGACCGCCCAGGCGCCCCGCGCGCTCATCAGCAGCTTGGCGACCGCCTGCGCGCCGCCGTGCACCGTCCCGGCCGGGGTGATCCACAGGACCTCGTGCTCGGCCCGCTCCTGGGTGACGCCGAGCGCCTCCAGGTCGGTGAACTGCCAGGCCGTGACGGTGCAGCGGGGGCGGATGCGGCGTTCGGCGAACCGCACGGAGGTGGTGCAGAAGCCGCAGTCTCCGTCGTAGACGAGTACGGGTCGTGTCCTCATGCCCCCATCATGCCGGGGCGTGATCGGACGGGCCGAGGCGCTCCCCCTCGCCCGCCGCCGCCCGCAGCAGCAGGTCGGCCAGCTCGCCGGGGCACGACAGCATGGGCCAGTGCCCGGTGTCGAGGTCGAAGAAGCCGTACCGGGGGTCGGCGAAGTCCGCGAAGAGCGGATCGCCGGACGCCACCAGGGCGCGGAGGGCCGCGGTGCTGGTGACGTTCTTCGTGCAGAAGATGCCCGTGGCGGGCAGCGCGGCCGTGGCGCCGGTCAGCCGGATCGGCTGGGTGAGGGTGGGCAGCGGCTGCGGCGCGGCGAGGCGGGCCAGCCGGTCCCGGTCCTCCGCCGAGATGCCGTCCAGGCTGCCCCAGATGTCGGTCTCCTCGAAGGCTGGGGGCGGCAGCCGCCAGCCGTCGCCGTGTTCCTGGGCACGGCGCCGCAGCCGGTCCCGTACGGCCGGGTCGGGCAGCGCGTCGAGGACGGCGGCGCCGTCCCGGGGCAGGCCCGCGTCCACGAACACCAGGCGCGCCAGGCGGTCCGGGTCGCGGTCGGCGGCGCCCAGCGCCGGGTAGGCGCCGTAGCAGTGGGCGACGAGCACCGTCTCCCCGGCCTCGCCCTCCTCCCCCGCGCCCTCGTGGTCCAGGACCTGCACCACGTCCTCGATGTGGGTGTTCAGGTCGGTGCCCGGGCCTGACAGGTGGCGGCGGTCCCCCATCCCGGTCAGGGTCACCGGTTGCGCCCGGTGTCCCGCCGCGCGCAGGTGGTCCGCCACCTCCCGCCAGATCCATCCTCCGGTGTACCCGCCCGACACCAGCACGAACGTCGTCATGTGTGTCACCTCCCAGACCTCCCATCGTGACCGCTCGGCTGCCGTACGGGGAGGTTTCCGGAGGTTCCGGGTGCACGAACGGCGTCATGCCGCGCGGGCGCGCGCCGGCGCTACACCCCCGCTCCCGCTCCGGCCCCCGCCCCGGCCCACAGCCCCTCCGGCGTCAGCCCGAGCAGTTCGATGGCGTTGCCGCGGACGATCCGCTCGACCACGTCGGGCGCCAGGTGTCCCATCTGTGCCTCGCCGACCTCCCGGGAGCGCGGCCAGGTGGAGTCGGAGTGCGGGTAGTCCGTCTCGTACAGGACGTTGCCGACGCCGATCGCGTCCAGGTTGCGCAGCCCGAAGGCGTCGTCGAAGAAGCAGCCGTACACATGGCCGGCGAAGAGTTCGGACGGCGGCCGCAGGACCTTGTCGGCGACGCCGCCCCAGCCGCGGTTCTCCTGCCAGACCACGTCCGCGCGTTCCAGGATGTACGGGATCCACCCGATCTGCCCCTCCGCGTACATGATCTTCAGGCCGGGGAAGCGGTCGAACGCCCCGCTCATCAGCCAGTCGACCATCGAGAAGCAGCAGTTGGCGAAGGTGATCGTGGAGCCGACGGCGGGCGGCGCGTCGGCGGAGGTGGACGGCATCCTGCTGGAGGAGCCGATGTGCATGGCGATGACGGTCGAGGTCTCCTCACAGGCGCGCAGGAAGGGATCCCAGTCGCCGGTGTGCACGCTGGGCAGGCCCAGATGTGGCGGAATCTCGCTGAAGCAGACCGCCCGTACGCCGCGTTCCGCGTTGCGGCGCACCTCCTGTGCGGCCAGTTCCGCGTCCCACAACGGGATGAGGCCGAGCGGTATGAGGCGTCCGCGCGCCTCCGGACCGCACCACTCCTCCACCATCCAGTCGTTGTACGCGCGCACGCCCAGCAGCCCCAGTTCGCGGTCCTTCGCCTCGGTGAAGGTCTGGCCGCAGAAGCGCGGGAACGTGGGGAAACACAGGGCCGACTGGACGTGGTTGAGGTCCATGTCGGCCAGCCGCTCCGGGACGCTGAAGGAGCCGGGGCGCATCTGCTCGTAGGTGATGCCCTCCAGCCTGATGTCGTCGCGGGCGCAGCCGACGGCGGTGTCCAGGCGGGTCAGCGGGCGGTGCAGGTCCTCGTAGACCCACCAGTCGGCGAGCGGTCCCGCGTCCCCCGGCCGGCCCATCTTCGGCGCGAATCTGCCGCCGACGAACGTCATCTCCGCCAGGGGTGCCCGGACGATTCGGGGGCCGATGTCCTGATATTTCATGGGGAGACGGTCCCGCCAGACATGGGGTGGCTCCACCGTGTGGTCGTCCACCGAGATTATCTTCGGAAAACTCTCCATGTTTTTACGGTAGCGCCGAACTGACGGCCCGTCAGCAAAGCTGTGACGCGAGGGAATGCATGCAGATGACACCGGTTTCCGCGCACACCGGGCAGCACGCGGCCGCACAGGCGGCTGAGCAGCGACGCTCGGGCCCGCGACCGCGCCCGGACCGCGCACGGGCAGCTGCACGCGCATCCGCACGGGCATCCGCACCCCCGCCCGGCCCGGCCCCCCACCCGCCGCACAGCCGAACACCAGCCCGAACACCAGGCGTGGAGAGTCGGTGCTGAGACCGGACCCCTACTGACGTAAGGGGCTACGACAAGGCAGACTGGCCGATGCGAACGAAGTGCACAGGGCAGGGGGACACCATGGACGACGGTCCGGGGCAGGGCCAGGAGCGGCTCCGCTTCACCGTGCTCGGTCCCGTACGGGCCTGGCGCGGCGCGACGCCACTGGCGGCCGGCTCCCCGCAGCAGCGTGCGCTGCTGGCCGCCCTTCTCCTGCGGGGCGGACGCACCGCCACCGCGTCCGAACTCGTCGACGCCCTCTGGGGCGAGGAACCACCGCACGCCGCCCTCGCGGCGCTGCGCACGTACGCCTCCCGCATCCGCAAAGCGCTCGGCGCGGACGCGGACACCCTGGTCAGCGAGTCCGGCGGCTACGCGCTGCGGCCCGTGGACAACCAGCCGCTCGACCTGGACATGGACCACGCCGAGCAGTACGCGGCCGAGGCCGAGAAGGCCAAGGCGTCCGGCGACCGCTGCCGCGCCCGGGACCTCCTGGACTCCGCGCTGGCCCTGTGGGACGGCGAACCGCTGGCCAACCTCGCCGGGCCCTACGCGGAGAACCAGCGCACCCGCCTGGAGGAGTGGCGCCTGTCCCTCATGGAGACGCGCCTGGAACTCGACCTGGAGCTGGGCTGCCACGCCGAGGCCGTCTCGGAGCTGACCGCGCTGACCGCCGCCCACCCGCTGCGGGAGCGGCTGCGAGAACTCCTCATGCTGGCGCTGTACCGCAGCGGCCGGCAGGCCGAGGCACTCGCCGTATACGCCGACACGCGGCGTCTGCTCGCCGATGAGCTGGGGGTGGACCCCTGCGCGTCGCTCTCCGACCTCCAGCAGCGCATCCTACGCGCGGACACCGAGCTGGACGCGCCCACCATGCCGCCCGGCGTCCAGGACCCCGGCGAGCCCGTCTTCGTCCGCCCGCAGCAACTTCCGGCCACGGTCGCCGACTTCACCGGCCGGGCCGCCTTCGTCACGGAACTGAGCGAGCAGCTCGCCACCGCCGAGGGCCGGGTGATGGCCGTCTCGGCGCTCACCGGCATCGGCGGCGTCGGCAAGACGACCCTCGCCGTGCACGTCGCGCACGCCGCCCACGCGCACTTCCCGGACGGCCAGCTGTACGTGGACCTCCAGGGCGCCGGACACTCCCCGTCCGACCCGGAAGCGGTGCTGGGCGCGTTCCTGCGCGCACTCGGCACCCCCGGTACGGCCATCCCCGACGGCATCGCGGAACGGGCCGCCCTCTACCGCTCGTCCCTGGCCGGCCGCCGGGTGCTGGTCCTGCTCGACAACGCCCGCGACGCCGCCCAGGTCCGCCCGCTGCTGCCCGGTACGGACGGCTGCGCGGCGCTGATCACCAGCCGCATCCGGATGATAGACCTGGCCGGCGCGCACCTGGTCGACCTGGACGTGATGAGCCCTGACGAAGCGTTCACCCTCTTCGCCCTCATCGTCGGCGAGGAGCGGGTCAACGCCGAGCGCGAGGCGTCCATGGACGTGGTCGGCGCCTGCGGTTTCCTGCCGCTGGCCATCCGGATCGCCGCGTCCCGGCTGGCGGCCCGCCGTACCTGGACCGTCTCCGTACTCGCCCGCAAGCTCGCCGACGAACGCCGCAGGCTGGACGAGCTGCGCGCCGGCGACCTCGCCGTGAACTCCACCTTCGAACTGGGCTACAAGCAGCTGGAGCCCCGCCAGGCGCGGGCCTTCCGCCTGCTGGGCCTGGCCGACGGCCCCGACATCTCGCTCGCCGCCGCGGCCGCGCTGCTCGACATGGAGACCGACGACGCCGAGGAACTCCTCGAAACGCTCGTCGACACCTCCCTCCTGGAGTCCGCGGCCCCCGGCCGCTACCGCTTCCACGACCTGGTACGCCTCTACGCCCGCGGCTGCGCCGAGCGCGACGAGCAGCCGCCGGAGGAGCGCGCGGCGGCCCTGTCCCGGCTGCTGGACTTCTACCTGGCCACCGCCACCCACATGTACGCGCTGGAGCGCCCCGGCGACCGCCTCGCCGACCACACCGAGACCCCGCACTACCCGGGCCTGACCTTCGCCGACCGCTCCGAGGCGCTCAGCTGGCTCTTCAACGAGACCCGCTGCCTGATCGCCTGCGCGCTGCAGAACACCGGCGAGAAGGTGCTGCGACGCGCCGTCGACCTGCTGCTCCTGACCCGGGACATGGCCGAGTCCGGCGCCAACAACCGCCAGTACGAGCAGGCCAACCTCGCCCTGCTGGCCGCCGCGCGCCGGGCCGGTGACCAGCACGCGGAAGGCCGGGCCCACTGGTCGCTGGCCCCCATCTACATCCAGTCCGGCCGGCTCAACGAGGCGGACGAGCACGCGAAGCTGGCCACCCTGCTGGGGCTCGCCGCCGGAGACTCCTTCTCCGCCTCCAACGGCCCCAACGACCGGGGCATCATCGCCAGCATCCAGCACCGCCACGAGGCGGCCGAGGGCTACCTGAACCAGGCCCTGCTGGCCTTCCGCGAGAACAACAACAAGCAGTCCGAGGCGAGCGCGCTGTGCAACCTCTCGCGCCTGCACCTGGACACCGGGCGCGTCGAGAGCGCCATCCAGCTCGCCGAGCAGGGCATCGCCGCCCTGCGGGAGGTCGGTGCCTCCCGCCGCCTCGGCAACGGGATGTACGCGCTCGGCATCGCGCTGACGCTGGCCGGCAGACTCGACGAGGCCACCCAGCAGCTGACCGAGGCGCTCGCCATCTTCCGCGACAGCCGGCAGCGGTTCTGGGAGGGCATGGCCTACCTGCGGCTGGCCGAGGTCGACCTCGCGGCGCACCGGCCGGCCAACGCGGCCAACTACGCCGAGCAGGCACTGTCCGCCCTGCGGGGGCTGGGCGGCGGCCGGTGGCGGGCCGACGCGCTGACGACCCTGGGGCACGCCCTGAACCAGATCGGGCACACCGGCCGGGCGAAGGTCTGCTGGCAGGAAGTCGTGTCCATCCACGAGCAGATGGGCCTGCCCGTGGACGGGGAGATACACCGTCTCACCGCCCCCGTCGCGCTGGTGTAAAAGCCGCCCGGACCGTGGGCTTCAGGCGTTTATCGATCGTTCATCGCGAGGGGCCAGTCTCTTCTTAACCGATCCGCCGCCTCGGGGGGCAAGCGGCTCGGTGACCAGGCCCCACCGTAAGGTGCCAGGCCGCGGTCCGCCCGTCCGGCGACCCACGGGGGAGTTGCCGGCCGGGTGGGCCGACAGCGCCCACACAACGGAGTTGATCACCGTGAGCTCTCAGAACCAGGCTCGAAAGGACGACGACAAGGACATCGTCAAGCCGATGGACAGCCACCGGCCCATCCAGCCGGAGGACAGCCACCGGCCGATTCAGCCGATGGACAGCCACCGGCCGATCCAGCCGATGGACAGCCACCGGCCGATCCAGCCCATGGACAGTCACCGGCCGATTCTGCCGGAGGACAGCCACCGGCCGATCCAGCCCATGGACAGCCACCGGCCCATCAAGCCCGAGGACAGCCACCGGCCCATCATCGACGGCCCGCTGGTCGCCGAGGACGCCCATGTGGTCGTGATGGACGAGGGCAGCGTGCCCGTCGCCGAGCCGAAGTAGCGCGACGCCCGTACGGGCGGGCCACGGGGGAAGCACGGCCCGCCCGTACGGCGAGCACCACCACACAGAGACCCACTGCGGTTTCGGCGGTCCGGGGGATCGGGGGATCCGGGGGGACCGCTGAATCCGGGGATCGGGGGATCCGGGGGGATCCGGGGGATCGCGGGGGCCGGTTTCGATGGCACTCAGGGGGGAGCCATCGAAGCCGGTCCCCGCGGCATATCCACAGCCATATTGATTTCTCCCCATTTTTACGGCTATTTCCAGCCGGGGGGATCGAACATCCGCCTCACCGTTAGCTAGCGTCACTCACCAGGGATTCCCCCACGGAGGAGTTGGAAATGAGCCGTATCAAGCGCACCCTCGTCACCCTCGCCCTGACCACCGCGGTGGCGGGCGCCGCGGCGGCCCCCGCCATGGCCGACAGCCACACGCCGGTCCGGGCGGCCGGCGTCGGCGCCCAGGACAACCACCGCCCGATACCGTCCGACCGCTCGGTGGCACCGGACAACCACCGGCCGGACGCCGGCGGTCTCGCACCGCAGGACAACCACCGGCCGTGACCCGCCGGCCCG
Source organism: Streptomyces sp. NPDC052496 (assembly GCF_040679095.1). NCBI lineage: Bacteria > Bacillati > Actinomycetota > Actinomycetes > Kitasatosporales > Streptomycetaceae > Streptomyces > Streptomyces sp. NPDC052496. The sequence goes on from NZ_JBFAUH010000019.1 coordinate 183,652, forward strand.
TTCCGGGCCCGGGTACGCATGCCGCGGGGGCCGGTCCGGGTGAGGGGCCGGCCCCCGCGGCGTACCGCGCCGCCGCTACCCGAGCGATCCCATGTCCGCCGACAGCCAGCGCCGCGGCCGCATCCGGATGGTCACCGACGGACCGAACGTGGGCAGTACGTCCTTGAGGTACGCCGCCGCGGCCTCCGGAGGCAGGTAGCGCTCGGCCATCGCGCGCAGTTCCCCGTCCGTCGACGGCTCGGCCGAGACGACCTCGCCCTCGACCGACACATAGCGGACCGTCGGCGTGACCCGGTCCACCATCAGGGAGAACCGGCCCGCCGCCGTGATCAGCCGGTTCTTGCGCGAGTCCCGCTCGGTGGTGATCCACAGGTCACCGCCCGGCTCGTACGCGTACCAGATGGGCACGGTGAGCGGGGCGCGGTCCGCCTCGCCCGATGCCACCGACAGCGCCCCGATGTGCGGCTCGGCCAGGAATGCTGCGCGCTCTTCCGTACTCAACGGCATGGATCGTCTCCTCGCGTGCTCGTGCGGACAAGGCCACCAGCCCGCCCAACGTCGCCGCTCGCGGGAATGTTCCACCCGCACCCTGCCTGACGCCTCGTCACATCATGGCGGGTCTGGTACGTTCACGCCCCCGCTCCCCTAGGAGGCGCGACGTGTTCGAACCCGATCGTGTGCGTTCGCTGTGGGAACTGATGCAGTACCGGGCGGAGCTGTCCCCGCGGGCGCCGATGTTCCACGACGAGACCACCACCGGATCCGGCCGGTCCGTCAGCTTCGGCGAGGTACGGGACCGGGCCCTGCGGCTGGCGGCCGGCTTCCACGGGCTGGGGATCGGCGCCGGCACGCGCGTCCTGTGGCAGCTGCCCACCTGGCCCCTGACCGTCGCGGTGTCCCTCGCGCTGGCCCGCCTCGGAGCCGTACAGATACCCGTCCTGCACCTGCACCGGGAGCGCGAGGTCGGCTTCGCGCTCCGGCAGTCGGCCGCCACGTACGCGATCGTGCCGGGCGAGTGGCGCGGCCACGACTACGCGGCCATGCTGCGGAAGGCCGCGCCCGACGGCGTACGCGTGCTCTCCGTCGCCGACGGGCTGCCGGAAGCCCCGCCCGACGGCAGTGTGCCGGGTTTCGTACCGCCGGGCAGCACACCGACCTGGATCTACTACACCTCCGGCACCACCGCCGAGCCCAAGGGCGTCGAGCACACCGACGGCTCGCTCCTCGCGGGCGGCATCGGGCTGGCCACCGCGCTGGGCACGACGGACGCGGACACCGGCTCGGTCGCCTTCCCGTTCGCGCACGTCGCCGGGCCCGATTACGTCATCACGATGCTGCTCAGCGGCTTTCCGGCCGTACTGCTCGACGTGTTCGAGCCGGCCGCGGCGGTGGCCGCGTACCGGCGGCACCACGTGACGACGGCCGGTGGCAGCACCGCCTTCTACCAGGCGTTCCTCGACGAGGCCCGGCGACGGCGGGCACATGCCGGGCCGGGGCCGGCGGACCCGCTCATCCCCACCCTGCGGCTGCTGACCGGAGGCGGGGCACCGCTCCCGCCGGAGCTGTACCACGCGGCGCGCCGCGAGCTGGAGTGCGCGGTGGTGCACGGGTACGGGATGACGGAGTGTCCCATGATCACGATGGGCACGCCGTACGACACCGACGAACAGCTGGCGCACACCGTGGGGAAGCCGGTGACCGGGGCGCGTGTCCGGATCGCCCGTCCCGACGGCAGCGCGGCGGAGCCCGGCGAAGCGGGCGAGATCACGGTACGCGGGCCGATGGTCTGCCGCGGCTACACGGATCCGGCGCTGACGGCCGAGGTGTTCGACGCGGACGGTTACTTCCGCACCGGTGACCTGGGGCTGCTGCGTACGGACGGGCATCTCGTCATCACCGGGCGGCTCAAGGACATCATCATCAGGAAGGGCGAGAACATCTCCGCCCCGGAGATCGAGGAGCTGATCCGCGCCCACCCGGCGGTGGGCGAGGTGGCGGTGATCGGCCTGCCGGACCGGGAGCGCGGTGAACGGGTCTGCGCGGTGGTGACGCCGGCGGCAGCGGGTCCGGGGCCGGGGTCCGGGCCGGTGCCCGGGCCGGGCGCGGGGGCGCTGACGCTGGACGCGCTCACCGCCCACCTGCGCCGGGCCGGGCTGATGCCGCAGAAGCTGCCGGAGCAGCTGGAGGTGCTGGACGCGCTGCCGCGGGGCGGGCCCTTGGGCAAGGTGCTCAAGGGGGCGCTGCGGGAACGGTTCGGGGGCACTGAGCCGCCGGCCGGGGTCAGGTGAGGGGCTGGGGTCATGGAGGGGCCGGGGTCATGGAGGGGCCGGGGCCAGTGAGGGGCCTGGGTCAGGTGAGGGGGCCGGGCTGCGGCGCCGGCTCCGGAGCCGCGTCGGGGTCGGACGGCCGCGGGATCGGGTCCGGCCCCATGGGGTCGCTCGGTCCGGGCGGGGGCGGGCTCGGGTCGGGGTGGCCGGGGCCCGGCCGGGGGTCGTGCCCGGGCTGCGGGCCGGGGGTGGGGCCGGGCGGGTCGGGTACGGGGCCGCCGGGTTCCGGCCCGTCGGGGTACGGAGTGCTCATACTGCACGCCTTCCACGCGAGGCCCGCTTTCCAACCTGCTACGAGGAGGCCCGGAGTCCGTCTCCCAGCTCCCTCTTCACGATCTTCCCGCTCGCGTTGCGCGGCAGCGCCGCCACGAACGTGACCTCCCGCGGCACCTTGTAGTTCGCCATCTCCCTGCGCGCCCAGGCGATCAGCTCCGCCGCGGTGAGCGTGGAGCGCGGGCGGCGCACCGCGTACGCCTTGCCGACCTCGCCGAGCCGGGGATCGGGAACGCCGACGACGGCGACCTCGGCCACCTCCGGGTGGCGGGCCAGCAGGTGCTCGATCTCGGCGGGGTAGGCGTTGAAGCCGCCGACGATGAACATGTCCTTGAGGCGGTCGGTGATGCGCAGGTTGCCTTCGGCGTCCAGCACTCCGGCGTCGCCGGTGCGCAGCCACCCGTCCGGCGTCAGCACGTCCGCGGTGGCCTGCGGGTCTTCGTAGTACCCGGACATGACGTGGTAGCCGCGGACCTGGACCTCGCCCGCCGTGCCGGGCGGCACCGGCCGGCCGCCGGGGTCCGCGATCCGTACCGCGGTGCCCGGTATGGCGCGTCCGGAGGTGGCCGCGACGGTCGCGGGCGGGTCGTCGCGGCGGCACATCGTGACGATGCCGGAGCACTCCGAGAGGCCGTAGGCGGTCAGGACCGTGCCGACGCCCAGTTCGGTGCGGAGCCGTTCGACCAGTTCCAGCGGTACGACGGCGGCGCCGGTGACGACCAGGCGCAGCGAGCCCAGGTCGTACCGGGTCCGGTCGGGGTGGTCGAGGAGCTGCTGGTGGAGGGTGGGCGGGCCGGGCAGGACCGTGACGCGCTCGGCGGCGATGTGGGCGAGCGCCGTGGGGACGCCGAAGACCGGCTGCGGGATCATCGTCGCGCCGCGCAGCAGGCAGGCGATGATCCCGGCCTTGTAGCCGAAGGTGTGGAAGAAGGGGTTGACGATCAGGTAGCGGTCGCCGGGCGCGAGTCCGGCGAGTTCGCTCCAGACGGCGTACGCACGCAGGGTCTGGGCGTGGCTGATCACCGCGCCCTTGGGGCGGCCGGTGGTACCGGAGGTGAAGATGATGTCGGAGGGGTCCTCGGGGCGGATCGCGTCGGCCCGCGCGCGCACCGTGGCAGCGGGCACCGCCTCGCCCGCCGCCAGGAAGTCCTGCCAGGTGCGGAAGCCGTCGGGGGCGTCCGCCGACAGGACGACGGCCTGCTCCAGGTCCGGCAGGCCGGGCAGCGGTCCGCGGCCGGTGCCGTCCCGGGCCGCGCGGCGCAGCGAGGCCACGTAGGACGTGCCGAGGAACGTGCCGGTGACGAAGAGCAGGCGGGTGCGGGTGCGGCGCAGCACATCGGCCGCCTCGGCGCCCTTGAAGCGGGTGTTGACCGGCACCAGGACGGCGCCCGCGGTCACCGCGCCGAGCGCCGCGGTGATCCAGTCGGCGGTGTTGGGGGCCCAGACGGCCACCCGGTCACCGGGGCCGACGCCGGCGGCGACGCAGGCCGCCGCGGCCCGTCCGACCCGCTCCCCCAGCGCGGCGTACGTCAGGCGGTGGCGCCCTTCGGCGACCGCCTCGGCCGGGCCGTACCGCGCGGCGGCGGCGCGCACCAGGCGGGGAATCGTGCCGTGCTCCAGGTCGGCGCGGGGGTCGGTGGCGCCGGGCTCGTCCAGGTCACCGGGCATCGCACAACCTCCCGCGGGAAAGCCGACCGGATACAGGGAGCTGACTACCCGTCAGGTTAGCGGTAGCCTCCTCGGCTGTCAGCACGGACGTCCCCGGCCCCGGCCCGGACGCCCGCGCCGGCGGCACCGAGGTCCGTAAGGACGGCCGACCACGGAGGTGGCGATGGGCGCGACCCTCAAGGACGCGGCGGTGATAGCCGGGATAGGCCAGACGGCGTTCGCCAAGCGGCTGCCGGAGTCCGAGCGCGCGCTGGCGTGCCGGGCGATCGTCGCGGCCCTGGACGACGCGGGGATCGCCCCGGCCGAGGTGGACGCGTTCGCCTCGTACACCATGGAGGAGACCGACGAGGTGGAGGTCGCCAAGGCCATCGGCGCCGGGGACGTCACCTTCTTCGCCAAGGCCGGTTACGGTGGCGGCGGTTCGTGCGCGACCGTCGCGCACCTGGCGGCGGCGATCGCCACCGGGCAGGCGAGCGTGGGGGTCGCCTGGCGCTCGCGCAAGCGCGGTTCGGGGCCCCGCCCGTGGCGGAACACCGCTGTCCAACTGCCCACTCCGGCCCAATGGACCCGCCCCTTCGGTCTGCTGCGGCCCGCCGACGAGATCGGCATCCTCGCCCGGCGCTACATGCACGACTACGGCGCCACCCGCGACCACTTCTTCAACGTCGCCCTCGCCTGCCGCAACCGGGCCAACCAGAACCCGGCCGCGGTCATGTACGACCGGCCGCTGACCCGCGAGATGTACATGACCGCCCGCTGGATCAGCGAGCCGCTCTGCCTCTTCGACAACTGCCTGGAGACCGACGGCGCGCTGGCCTGCGTGGTCGTCGCCGCCGAACGCGCCCGCGACCTGCGCCACCGCCCGGTCTACGTCCACTCCGCCGCGCAGGGCCTGCCCGCCCAGCACCACGGCATGGTGAACTACTGGACCGACGACCCGCTCACCGGACCGGCCTGGACCGCCGCCCGGCAGCTGTGGAAGCAGGCCGACTTCGGCCCCGGGGACGTCGACGTGGCGCAGATCTACGACGCGTTCACCGCGTTGGTCCCGCTCTCCCTGGAGGGCTACGGCTTCTGCGGGCGCGGCGAGGGCGCGGCCTTCACCGAGGGCGGCGCCCTGGAGACCGGCGGCCGGCTCCCCCTCAACACCGCGGGCGGCGGGCTGAGCGAGGCGTACGTCCACGGCTTCAACCTCATCACCGAGGGCGTCCGGCAACTGCGCGGCACCAGCACCGCGCAGGTCCCGGACGCCGCCACCTGCCTGGTCACGGCCGGGGAGGGCGTCCCGACATCGGCGCTGCTGCTGAGGAGTTGAGTGCTCATGTCCACCAGCATGGGGCCGGCCACTGACAACGGATCCGGCGAAACCTTCCTGCTCCCCGTCCCCGACGACGACGGCGCCCCGTTCTGGGCGTACACCGCCCGCCACGAACTCCGCGTCCAGGCCTGCGCCGCCTGCGGCGAGCTGCGCTTCCCGCCCCGCCCGTGCTGCCCGCACTGCCAGTCCTTCGACGACCGCTGGCGGCGGATGTCCGGCCGGGGCCGCATCTGGTCGTACGTCGTGCCGCACCCACCGCTGCTGCCCGCCTACGCCGCGCAGGCCCCGTACAACGTCGTCGTGGTGGAGCTGGCCGACGCTCCGCGCATCCGCCTCGTCGGCAATCTGGTCACCGCCCCGGACGCCCCGCTGAACTCCGTCGACCCGGCCCGGATCCGGATCGGCGCCGCGGTGCGGGTGGCGTTCCACGAGCAGGCGCCGGGTGTCACCGTGCCGCGCTGGCTGCTGGAGCGGCCGTGACAGCGCCGTCCGCGCCTGCGGAGCCCCCGCCTCCGGTCCGCGTCGAGGCGACGCCGGACGGCGTCGCCCTGGTCACCCTCGACCGGCCCGGCCGCCACAACGCCGTCGACCTGGAGACGGCCGGCGCGCTCGCGGCCGTCTGGCGCCGGTTCCGCTCCGCCGACGACATCCGCGCGATCGTGCTGACCGGCGCCGGGCGGGCGGCGTTCTGCACCGGCATCGACCGCTCGGCGGACGTTCCGCAGCCGTCCTCCCCGTACTCGGCCGACGACCCGCTGCTCGGCATCGGCCCGAAGGCGAACGACCTGTGGAAGCCGGTCGTCGCGGCCGTCGAGGGGATGGCCTGCGGCGGGGCGTTCTACCTGCTGGGCGAGTGCGAGTTCCTGGTGGCCTCCGAGGAGGCCACGTTCTTCGACCCGCACACGACGTACGGGATGGTCAGCGCGTACGAGTCGGTGTTCATGGCGCAGCGGATGCCGTACGGCGAGATCGCGCGGCTGTCCCTGATGGGCACGGCGGAACGGCTCGGCGCCCGGCGCGCCTACGAGACGGGCCTGGTGTCGGAGCTGACGCCGCCGGGCGGCGCGGTGGCCGCGGCCCGGCGCGCCGCCGCCGTGCTCGCCGCCCAGCCGGCCGGCGCGGTGCAGGGCACCGTACGGGCCCTGTGGGCGTCCCGCCAGGCCGCGCTGGCACAGGCGGTCGCGCATGCCCCGCAGCTCATCGCGCTGGGCAGCCTGCCGCCGGAGCGGCAGGCGGAGCTCTTCGCGGGCCGCTCACGGGACTTCCGGGTCCGCTGACCCGAGGGGCCGCCCGGCGCCCGCAGGGCCCGGTGGGCGCCCCGGGCCGCCGGCGGACCCGTCACAGCTCCGACTTGCGCGCCCTGCGGATCTCGCAGGTGAACCACATCTCCTGCGTCGACCGGTTGGTGTAGTAGTACGTGGCCGTGTACGTCTCGGTCTGCCCAGGCCGGACGATGATGCTGCGCTGGTGCAGCCCGAACGCCGTGCCGTCGGCGGGCCGTGCCTTCATCCAGTTGACGGCCATCTCGTACTTGAAGGTCTTGCTCAGCGACGGGTTGGTCACCGAGACCGAGTATTCGAGGCGGCGGGCCGACTGGTCGTAGCGGCAGCTGCTGCCGCGCGCGTCCGTGCGGCCGTCCGGGTCGTACGTCTCCTGCGGCGTCGGCGACGGCGAGTAGGAGTACGACGGCTCGTACGACGGCGAGTAGCTGTAGCCGGTGGGCGGTGGCGGCGGCGGTGTCACCCGGCGGGCGTGCCCGCCGGGCAGCAGGGCACCGCAGCCGACCAGCCCGAGCGCGCAGGCGGCCACCGCAGCGGCCGCGACGGCCGCCCGGCCGGCCCGTCGTCCCTCGGTGGCCATCAGGACAGCGGGGTGCGCTGGACGTCGGTGACCGAGCAGCGGTACGTACCGGCGACGGCGGCGTCGGACGGCACGTACTGGATCACGTCGGTGGAGTCGGTGCGGCCCGGCATCACGTACGGGATGCTCGGGTGGCGGGTACCGAGGTCCTTGCCGCCCGGCGCGGTGAACTTCACCGTCAGCAGGTACGTGTACTTGGTGGTCGACGAGCTGTTGGTGGCGCTGACCGTGGTCTTCACGCTTCCGGCGCCGTTGTACTGGCAGCCGTTGATCTTGATGTCGCCCATCGCGCTGCGGCTGCTGCCGGAGCCGCCGGTGGTGTAGCCGGACGTGCTGCCGCTGGAGGTGCTGCCGCTCGTCGAGCTGCCACTGGTGGAGCTGCCGCTGCTGGTACCGCCGTCGTAGCCGCCGGTGCCGGCCTCGTAGCCGCCGCTGGTGCTGCTGCCGCTGCTGCTGGAGCCGCCCGTGCTGCTGCTGTGGCTGCTGCCGCAGCCGCCGCCGTGCGAGTGCCGGGCGCCGGTGAGCGCGACCAGGACCACCCCGGCCGCCGCGACCGCGCGGACATGACGGAACTTCATGATGTTGTGCCCCCGTTGACCCCGTTGGAAGAACCGCGCCGCACGCGGCAGCGCACCTCGTCCTTATCTTTTCTTGACGAGTGCACGGCAGACTAGCAACCTCTTTGCATTACCCAAAATCTCCTCCTGACCAGGTAAAACGCAGAGATCTGGCGCACCCCCGCAGTCGGGCGTAGCGTCTTTTACAGAGGGAAACGGGACGAATCAGCGACCTGAGAGGCGACGCCTGTGGTGCGCAACGTACTCGGATCCGTACTGGCCCTCGCCGGAGCGGCGGCCGCCGTCTGGAGCCCCTTCCGTGCCTGGTACGACGGCCGCCCCGGACGCGAGATCCGTATCGAGGACCTGTTCCGTGGCCTCACCGACGGGGAGGCCGAGCTGTTCGGCTCGGTGTTCCTGCCGATGGCCTTCGCCGCGCTGCTGACCCTGGTCGGCGTACTGCTGCGCTCCCGCCTGCTCGTCGCGGTGGCCGGCGCGGTGGTGCTCGGCTTCACCATCCTGTGGATGGTCCGCCAGGGCCAGGAGGCGGGCAGCCTGACCGTCGGCGAGAACGCGGACCGGGGCCTGGGCATCGGGGTGGCGTACGCCCTCGGCGGGGGCGCGCTGCTGTGGCTGGGGGCGCTGGTGATGAGCGGGCGCCGCGGCGTACGCACCGTCAGCCACGACGCGGAGCACGACGCTCCGTACGGCGGCCCCGCCTTCGTGAACACCGGCCCCGAGTGGGAGCCCGGACCGGTCCGCGGCGGGGACACCCCGCCGCAGGGCGTGCCCGCGTACGGCGCGCCGCCGCCCCAGGCACCGCACCAGCAGCCACCCGTACGGTGGCCGGGCGCCGGGCACCCGCCGCCGGAGTCGGGTCAGCCGGCCGCGGACGACCAGCCCACACGCGCGGTCCGGATGCCGCCGGCCTCGGACGACCCGGGACAGCCGCCGCCCCGGCCCGACGACGAGACGCGCCCCATGAGGACCACACCGCCTCCGGAGCGTTCGGAACCCCCGGAGCGGCCGGAGCAGAGCCCCCCGGAGCCCGCTGCCGAGGAGCGCCCGCGCTTCGACAAGGAGCCGTGACCCCCGTCACGACCGCCGCGCCAGCCCCGTCCCCTTCGCCGCGTCCAGCGCGTACACGCACCGGTCCTTGCTGCACGCGTAGACGACGCCCCCGACGGCCACCGGTGTGCCGGTGATCTCGCCGCCGGTGGCCAGCTTCCAGCGCAGCTGTCCGCCCATCGCGTCCAGGGTGTACAGGCAGTGGTCGGCGGAGCCGAAGTGCACCCGGCCGTCCGCCACGACGGGCGCGCCGATCACCTCGCCGCCCGCCTGGAAGCGCCAGCGCGGCGTGCCCGTGACGGCGTCGAGGGTGTAGAGCGCCTTGCCGCTGCCGAGGTGCACGGCGCCGTCCGCGACCAGCACCGGCTCGGTGGACTGCCGGGCCTCGGTCGCGATGCGCCAGCGGTCCCGGCCGTCGGCCGCGTCCAGGGCGTAGACCGTGCCCAGGTAGTCGGCGAGGTAGAGGCCGCCGCCGGTCACCGCGGGCCCCGGTGCGAACGCGGGGCGGCTGAGGAAGGCGGCGGGCGCCTCGAAGTGCCAGCGCACCTCGCCGCGGGCGATGTCGATCGCCAGCACCCGTGTCCCCGCGGTGACGTACACGGCACCGTCCGGCGCGGGCAGCAGCCGCACCGGCACGCCGCCGCAGGAGGCCGCGTCGCCGACCGGGTACGACCAGCGCTCCACGCCCGTACGGGCCTCCAGGGCCTTCAGCCGCCCGTCGGCCCAGACGAAGACCGTGCCCTCGTGCAGGACCGGTCCCAGGTCGGCGGTCTCGAAGTCGGTCTGTACGCCGCCGGTCTCCCACAGCCGTTCGCCGGTGGCGGCTTCCCAGGCCTGGACGCCGCCGCCGCGGGTGCCGGTGACGACGGTGCCCCGGTCGGCCTTGAGCGCGTAGATCCAGCCGTCGCTGCCCAGCCGCCAGCGCTCGGCGCCGTCGGCCGCGTCCAGCGCGTACAGGCTGGGCCCGTCGGAGGCGTGGATACGGCCGTCCGCGACGGCCATGCTCCAGGCCACGTCCCGGGTCTTGAACTGGCGCCGGCCGCTGGCCACGTCGAGGGCGTGCACCTCGAAGGAGGTGACGTACAGCAGGTCACCGGCGACCGTGGGCGTGCCCCACACATCGTTGGACATGCGAAAGCGCCAGGGGCGCCAGCGGGCCGGGGCCGCGCCCGCGGAAGCCCCGGCGGGGGCCTGCCCGGAGCCGTGCCCCGGGGCACCGCCCTGCTGCGGCAGGGGCGCGGCCGGCTCGCCTTCGTGCGAGCCGGGCGCGGGCGCGCCGGCGGGCGGCCGGACCCAGTCCGTCGCGGGCGCCTGGGCGCGCGGCGGCTGCGGCTGGCCGCCGTCCCCGGCGCGGGGGCCGGGGCCTATCGGTGCCGAGGTGCCGGCGAGGCGTACGGAGCCGTCGGGAATGTCGGCGTCCGGCAGCCGTGCCGCTGCGAGCGGGGCGGACGGGGCCTGCGGGGCCGCGGAGAGCGGCGGCGCGGCGGCCACCGGCCCGGCGGGCGCGGACTGCGGCGGC
>NZ_JBFAUH010000020.1:0-189337 GCF_040679095.1 Streptomyces sp. NPDC052496
CAGCTCCGTCGCGGAGCTGTGCGGGCACGACGACGGGGCGGGGCCACATCGCATGTGGCCCCGCCCCGTCGCCTTTTCCGGTCAGCTCCGCGGCGCCGACGGAGATCCGGGCTCTCCGGGCAGCTGGAGCGGGCGTCCCGCAGGGGCGAGAAGGTCCGGGCCCAGGGCCTCGACGCTGTCCCGGCCGGCGAGCGTCAGCGCCAGGTCCAGCTCGGCGAGCAGGCACCGCAGTACATGGTGCACGCCGCGCCGTCCGCCGAGTGCCAGACCGTACTGGTACGGCCTGCCGTAGAGAACGGCGTCCGCGCCGAGGGCCAGGGCCTTGACGACGTCGCCACCGGTGCGGACGCCGGAGTCCAGCAGCACCGGAACCGCGTCCCCGACGGCGTCGCGCACCGCGGGCAGGCAGTCGAGGGCGGCCATCGTGCCGTCCAGCTGGCGCCCGCCGTGGTTGGAGACGATCACCCCGTCCGCGCCGCCGGCCAGCGCGAGCCGGGCGTCCTCCGGGTGCAGCACACCCTTGACGACGAGGGGCAGGTCGGTCAGCTCGCGCAACCAGGGCAGCCGGTCCCAGGCCAGGGAGGGATTGGCGAAGACACTCGCCCAGTGTCCGACGACCGCTGCGGTGCCGGCCCCCGACGGCAGCGCCGCCCGGAACACGGGGTCGCTGGTGTAGTTCGCCAGCCCTGTGCCGTCCACGAACGGCAGGAAGCCGTGGTCCAGGTCTCCGGGCCGGTAGCCGAAGGTGGGCGCGTCGACCGTGAGGACCAGCGCCGTGTAACCGCTCGCCTCGGCCCGGCGGACCAGCGACGCGGCGAGGTCGTCGTCCGAGGGCCAGTACAGCTGGAACCAGCGGGGGCCCGGGCCCGCCGCCGCGGCGACGTCCTCCAGGCTGTGGGACGAGAGGGAGGAGAGGACGAAGGGCAGCCCCGCATCTGCCGCGCCCCGGACGGCGGCCAACTCACCCTCCGGGTGCACGACGGCCTGCGCCGAGATCGGGGCCAGCAGGACGGGCGCGGCCAGCCGCTGGTCCAGGAAGGACACCGACAGGTCGCGGCGGGTGACGCCGCGCAGCACCCGGGGCACCAGGCGCCACCGGTCGAACGCCGCCCGGTTGGCGCGCCCGGTCTCCCCGGTTCCGGCGTCGCCGGCGACGAAGGCGTACGCGGCCGGCGGCAGCACCTCGCGGGCCGCGTCCGGCAGCAGCGTGAGATCGGTGGTGAGCCGGCCCGCGCGGCTCTCGGGGCCCGCCAGGTAGATCTCCCGCACCAGATCGGCCGGGACGCCGGTGGTGGTCCCCGCCAGGTCGTCACGGATGTACCCGGTGAGCAGTTCCGCGGTCGCCGACGCCCGGTCCGTCAGCCCGAAATGGCCGCCGGAGTGGCCCTCCACCGCGAACCCGGCGGTGGTGTGCCGGGACCAGTCCTGTACCTGGGCGCGGGAGTTCTTGGGATCGGACGCGGCGAGCAGCACCGTGAGCGGCGTCTTGAGCGTGACGTCCTCCGCGCTCCGGTAGCGGCGTACCAGACGGTTGTCGGCACGTGCCGTGCGCAGCACCTCCGCGAGGAAATCCGGCTCCTCGAACAGCGCTTCGGGCACGCCGCCCAGATGCCGGAGCATCGTCACGATCACCTCGTCCGCGCTGTCGTCGAGGTCGGGCTCCGCCCAGTCCTGCGACGGCGGCCGGGCGGCGGAGACGAACAGGCGTGTCACGGTGGAGCGCCGCTCCAGGAGGCGAGCCGTCTCGAAGGCCACGAGGGCGCCCATGCTGTGCCCGAGGAGGAACAGGGGTCGGCCGGTGTACGGGATCAGCGCGTCACAGGCCTCCCTGGCCAGGGCGGCGATGTCCGTGGCGAAGGGCTCCGCCCTGCGGTCCTCCCGTCCGGGATACTGCACGGCGAGGAGTTCGACGTCCTCGGGCAGCGCACCGGACAGGCCGGTGAAGGCATGGGCGGTACCGGCTCCGTGCGGGAAGCACACCAGCCGTGCGGAGCTGCGCGGCCTCGGGTGGAAGAGCCGGACGCAGCGCCCGGCGGCGGCCGGCGGAGCGGCCGGGGCGGGTGCGATCGTGCGCTCGGTCATGACGTCGCCGTCCCCTTCTCGGTGGTGGTGACCAGGTCGTCGAGCCGGACGGAACCCGCGCCGGCGTTCCGGGCGCCGGCCTCTCCCAGCTCTTCGCGCAGGTGGCCGGCGAGCGCGCGCGGGGTCGGCCAGTCGAAGACGAACGTGGCCGGGAGCCGGAACCCCAGGACGTCGCTGAGGCGGTTACGCAGGTTCATCGCGGCCAGCGAGTCCACGCCCACGTGGTCGAAGCCGAGATCCGGGTCGATCACGGCGGCGGAGGCGTGCCCCAGCACCCCGGCGATCTCGTCGAGGAGGCGGTCCAGGAAGACGTCACCGTCCCCCTGCGAGGAAGGCGCTGCGGAGCCGTCCGCGTGGTCCCCGGGTCCGTCCGGCGCGGTGGGGGACAGGGGCTCCACGAGGCGCGGCAGAGCGCCGCCCCGGTGCTGCGCGGCGAGGGCGTCGGCATCCCAGCGCCCCGCCACCACCACGGGCCGGTTCCGGCGGACCGCGGCGTCGAAGAAGGCCAGGCCCTGCTCGGCCGGCATCAGCAGGACACCGAGGCGGGCCAGATGGACGATCTGGGCTTCGGTGAGGGTGCTGCCCATGCCGCCCGCCACGTCCCACTGGCCCCACACGACGGACACGCCGGGCAGCCCCGCCGCGTGCCGCTGTTCCATCAGGCCGTCCAGGAACGCGTTGGCGGCGGCGTAAGCGCCCAGCCCCGGGGAGTTGAGCGTGCTCGCGACGGACGAGAAGACGACGAACGCGGACACGTCCAGCCCCGCCGTCAGCTCGTGCAGATGCAGCGCCGCGTCGGCCTTCGGGCGCAGCGGCCGCTCCAGCGCGCCGGCCGTCAGACCGGACAGCACGCCGCTCTCCAGTACACCCGCGGCGTGCACGACACCGCCGACGCGCACTCCGTCGCCGGCCAGTCCGTCGAGCGCGGCGGCCAGCGCGCCGCGGTCGGCGGCGTCACAGGCCACCACGCGGACGTCGGCACCCAGGCCGCGCAGGTCCGCGACGGCGCGCTCCGCGTCGGGGCCGGGGGCGCCGCGGCCCATCAGGACCAGCTGCCGCACACCGTGCCGCTCCACCAGGTGCCGGGCGGTGAGCCTGCCGAGCCATCCGAGACCGCCGGTGATCAGCACGGCCCGCGTGGTGTCCCACAGCCCCTCGGGTGCCGACAGCGGGCGGGCCGCCTCGCCGGTACGGGGGCCGGCGCTGAGGACGGGCCGGTACGCCGTGCCGTCCCGCAGCGCGAGCTGCGGCTCGCCGGTGGCCACGGCGGCGGCGAAGGCCGCGCGTGAGGCTTCCGTACCGTCCTCGTCCACCAGGACGAAACGGCCCGGGTGCTCGGCCTGCGCGGAGCGCAACAGGCCCCACACGGCGCGGTGCGCGGGCTGCGGCCCGGGCCCGTGTCCCCCGTCCACGACCACCGCGCCACGGGTGGCGACCACCAGCCGGGTGTCCGCCAGCCGCTCGTCCCCGAGCACGAACCGCGCCACTGCCAGAACGGCGCTCAGCGTGTCCCGTACGACCGCCGGCGTGGCGGCCGCGTGGACCGGACAGGACAGCGTGACCACCTGCGGAGCGGGTTCCCCGGCGGCGAGTGCCGCGGTGAGCGCCGTGACGGAAGCCGGCCGGTCGCGGCCACCACCGTCCGCACCGAACTCCACCCAGCGCTCGGCCGGTGCGGGCCCGGGCTGTTCGGGCAGCGGTGTCCAGGCCGGCAGCAACAGGCCGTCGGACGGTTCGCCGCCGGTGCCGCCGGTTCCGCCCGGACCGGGCCGCAGCGTGAGGGAACCGACCGAGACCAGCGGCCTCCCGTCGGGATCCGTGACCTCGGCCGTGAGCGTGTCGGTTCCTGTGGGCGTCACGCAGACCCGTACGCGGTCCGCGGCGACGGTGTGGATCCGTACACCGGTCCAGCTGTGCGGCAGCAGGCCTCGGCCTGCCGGAACCTCGGCACCTCCGGCCAGCGACGGGTGCAGGACGGCGGCGAGCAGGGCGGGGTGCAGCACATGCGTACGGGAACGAACCCCTTCCGGAAGCGCCGCATCGATGTACGTGCGCGTACCGTGCCGTGCGACTCCCCGGACGGTACGGAAGGCCGGCCCGTAGTGCACTCCCTGTTCCGAGAGGCCGAGGTAGAGGTCCTCGGGCGATGTGTCGAGGGGAACGGCGGTGTCGGGCATGACGCCCTGCGGGCCGGTGGCCGCGTCCGGCCCCTGCCGCGATACGGTGCCGCGGGCGTGGCGGGTCCAGGCCGGCGGTCCGCTGCCGTCCGCGCGGCGGGCGTGCACGGTGACGGCGCGGCTGCCGTCGGTGCCGGCCGCGGCGATGAACACGCGGAGTGCGACGTCCGCGCCGTCCGGCACGGTCAGCGGCGCCTCCAGGACGAGTTCGTCGACCAGGTCGCAGCCCACCGCGCCGGCGGAGCTCGCCACCAGGTCGAGCAGGGCGGTGCCGGGCAGCGTCACCCGGCCCGCGATGCGGTGGTCGGCCAGCCAGGGGAGCGCGGTGTGCGAGAGCCGCCCGGTGAGCAGGGTGCCCCCGGGTTCGGGCAGCTCGGCGACGGCGGCCAGAACCGGGTGGTCGATGCCGGTGAGCCCGGCGGACCGTACGTCCCCGCTGCTCCCGGAGGGTTCGAGCCAGTAGCGGCGGCGCTGGAAGGGGTACGTCGGCAGCGCGACGGCCCGGGCGCCGCGGCCGGCGAACACGGCGGCCCAGTCGACCTCGGTGCCGACGGCGTACATCCGGGCGAGCGCGGTCAGCAGGGCGGTGGCCTCCGGCTGCCGTCGGTGCTGAGCCGGTATCAGGCTGGGCGCGGGCCCGGCGGCAAGGCAGTCGGCGGCCATCGCGGTGAGGTCGCCCGCGGGGCCCACCTCCAGGAACCGGTCGCAGCCCAGCTCCACCAGGGACCGGACGCCGTCCTGGAAGCGGACCGCTTCGGCGGCGTGGCGGACCCAGTACGCAGGAGTCGCGAGCGCGCCCGGCCGGGCCGGCCGCCCGGTCAGGTCGGAGACCACCGTCAGCTGCGGCTCCCGGAAGGTCAGGCGCTCGACGACGGCGCGGAGTTCGTCCAGAGCGGGTTCCATCAGCGGCGAGTGGAAGGCGTGGCTGACCTTCAGCCAGGTGGCCTTGCCGCCGGAGTCCTCGAACTCGGCGACGACCGCCACCAGGTCCTGCCGGTCGCCGGAGAGCACCGTGGCCGAAGGCCCGTTGACGGCCGCGACGGAGATCCGCTCCGTCCGGCCGGCGATCAGGGCGGCGGCCGTCTCCTCGTCCGTACGCAGCGCCACCATGGCGCCGCCCTCCGGGAGACGTTGCATGATCCGGCCCCGGGCCACGGCCAGTTCGGCCGCGTCCGCGAGGGAGAGCACGCCCGCGGCGTGCACCGCGGCCAGGGCCCCTACGGAGTGCCCGATCACGACGTCAGGCTTGATCCCCCAGGAATCGAAGAGGCGGAACAGGGCCACTTCGTAGGCGAAGAGCGCGGGCTGGGTGTACTCGGTGCGGGCCAGCAGCTCACCCTCGGCGGAGCCCTCGGGCGCGAGGACGACCTCGCGCAGCGGACGGCCGAGGCGGGGGTCGAGCTCGGCGCAGACGGCGTCGAAGGCGGCGGCGAACGCCGGGAAGAGGCGGTACAGCTCCCGGCCCATGCCGGGGCGCTGGGAGCCCTGCCCGGCGAAGAGGAACGCGCTGCGGCCCTCGGCCGCCCTGCCCCGCACGGCCGAGGGCCCGTCGGTGTGCTCCGCGAGGGCGCGCAGGCCGTCCAGCAGGTTCTGCCGCCCCTCGGGGAGCAGCACCGCGCGGTGCCGGTGGTGGCTGCGGGTGGTGGCCAAGGAGAAGCCGAGATCGAGGAGGCCGGCGGGCGCGCCGGGGTCGGCGGTCAGCAGGTCGAGGACGCGGGCGGCCTGCGCCCGCAGCGCGTCCTCGCTGCGCGCCGACAGGACGACCGGTACGGCGGGCAGCGGCGGCGCGGCCGCTTCACCGGAGCGGGCCGCCGTGTCCTCGACGGGATCAGGGGCCTGCTCCAGGATCACATGGGCGTTGCTGCCGCTGATGCCGAACGAGGACACCGCGGCCCGCCGCGGTCGCCCGTACTCGGGCCACGGTCTCGCTTCGGCCAGCAGCGCCAGACCGCTCCCGGACCACTCCACGTGGGGCGTGGGCTCGTCCGCGTGCAGGGTTCTCGGCAGCACGCCGCCGCGCAGTGCCGCCGTCATCTTGATGACGCCGCCGACCCCGGCGGCGGCCTGCGAGTGGCCGATGTTGGACTTCAGGGATCCCAGGTGGAGCGGGCGGCCCGCAGGACGGTCCGCGCCGTAGACGGCGCGGAGGGCGTCGGCCTCGATGGGATCGCCGAGCGGGGTGCCGGTGCCGTGTGCCTCGACGGCGTCGATCTCGGCGGGGGAGAGGCCGGCGTCCGCGAGGGCCTGCCTGATGACCTCTTCCTGGGCGTGGCGGCTGGGTGCGGTCAGGCCGTTGCTGCCGCCGCTCTGGTTGACGGCGGAGCCGCGGATCACGGCGAGGACGGGGTGGCCGAGGCGCCGGGCGTCCTCCAGGCGTTCCAGGAGCAGCAGGCCGGCGCCCTCGGACCAGCCGGTGCCGTCCGCGGACGCGGCGAACGACTTGCAGCGCCCGTCGGGGGCGAGACCGCGCTGGCGGCTGAACTCCACGAACGGCCTGGGTGTCGACATGACCGTGGCGCCCCCGGCCAGGGCGAGGGAGCACTCGCCGCGGCGCAGCGCCGAGCCGGCCAGATGCAGCGCTACGAGGGAGGACGCGCAGGCCGTGTCGACGGTCAGGGCGGGTCCTTCGAACCCGAAGGTGTAGGCGATGCGCCCGGAGGCGACGCTGGCCGCGCTGCCGAGCAGCAGGTAGCCCTCGTAATCGGCCGGAGCCGGCGAGAGGCGGGAGCCGTAATCGTCGTACATGGTGCCGACGAAGACGCCCGTACGGCTGCCGCGCAGCGCGGCCGGGTCCAGGCCCGCACTCTCGAACGCCTCCCACGCGGTTTCCAGCAGCAGCCGTTGCTGCGGGTCCATGGCGTGCGCCTCACGGGGCGACACCCCGAAGAACTCGGCGTCGAACTCCGCGGCGCCGTGCAGGAAACCCCCCTCCTTGACGTAGGACGTCCCCGGCTGGTCCGGGTCCGGGTCGTACAGCGCGGACAGGTCCCAGCCACGGTCGGTGGGGAACGGTCCGACGGCGTCGACCTCGTCGGTGACCAGGCGCCACAAGTCCTGGGGGGACGCGACGCCACCGGGGTAGCGGCAGGCCGTGCCGACGATGGCGATCGGGCCGTGGGCGCGCTCGTCCCGCCGTGCGGCTGCGGTCCGCAACCGCTCGTTGTCCTTCAACGCGGCGCGCAGCGCCTGGACGACTTGCTCGTGGGATGTGGCCGTCATCGCGTTTCTCCATCGGTTCCGTGCGGTGGCGGGTCGGTGCGGCCCGCGCCCAGTGCCAGGCGAACCAGTTCGTCGGCGGTCATGGTGTCCAGGGCGTCGCCGGCCGGCCCGCCGGCGGCGACGGCCCCTGGTGTGCCGGGCCGCACGCCGTCGGCCTGGGGCTCTGCGGTCCCGACGGCGAGTTCGGCGGCGAGGCGATCCGCGAGGGCGCTCGGCGTGGAGCTGTCGAACAGCAGCGTCGGGGGCAGCCGTACGCCGGTCACCGCGCTGAGCCGGTTGCGCAGTTCGAGTGCGGTCAGGGAGTCGAAGCCCATCTCCCGGAAACGGCCGGTGACCGCGACCCGGTCCTGATCGGCGTGCCCGAGGACGGCGGCGACCTCGGCCCGTACGGTGCCCAGGACGATGTGCCGCCGCTCCGCGAGGGGCACGCCGGCCAGCCGGACGCGCAGCTCGGCGGCCGGATCCCCGGCGGGACGCGGGGCCGCCGCCACGCGTGCGGGCGCTGCCGGGACGAGCGCCCGCAGGACGGGCGGCGCCGACCCCGCTTCGAGCCCGCTCAGGTCCAGACGGGCGGGTACGAGGACGGGCGCCGCGTCCGCGACGGCGGTGTCGAAGAGGGCGAGACCTTCGTCGACGGACAGCGCGGCGATCCCGGAGCGCGCCAGGCGCCGCAGGTCCGCGGTACCGAGGCCGTCGGCCAGACCGTCCGCGGGCACGGCCGCGCCTTCCTCGGTTCCCCCGGCCCACAGCCCCCAGGCCAACGACACGGCGGGCAGCCCTGCGGCGCGGCGCCGGTGGGCCAGGGCGTCGAGGAAGGCGTTGCCGGCCGCGTAATTGCCCTGACCGGCGGTGCCGAGCACGCCCGCGACGGAGGAGAACAGCACGAACGCGGTCAGGTCCAGGTGCCGGGTCAGTTCATGCAGGTGGACGGCGGCGTCGGCCTTGGGGCGCAGGACGGTGTCCAGACCCCGCGAGGTCAGCTTCTCGACGACGGTGTCGTCGAGAACGCCCGCCAGGTGCACCACGGCGGTCGGCGGCTGCTCCAGCCCGTCCAGGACGGCGGCCACGGCGGTACGGTCGGCGGCGTCGCACGCCGCGACGGTCACCTGGACGCCGGCGGCCTCCAGCTTGCGGACGAACTCGGGGGCGCCCGGCGTCCCCAGGCCGCGCCGCCCCGTGAGCACCAGCTGCCGTACGCCGTGCCGGCTCGTCAGATGCCGGGCCACGAGGCGGCCCAGGAAACCCAGGCCACCGGTGATCAGGACGCGGCTGCGCCCGTCGAACGGTACGGTGCCGCCAGGCGTCGGCTCGTGCGGGCGCAGCCGTGGCACCAGGAAGGTCCCGGTACGGACGGCGAGCTGCGGTTCCCCGGAGGCGACGGCGCCCACGAGACCGCGGACGGACTCCGGACGGCCGTCGGAGTCGATCAGCGCGAACCGCCCGGGGTGCTCCGTCTGCACGGTGCGCATCAGACCCCACACCGCGGCGCACGCCGGGTCCGGACGTTCGCCCTCGGCCGTGGCGACGGCGTCCCGGGTGAGCAGGGCGAGCCGGCTGGCGGAGAACCGCTCGTCGGCGAGCCAGCGTTGGACGAGGCTCAGGACGTCCCGGGTCTCCGCCCCAGTGGCCGTGTCCTCCCTTCCGCCGACGGTGGCCGCACCGGTCTGGAGGACGACGACCGCGGGCACCTCCGC
Organism: Streptomyces sp. NPDC052496; assembly: GCF_040679095.1. Taxonomy (NCBI): domain Bacteria; kingdom Bacillati; phylum Actinomycetota; class Actinomycetes; order Kitasatosporales; family Streptomycetaceae; genus Streptomyces; species Streptomyces sp. NPDC052496. Next base: position 9,173 of record NZ_JBFAUH010000020.1, read on the forward strand.
ACCGTCGCCGACGGACCGCAGCAGCTCGTCGAGGTGCGCATGGGCCCGCACGTCCAGCCCGCTCGCCCGCCCGGCGTCGCACACCTCTTCGCCGCGGGGGCCGACCACGGCCCAGCGGCCTGGCCGGGCCGGGGTGTCGAGCGCCCGGGCAGCAGTCCAGTGCAGGGCGTACAGGGAGGCGGTCCCGGCAGGCCCGGAAGTAGCGGGCGTCAGCTCGCGCAGAGCGAGTTCGTCGGCGCTGAGCAGCGGTGCTCCGGTCTCCTCGGCGATGAGCAGCGACCAGGTGTCGCCGTCGTTGCGCCGCAGGTGTACGCGGAGCGGGCCGCCGCCGGCACCGTGCAGTCGCAGGCCGGTCCACGTGAAGGGTACGAGAAGCCGCTCGTCGTCGGCGACGGCGAGCAGGGCGTGCAGGGCGGCGTCCAGAGCGGCGGGGTGCGGCAGGAAACCGTGGCCGGACCCGTCCGCGGCCGGGGCGACTTCCGCGTACAGGTCGCGGCCTCGGCGCCACAGGCCGCGCAGCCCCCGGAAGGCGGGTCCGTAGTGGTAGCCGCGCCCGGCCAGCCGTGCGTACAGGCCGTCGAGCGGCACCGGGGCCGCCTCCCGCGGCGGCCACGAAGTGAGGCCGGCCGGCTCGACGGTTCCGGCGGGGCCCAGGGCGCCGGTGGCGTGGCGGGTCCACCCGGCGTCCGGGGCCGGCTCGGGGCGGGAGTGGAGCGCGAAGGGGCGGCTGCCGTCGGCGGCGGGCGGGTCGACGACGAGCTGGATCGCTGCGGGCCGGCCGAGCGGCAGCGGCTGTTCCAGTACGAGGTCGGTCACCTGCCCCGCGCCGGCGCGACGCGCGGCGTACAGGGCGAGTTCCGCGACGGCCGCGCCGGGCAGCAGCACGGCCGTCGCGATGGCGTGGTCGGCGAGCCAGGCCTCGGTCTCCACGTCGAGACGGCCGGTGAACACCAGGCCGCGCCCGTCGGCCGGCGCCACGCCCTCGTCGAGCACGGGATGGCCGCTGACCGGTGTGCGGGCCGTGCCAGGTGTGCGCAGCCAGTACCGCTCGCGCTGGAAGGGGTAGGTGGGCAGCGGCACGGTGCGGCCGCCGCGGAAGAACGCGCCCCAGTCGACCTCGACGCCGTCGGCGTGGCACTGGGCCAGCGCGGTGGTGAAGGTACGCGCTTCGCCGTGGCCCCGGCGCAGCAGCGGTGTGGCCCGCACGTCCTCGCCCTCGCTGTCCCGGACGAGAGCGGTGAGCACGGCGTCCGGGCCCAGCTCGACGAAGCTGGTGACGCCGTTGCGGGTGAGGGTGCGTACACCGTCGGCGAAGCGGACGCTGCTGCGCAGCTGCCGTACCCAGTAACCGGGGTCGGTCAGTTCACCGGTGGTGGCGATGCGCCCGGTGACGTCGGAGACCACCGGAATGCGTGGTGCCGCGTAGGACAGCCCGGCCGCCACCTCGTGGAACGCGCCGAGAATGCCGTCCATGTGGGCGGAGTGGAAGGCGTGGCTGACGCGAAGACGGGACGTCCTGCGGCCCTTCCGCTCCCATGCCTGTGCGAGGCGCAGCACGGCGTCGGCGTCGCCGGTGACGACCACGGAGGCCGGGCCGTTCACCGCGGCCACGTCCAGGCGCCCGGCGCAGGCGGCCGGCGACGCGCGGATCTCCTCCTCGGTGGCCTCGACCGCCACCATCACCCCGCCTGCCGGAGCGGACTGCATCAGGCGGCCCCGGTGGGCCACCAGCGTGCAGGCATCGGCCAGGTCCAGGACACCGGCGACATGGGCGGCGGCGATCTCACCGACCGAGTGGCCGAGCAGGTAGTCAGGGGTGACGCCGTAGCGTTCGAGGAGCCGGAACAGGGCGACTTCGAGGGCGAACAGGGCGGGCTGCGTGTACCGGGTCTCGTCGAGCAGGGCGGCCTCCGGGCTGTCCTCACCGGCGGCGAGCAGCTTCTCCAGGGGCGCGTCCGTCACGTCCCGCATCCGGTCGCAGACCTCGTCGAAGGCATCGGCGAACGCCGGGAACCGGTCGTGGAGTTCACCGCCCGTACCGGCCCGCTGGCTGCCCTGCCCGGTGAAGAGGAAGGCGGTGCGGCCCGGGCCGGCCGCGCTGCCGGTCACCACGTTCCGGGCCGGCTCGTGGTGCCGCAGCGCGTCCAGCCCGGCGAGCAGTTCTGTGCGGTCGGCCGCGAGGACCACGGCCCGGTCCGTGAAGGCGGACCGGGACACGGCGAGGGAGCGGCCCAGGTCGAGATGCGAACGTTCGAGCGCGGTGGTGGCCGCGGGACCGCTCGCGAGGGGCCGCAGCTGCGCCGCCTGGGCGCGCAGCGCCGGTGCACCGCGCGCGGAGATCACCCAGGGCAGCGGGCAGGGGAGTTCGGGGTCCGCGGTGGGGCTCGGGGAGGGGGTGGATTCCTGGGGCGCCTGCTCCAGCACGACGTGGGCGTTGGTGCCGCTGATGCCGAAGGAGGAGACCGCGGCGCGGCGGGGCCGGTCGCTGTCGGGCCAGGGTGCGCTCTCGGTCAGCAGGCGCACGGCTCCGGCGTTCCAGTCGACGTGGGTGCTGGGCCGGTCGATGTGCAGTGTGGCGGGCAGCAGGCCGTGCCGCATGGCCTGGACCATCTTGATGACCCCCGCGATGCCGGCGGCGGCTTGCGCGTGACCGATGTTGGACTTGACGGAGCCGAGCCACAGCGGGCGGCCTGCGGGGCGGTCCTGGCCGTAGGCGGTGATGAGGGCCAGCGCCTCGATGGGGTCGCCCAGTGCGGTGCCGGTGCCGTGGGCCTCGACCGCGTCGACGTCGCCGGGGCCGAGCCCGGCGTCGGCCAGGGCCGCTCGGATGACGCGCTGCTGCGAGGGGCCGTGGGGAGCGGTGAGGCCGTTGCTGGCGCCGTCCTGGTTGACGGCGCTGCCCCGGAGCACCGCCAGGACCGGGTGTCCGTTGCGCCGCGCGTCCGACAGCCGTTCCAGCAGGAGCACCCCGACCCCTTCGCCCAGGACGGTGCCGTCGGCCGCGTCGGCGAACGCCTTGCACCGCCCGTCGGGTGCCAGCCCGCGCTGGCGGCTGAATTCCAGCAGCATGCCGGGGGTCGCCATGACGGTCGCTCCGCCGGCCAGGGCGAGGGAGCATTCGCCCGCGTCCAGCGACTGGCGGGCCAGGTGCACGGCCACCAGAGAGGACGAGCACGCGGTGTCCACCGTGACGGCCGGCCCCTCCCACCCGAACGTGTAGGAGACGCGGCCGGAGGCCACGCTCGGCGAGGTACCGGTCAACAGGTGGCCGTTGACGTTCTCGGGCCCCTGGCGGCTCAGGGAAGCGTATTCCTGGGCCATGACACCGGCGAACACGCCGGTACGACTGCCACGCAGGCTGTCGGGGACGATGCCGGCCCCTTCCACCGCCTCCCAGGCGGTCTCCAGCAGGAGCCGCTGCTGCGGGTCCATGGCCAGCGCCTCGCGCGGACTGATCCCGAAGAACTTCGCGTCGAACCCGGCGACGTCGCGGAGGAAGCCGCCCTCGCGGATGTATATCCGGCCGGGAGCCCCGGGGTCGGGGTCGAAGAGGGCGTCGGGGGCCCAGCCCCGGTCCGTGGGGAGGGGGCCGACCACGTCAGCGCCCGCGGCGACCAGTTCCCACAGGCGCTCAGGGGTGGCCACACCGCCCGGGTAACGGCAGGCCATGCCGATGACGGCGACGGGTTCCTTACGGCCGGACTCCAGTTCGCGCAGGCGGCGGCGGGTTCTCTGCAGATCGGCGGTCAGCTGCCGGAGGTAGCCGCGGGTCCTGTCCTCGTTCATCGTCAGCCTGTCTTCAGGTCGTCTTCGTGGGGGTAGAGGTCCAGGACGAAGTCCTGGAGCAGTTCGATGAGCCGCGCGCGGGTCTCCTCGTCCGGTGGCGTCTCCAGGACGGTCGTCCGGATCCGCTCGACGGCATCGACCGCGGTGGCCGCGGTGCCGGTCCGTTCCGGCCGGAGTTCGGCGTGCAGCAGGCCGGCGACGGCGGCCGGATCGGGCCGGTCGAACAGCAGGGTGGTGGGCAGGCGCAGACCGGTGACCGCGTTGAGCCGGTCGCGCAGTTCCACCGCCAGCGGCGAGTCCAGGCCGAGACTCTTGAACGACTGCCGCTCGTCGATCGCGGCGGGACCGGAGTAGCCGAGGACCACGGCGGTCTCGGCACGGATCATGTCGGTCAGCAGCCGCAGGCCGTCGGCTCGCGACACGGACCGCAGCCGCTCGGGCCAGGCCGGCGCCGAGTCGGCGGGAGGGAGCGAGGCGGGCGGCAGGGCAGCCGGCAGGCCGGGCGGCGCGAATACGGGCGTGGAGCCGTCGCGGTCCTCGGGGGGACGGGGCCGGGCGGACGCCGGCACGGTGTCCGCGGGCCGGAGCGTCACCGAGCCGATGACCGCCACGGCGGCGCCGGTGGGATCGGTGACCGTGAGGGACGCGGTGTGGGCGTCCCGCACGGTCGTGTGCACGCGCAGCGCGGTGGCGCCGGTGGCCCGCAGCGTCACATCGCTCCAGGAGGACGGCGACGCGAGACGGCCGCCGGCGTCGGCGCCCAGCAGCCCGTGGACCGCCAGCGTGTGCAGGGCCGAGTCCAGCAGCGCCGGATGCAGCCCGTACGCGGCCGCCTCGGCGTGCAGTGCGTCGGGGAGCCGGATCTCCGCGAAGACCTCGTCGCCGCGCCGCCAGCAGGCCCGCATCCCGCGGGAGGCGGGGCCGTGCTCGTAACCGGCCTCCGCGAGCTGCTTGTACAGCACGTCCACCGCGACCGGCTCGGCGTCCCGCGGAGGCCAGGGCGGGCGGGGCCCTTCCCGGCCGGGCGCCTCGGACCCGGGCGCCAGTTCGCCGTCGGCGTGCCGGACCCAGGCCGAGGGACCGCCGTCCTCGGGACGCGCGTCCACGACGACCGGCCGCCGGCCCGCGTGGTCCGCGGGCCCCACAGCGACCCGCACATGGACGGCGCCGTGATCGGGCAGCGGCAGCGGAGATGCCAAGGTGAGCCGGTCGATGCCGCGGCAGCCCGCCTCCGCGCCGGCGCGCAGGGCCAGTTCGACGAACACGCTGCCCGGGAGGGCGGACTGCCCGGTCAGGGTGTGGCCGGCGAGCCGGCGCAGGCCGGTCGGGGAGATCCGGCCGGTCAGCACCCACCGGTCGGCGTCGGGGACGGTGACTGCCGCGCCCAGCAGCGGGTGTCCGGTCTCGTCCTGGCCGAGCCCGCGGGAGAGCCTGCGGGAGAGCTTGCGGGAGGAAGCCGCCGTCGCCGCCGGTTCGAGCCAGTAGCTCTGCCGCTGGAACGGATAGGTGGGCAGTACGCCCCGGAGCGCTCGTGGCACGTCGGCCGCTGAGGCGGGCCATGCCACGTCCGTCCCGTTGACGTGGACCGTGGCGACCGAGGTGAGAAACCGCCGCCAGCCGCCCTCGTCGCGGCGTAACGAGCCGGTGACCACCGCGTCGGTGCCGAGGTCGTCGAGAGTCTCCCGCATCGCCAGGGTCAGCACCGGATGCGGGCTGCTCTCCACGAACGTCCCGTGTCCGGCGGCGGCCAGCGCGCGGACCGCCGGGTCGAACCGGACCGGCTCACGGAGATTGCGGTACCAGTAGCCGGCGTCGAGTTCGAGGGTGTCGAGCAGACCTCCGGTGACCGTGGAGTAGAAAGCGATGCCGGCGCGGCGGGGCGTGATCCCGTCCAGGGCGTGCACCAGCCGGTCGCGCAGCGGCTCCACGCCGGGGGAGTGCGAAGCGTAAGCGACGGGGATGCGGCGGGCGCGGACGCCGCCGGCCGCGCAGTGCGCCACCAGCTCGTCGAGCGCCTCGCCGGCTCCGGTGACCACGGTGGAGCGGGGCCCGTTGAGCGCCGCGACGGCAAGCCGGCCGTCGACGCCACGGACACGCAGCAGGGTCTCCACCTCCCCGGCCGGGAGCGCGAGCGAGGCCATGCCGCCGCTGTCGCCCGCGAGGGACGCCACCATGCTGCTGCGCAGCGCGACGATCCGTGCGGCGTCGTCGAGGGACAGCGCCCCGGCGATGTACGCGGCCGCGACCTCTCCCTGGGAGTGCCCGACGACCGCGGCGGGACGCACCCCGTAGGAGCGCCAGAGCTCCGCGAGCGCGACCATGACCGCGAACAGCACCGGCTGGACGACGTCGTCCCGGGCCCGCCCGGGAGCCGCCTCAGGCGCCGACAGCACGTCGACCGCCGACCATCCGGTGTACGGGGCGAGCGCGTCCGCACAAGCGTGCAGCCGGTCGCGGAACACGGGAGAGGCCGCCAGCAGTTCCCTGGCCATCCCGGTCCACTGGGAGCCCTGGCCGGGGAAGACGAACGCGACCTGGCTGCGGGCGCGCACGGTGCCCTGGACGACGTTCGCCCGGGCGTTCCCCTCGGTGAGGGCCCCGAGGCCGTCGAGCAGTTCCGCACGGTCCCGGCCCAGGACCACGGCGCGGTGCTCGAAGTGCGAGCGCGTCGTGGCCAGCGCCGCCCCGAGGCCGTCACGGTCGCGGTCGGTGTCCGCAACGGTACGGGCGAGAGCCGCCAGCTCCCGGGCCTGGTCGCGCAGGGCGGCCGCGGACCTGGCCGAGACGGTCCACGGCATCGGGGCGTGGCGCGCGTCCGCGGTGTCCGGGACGTCGGCGGGCGGAGGCTGCTCCAGGACGACATGGGCGTTGGTGCCGCCCATGCCGAAGGAGCTCACGCCCGCGACGAGCGGCCGGTCCTCCCGTGGCCACGGACCCGGCACGTCCTGGACGCGGAGGTTCAGCTCCTCCAGAGGTATGCCGGGGTGCGGCGTCTCGAAGTTCAGGCTCGCCGGCAGCCGGCGGTGCACGATGCTGAGGACGGTCTTGAGCAGGCCGACGACCCCGGCGGCGCCCTCCAGGTGGCCCACGTTGGTCTTCACCGAGCCGACGCGCAGCGGTGCCGGCCGTCCCGGAGCGGATCCGAGTACGGCCCCGAGCGCGGCCGCCTCCACCGGGTCGCCGCGCCGGGTGCCGGTACCGTGCAGTTCCACGTACTGCGGCACACCCGCGCGGACACCGGCCCGCCGGTACGCCCGGGTGAGCACCTCGGCCTGCGCGTCGGCGCTGGGCACGCTCAGGCCGTCGGCCGCACCGCCGTTGCCGGTCGCGCTGCCGCGGAACACACAGAGCACCCGGTCACCGTCCGCCTGCGCGCGGGCCAGCGGTTTGAGCACGATGACGGCGCCGCCCTCGCCGCGTACGTACCCGTCGGCCCGTGCGTCGAAGGTGCGGCACCGGCCGCCGGGTGACAGCGCGCCGAACGCGGCGGCGCCGGCCGCGCCCTCCGCCAGCAGGTTCAGGTGCACCCCGCCGGCCAGCGCGGTCTCCGACTCCCCGCGCCGCAGGCTCTCACAGGCGAGGTGCACGGCCACCAGCGAGGACGACTGCGCCGTGTCCACCACCAGACTGGGGCCGCGCGACCCCAGGACGTAGGAGATCCGGTTGGCGATGACGCCCCGGCTGAGCCCGCTCATCGTGTGGGACGTGAGGGCGCCGGTGCCCGCCCGGTCGGTGAGGACCGCGTAGTCACCGGAGATCGCCCCCACGAACACGCCGGTGTCGGTGCCGCGCAGCCGCCCGGGGACGATGCCGGCGTCCTCCAGGGCTTCCCAGCTCAGTTCCAGCATGAGCCGCTGCTGAGGGTCCATCGAGGACGCCTCGCGCGGTGAGATGCCGAAGAACGCCGGATCGAAGCGGTCGATGTGCTCCAGGAACCCGCCAGGCCCCTGCGCGGTGCCCGGGCGGCCGGGCGGCACGTCCGTGACGGTGCTGCGTCCGTCCAGGAGCAACTGCCAGAAGGCCCCGGGGCCGTCGGCACCGGGGAGGCGGCAGGACATTCCGACGACGGCGACGGGTTCCCCGGCGAGACCCGTATCGCCGCGGGTGTCGTCAACGGACATGCCACTCCTCACTGAAAGTCGGGCGGTGCACCGGGAGTCCGGTGCTGCGACGGGCCGGCGGGCGCCTACCAGGCGACCAGCAGGCGGGACAGGCTGCGGGTGACCATGCCGTCCTTCCAGACGACGGGCTCGGGGACGTCGGCGAGCCGCAGCGCCGGGAAGCGTCGCAGGAGCCGTTCGAGAACGATGCGCACCTGGAGTGTCGCCAGCGGTGCGCCCAGACAGCGGTGCACGCCGTGGCCGAAGGTGAGGTGGGAGGCGTCGCGGCCCGCGGCGAGGTGCAGGGACTCGGGGTCGGGGAAGACCTCGGCGTCGCGGTTGCCGTGCATCAGGGCGACCACGATGCCCTCGCCCGGCTGTACGGTGACGGCGCCGACCCGTACCGGCTCCGTGGCGACACGCGGGAAGGTCACCGGCGTGGAGGGGTTCAGGCGCATCAGCTCCTCCACCGCGTTCCCGATCCGCTCGGGGTGCTCGGCCAGTTCGTCGTACACGCCGCGGTCGGTCAGCAGGGAGAGCGTCGCCAGGCCGATCTGGCCGGCGGTGGTCTCGTAGCCCGCCATGAGGAGGGTGAGCCCCAGGGTCAGCAGTTCGTTCGTGGACAGTTCGCCCCGGTCGTGCACGGTGATCAGGTCGCTGAGGAGGTCCTCCTGGGGCTCCCGCCGCTTGCGGGCCAAGAGTTCGTCCATGTAGTCGAGGAGTTCCATGCGGTACCGGGCCTTCTCGCGGGGAGGGCTCGCGTCGAGGTCGAAGAGCACCAGGACCCAGTCGCGGAACCGGAGGGTGTCCTCCTCGGGAATGCCGAGCAGGGAGCAGAGCACGGCCATCGGCAGCGGCCACGCGAGGTTGTCGATCAGGTCCGCGCCGGGGCCGAGCGCGGCGACCGTGTCGAGGTGCCGGTCGGCGAGTTCCGCCACGGACGTGCTCATCCTGGCCATCCGGCCGGTGCTGAACGCACCGCTGACCAGGCGCCGCAGCCGAGCGTGCCGGGGGCCGTCCATGCTCATCATGGAGTCCGCCGCCGGCTGCGCGTCGTTGAACGTCGGGGCCCCGGGCTCGATCGCCGCTGCCCGGCTGAACCTCTTGTCCGTCAGGACCGAGCGCCCCAGGGCGTAACCACGTACCAGCCACATGGCGTCACCGGTCGGTGTGACGACACGGACGACGTCTTCGTCGCCGGGCCGCAGGAAGCCGGGCACCGGACCGGTCCGGTCGGCAATGGGCTGCCTCATCAGGAGAACCTCTCTCTACTTGCCGGCGGCCCGGGCGCCGAATATCCGGCGCTCGACCTCGCTCAGCAGCTCGGCCTGCCGGTTGAAAGCGATCCGCACGTACTGCGCGCCCCGCTCCGGTTCGGCGAAGCAGGGGCCCGCGGGGACGAGCAGGACGCCGGTGTCGTCGAGCAGTTCGTGCGCGAAGGCCCTGCTGTCGAGGCGGCCCCCGGTCAGCGGGCTGATGTCGGCGAACAGGAAGCAGCCGCCCTCGGCCGGAGTGATCTTCATGCCCATCCTGGTGAAGATCCCCAGGGCCTGGTCACGGCGGCGCTCCATCTCCTGGCCCGCCGCCGGGAGGTCCGCGGAGAGCGCCGCAAGGCCGACCGCGATCTGCAGCGGCGCCGCCGTGCCCAGGGTGGTGACCTCGTGCACGCGCCGCAGCGTCTCGGTGCGGGCGGGATCCGCGCGCAGGAAGCCGAGCCGCCAGCCGCTGATCGCGTAGTTCTTGGACAGCGAACCCACGACGATGCTGCGCTCGGCGAGCCCGGGCACCTCGGTGACCGATGTCAGGTCCCGGCCGTCGAAGACGTAACTGCTGTACACCTCGTCGCAGATGACGGTGGTGTCCCATCGCTCGGCCAGCTCGGCGATCTGGCCGAGCTCCTGGCGGGTCAGCACCCGCCCGGTGGGGTTGGCGGGCGAGTTCAGCAGCACGGCACGGGTACGGGGGGAGAAGGCGGCGGCCAGCTCGGCCGGGTCGAAGCGCCAGTCGGGCGCGTGCAGCGGGACGTACCGTGGTGTCGCGCCGCTCAGCGCGATGGCCGCGCTGAACTGCTCGTAGCCCGGGTCGAGCAGTACGACCTCGTCACCCGGATCGACGGTGGACAGCAGCGCCACGCACAGCGCCTCGGTGGCGCCGACGGTGACCGTCAGCTCGGTCTCCGGATCGGCCGGGGGCCGCAGCGTGGCGGCGATCCGCTCCCGCAGCAGCAGGTCGCCGGAGGGGTGGGCGTACTGGTTGTGACCGCTGCGCATCGCCTCGTGGGCCGCCTCGATGATGTCACCGGCGGGCTCGGGATACCCGGGGATGCCGAGTGCCAGGTCGATGGCGCCGCGCTCGCGGGCCAGCAGCAGGAGATCGCTCAGACTGTTTCCCCGCAGCGCCGCGGCCCTCGACGAGACATGGGGCCGACGGGTCGTGGAATGTGCCATGCTCCCCCTCCTCCTGCTGGTGGACTCACCCGGATATCCGGGCCGTTGCCGGTCCGCAGCCGACGCGCAGAACTCGTCCGACAGGCCGGTGCCCGGCACATTGCGCGGAATACGAAAGACGGAATCGAAGCGAAGTGCCGCAGTTTCCCTGAAGTAGTGATCGGCGGTCCGTGCCGCCGCCTCCCCGCGCTCGGCGGGAAATGGAGACGCCGAAAGTCAGGTCGGCGTGCCCTGCGCAGAGCTCACCCGAACATACCCGCCCGCCGCTGAATGGAGAACCCGGCGCAGACGGTGCCTCCGTCCCGGCGACAGGACACCGCGGACCGAGGATCCGAGCAGAACTTCTCGAAACGAGTAAGTCAAGCGCCGGCCTGGCGCGGTCGGTGACTGCCGTGAAAAGGCAGCGGACCGTCCTCACCGTAACTTGACCGGACGGGGCCCGACTTGCTTGCGTTACGGACCCCGGCAGGCAATCCGCACCTCTCGGGTTCTCGGTGTCCCCGGCGAAAGTCGAATTGCGAGGCGCTGACCATGACCACCTTGACCGTCAACGACACCGACCTCACCGATCCGCGCACCTTTCTGGCGCCCGGCACCGAACTCGCCGAGATGTGGGCCCGGTTCAGGGCGGAAAGCCCCGTCCACTGGCATGAGGTCCACGGCCGTGCCGTGCCCGGATTCTGGGTGCTCTCGCGTTACGACGACGTACTGAACGTCTACCGGGACAACAAGCGGTTCACCTCCGAGCGAGGCAATGTCCTGACCACCCTCCTGGAAGGGGGCGACTCGGCCGCGGGCAAGATGCTGGCCGTCACCGACGGGCACCGCCATCGCGAATTGCGCAACATCCTGCTGAAGGCGTTCGCGCCCCGCGTCCTCCAGCCGGTCGTCGCCGGCGTACGGGAGCGCGCCGAACGGCTGGTGCGACACGCCGTCGAGAACGGCGAGTGCGACTTCGCCCAGGACGTCGCCGAGCACATTCCCATGGCCACCATCGCCGACCTGCTCGGGGTACCCCCTGGTGACCGGGACTATCTGCTGTCCCTGACCAAGGAAGCGCTCAGCACCGAAGAGCAGGGCCAGTCCGCGGAAGAGGCGCTGGTCGCCCGCAACGAACTGCTCTACTACTTCTCGGAACTGGCCGGGGAGCGGCGCGAGGACCCGCGCGACGACGTGGTGAGCGTCCTGGCGACGAGCGTGATCGACGGCGAGCCGCTGACCGAGCAGGAGATCATCTTCAACTGCTACAGCGTGATCATCGGCGGTGACGAGACCAGCAGACTCTCCATGATCTGCGGCATGCGCGCACTGATGGAGCACCCGGAGCAGTGGCGACGCCTGAAGTCCGGTGAGGCCGACGTGGACACCGCCGTCGAGGAGGTGCTGCGCTGGGTGAGCCCGGCCATGCACTTCGGTCGGCGCGCCCTGGAGGACGTCGAGGTGGGCGGCCGGACCGTACGCGCCGGGGACGTCGTCACCCTCTGGAACAGCTCGGCGAACCACGACGCGGCGGTCTTCACCGACCCCGGCACCTTCGACCTGGGCCGCACGCCCAACAAGCACCTGTCGTTCGGCTACGGCCCACACTTCTGCCCCGGCGCGTTCCTGGGGCGCGCCGAACTGTCCGCCCTGCTCACCGCACTGCGTACCCATGTCGCCGAGGCCGTACCGGCCGGTCCGGCCAGACCGATCCACTCCAACTTCCTGCACGGCTACAGCAGCCTGCCGGTCTTCCTGCGCCCGGCCTCGTAGCGCAGTACGCATCAGGAGGATCCGTGAACGAGCTACGGGGAGCGAGCACCGGGGCGCCGCCCGCCGGCACGGCCGTCGTCCCGGCCACCTTTCCAGAACTGTTCGAGGAGCAGGCCCGGGCGACACCGGACGCGCCGGCCGTCGAGGCGGCCGGTCACTCCTGGACGTACGACGAGCTGAACGTCCGCGCGAACCGGGTCGCGCACTGGCTGATCGGCCGCCGGATCGGCCCGGAAGACCTGGTGGCGGTGGCGCTGCCGCGCTCGGCCGAACAGCTCGCCGTGCTGCTCGGCGTCCTGAAGGCAGGCGCGGCGTACCTGCCCTGGGACCTGAGCTACCCGCGCGAGCGGATCGCGCACATGGCGGACGACGCCGCTCCCGCGCTGGTGCTGACCACTGAGGCCACGGCCCGGCAGCTGCCCGCCGGCCTGAACGCGGACCTCGTACCGGCGGACGCCCCGTCGACCGCGGCGGCCTGGCGGCGGGCGGCGGAGACGGACCCGGGCGATGCGGACCGGCGAGCGCCGCTGCGCCCGGCACACGCCGCGTACGTCATCTACACCTCGGGTTCGACCGGCCGGCCCAAAGGCGTGACCGTGACCCATACGGGGCTCGCGGCGCTGCGGGCGGAGGCCCTGCGGGTCGGTGGCCTCGACGGGCCCGGCGGCGCGGCGGGCGCGCGGGTGCTGCAGTTCGCTTCGCTGAGCTTCGACATGTCGGTGTGGGACCTGGTGCTGGCACTGACCACAGGGGCGGCCCTGGTGGTGCCGCCACGGGACCGCCTGATCGGCGCGGACCTGGCCGACGTCCTCGTGGCGCACGGCGTGACCCATGCGACGCTGCCGCCGAGCGTGCTGGCCACGCTGCCCCCGGGCACCGCGGAGGCGCTGGACCGGCTGCGGGTCATGGTGATCGGGGGTGAAGCGTGCACGCCGGGGCTGGTGACGGAATGGGGGCCCGGGCGCAGCTTCGTCAACGCGTACGGGCCGACGGAGGCCACCGTGTGGGCCACGTTCAGCACCCCGCTCAGCGACGGCGCCGTACCGATCGGCACGGCGATGACGGACATGCGGGTGTATGTGCTCGACGACCGCCTCGCACCGGTCACCGACGGGCAGGCCGGTGAACTGTACCTGGCAGGCCCGGGCCTGGCGCGCGGATACCTGGGGCGATGGGCGCTGACCGCGACGCGGTTCGTGGCGGACCCCTTCGGACCGGCGGGCGGACGGATGTACCGCACCGGGGACGTGGCGCGGGTGGGCGCCGGGGGGCAACTGGAACACCTGGGGCGCAGCGACGACCAGACCAAGGTGCGGGGCCAGCGGATCGAGCTCGGCGAAGTGGAGGCGGCCCTCGAAGCGCATCCGCGGGTGCGCAGAGCGGTGGTCACCGCCCGTGACAGCGGAGACGGCCGGGGCAAGCAGCTGGTGGGCTACGTCGTGGAGATGCCCGACGACGTGCCCGGCGGAGGCGAGCGTCCCGGCGCGACAGGTTCGCTCACCCTGAAGCCGGGGCTCGGCCCGGCGGAGCTGCGCTCGTTCCTGCTCAGACGCCTGCCGGAGGGCATGGTGCCGGGCGCGGTGCTGGTCGTCGACGCGATACCGCTGACACCGAACGGCAAGGTGGACAGGGCGGCGCTGCCGCGGCCCGAGTTCCGCGGCGCTGCCTACCGGCCGCCCGCCTCCCCTCTGGAAGAAGTGCTCGCCGACGTCTTCGCCGACGTGCTCCCGGTGAGCCGGGTCGGCGTGGACGACGACTTCTTCGCACTCGGCGGTGACAGCATCCAGTCCGTACAGATCACCACCGCGGCCCGAGCCCGAGGAGTGCAGGTCAGCGCCCGGCAGATTTTCGAGTTCCGCACGGTGGCCGCCCTTGCCGGGGCGGTGGCCGCGACGCGGCGTGCCGACGGCCTGACGCCCGGGGAGCCGGACGGCGGGGGAGCGGGCCGGCTGCCCCACCTTCCGATGACGCGGTTCCTTCAGGACCGCGGGCCGGACTCGGCACGGCAGGCGGAGGCGATGCTCCTGGAGCTGCCCGAAAGCATGGACCGGGCGCAGCTCGCCGACGGCCTGAGGGCGGTGCTCGACCACCACGACATGCTGCGCATACGCCTGGAGGAGACCGACGGCGGAGGGCTCGTCGTGGGCCCGCCGGGATCGGTGGACGCCGACGCGCTGATCCACCACGTGGTTCAGGACGCTCCGTGGGAGGACGAGCCGGCGGGAAGCCGGTGCGGGCTCCAGGCCGAACTCGACGCCGCCACGCGGCGGCTGGATCCGGTGGCGGGCGTAGTGGCGCAGTTCGTCTGGTTCGACGCAGGGCCGGGGCGGACCGGGCGACTCCTGGCCGTCCTGCACCAGCTCGTCGTGGACGACGACTCCTGGCGCATCCTCACGGCGGACCTGGCCGCCGCCTGGCAGCAGATCCGCGACGGCAGGCCCCCTGAACTCGCCCCCGTGGCCACCTCCGTGCGGCGGTACGCCCACGCCCTGGCGCAGGAGGCGCGGCGCCCCGAGCGCGTCGCCGAACTGGAACGCTGGCAGTCCATCGTCCAGACCCCCGGCCTGGTGCCCGGCGGCCACCGCCCGGCCGCGGACGGGAACCCCGCGCCGTCCGAGACCCGGCTGCGGCTACCGACCGCGACCACCGAGCCCCTGCTGAACGCCCTTCCGGCCGCCTACCGCTGCGACGTCGAGGACGGGCTGCTCGCCGCTCTCGCGATGGCCGTGGCGAAGGTGCGCGGGGAGTACGGCGCGGAAGCACCGGCCTTGCTGATCCGCAAGCACACATCCGGCCGGGCGGAAGCCACCGTGCCCGGCGCCGACCTGTCGCGCACCGTCGGCCCGCTCACCGGCGTCACCCCCGTCCGCCTGGACCTCTCAGGAGCCGACCTGGAGGAGGCGTTCACGGGCGGACCGGCCGCCGGAACCGTCCTGAAGACCGTCAAGGAACAGGTCCGGACCCTGCCCGGCCAGGGCATCGGATACGGCCTGCTGCGCCACCTCAACCCCGAGACCGCCACCGTCCTCCAGCGGTACGGCAGCGGGCAGATCTCGTTCCGCCACCGGGGCCGCTTCTCTGCCACCGGCCTTCCGGCCCGGCCTGTGGAACCCGACCCGAGCCGCGCCCCGCACCAGCCCTCTCAAGCCGGTATCGCCCTGGACGTGACGATCACCGACACCGCCGACGGACCGTGTCTCGACGCCCGGATCACCGCCTCGCAGGGCATCCTCCGGCCCGCCGCGGTACGGGATCTGGCGGACGCGTGGCGCCAGGCCCTCGAAGCCCTCGGCCGGCATGCCGCCCGGCCTGGCGCGGGCGGCATGACCCCGTCGGACGTACCGCTCGTCACCGTCGAGCAGGACGACATCGACGACTGGTGGGACCGTTTTCCGGGCCTGTCCGACATCTGGCCGGTGCCGCCCATGCCGATGAGCCTGCTGGTGCACTCGATGATGGCGCGAGAAGCCGGAACCGAGCGCGACACGTACCAGGTCCAGTACCTGCTGCGCCTGTCCGGCCCGGTGGATCCCGCCCGTATGCGCACCGCCGCACAGGCCCTCCTGGACCGGCACGCCGCGCTGCGCGCCGCCTATGATCCGGGCCCCGACGGAGAACTCGTCCGGCTCGTGGTGGACGGCGTCGAGCTGCCCTGGCGGCAGCTCGACCTCAGCGGCCTCGACGAGGCCGTGCGGAACGCGGAGCACGAGCGCTTCCTGGCGAGCGACCTCGCGGAACAGCTCGACCCCGGCCTCCCGCCGATGCTGCGCATGTCACTGCTCACGCTGACCGCGGACCGCCACGAGCTGGTCCTGACCGCACATCACGCCAACATCGACGGCTGGTGCCTGGCACTGCTCGTCCAGGACCTGCTGCGCCTCTACGCCGACCGGGGGGACGCCTCGGCACTGCCTGCGCCCCGCAGCTACCGTGACCACCTGGCCTGGCTGGCCCGGCAGGACACGCGGGAATCGGCGCGGGTGTGGGCCGAGGAGCTGGCCGGCCTGGACGGGCCGACACTCCTTGCGCCCGGTGCCGCCCCCGCCACGGACGGGCAGCTCGCCATCGGCCGGATCGACGTGCCGCTGCCCGCCGGCGCGGCCCGCGCGCTGCCACGCCACGCGGCCGAGTCGGGCGTCACCCTGAACACGCTGGTGCAGGGGGCCTGGGCCGTCGTCCTGCACCGCCTGACCGGCCGTCAGGACGTGGTGTTCGCCGCTGTGACAGCCGGGCGCTCCGCCGGGCTGCCCGGTGCGGATGCCATCGTCGGTACGTTCATCAACACCGTTCCGGTGCGCGTCCCCTGCGAGCCCGGCGAGACCGTCGTCCGCTTGCTGACGGCACTTCAGGAACGGCAGGGCGCTCTGCTCGGCCACCACTACTACGGGTTCTCCGGGATCCAGCGGGCCGCCGGGCTCACGGCGCTGTCCGACAGCCTCGTCGCCTTCGAGTCGTTCCCGCTGGACCGCGCGCACATCGCGGAGGCCGGTGAGGCCGCCGGCATCGCCGTCACGGACATCGGCCTGCACACCCTGAGCCACTTCCCGGTGACCGTCTTCGCCTACCCGGACGGCACCCACCTGCGCCTCCGACTCCAGTACCGGCCGGCCCTGTTCGGCCACGAACAGGCGCGGGAAGCGAGCGAGCTGTTCGGGCGGGTGCTCCAGGAGATCGCCGTCGACCCGCGGGCCCGGCTGCGCGACCTGGCGAGGTCCTGACCCGCCGGGTTCCGCGACCGGGCCGGTGGCGCCGACGGGTCAGGGGCGCCGGCGAGGGAAGGCACAGCGTCCCGCCGACAGGACATCGGCGGGACGACGACGCGTACAGCCCTACCAGGTGACCAGCAGGCGGTGCACGCCGAAGATGTCCGCGTCCGTGCGCAGCGGCACCTCTTCCGGGCGAACCGCCAGGCGAAGCGTGGGGAACCGGCTGACCAGCGCGGGGAACGCGACGCGCATCTCCACCCGTGCCAACTGCTGGCCCAGGCACTGGTGGGCGCCGTGGCCGAAGGAGACATGCCCGGAAGACTGCCGGCGCAGGTCGAGTACGTCCGGATCGGGGAACTTCGCCGGGTCGCGGTTGGCCGCCTGGACCGAGACGGCCACACACTCGCCGGGTCTGATCACCTGGCCGCCGAGTTCGACGGTCTCCAGCGCGGTGCGCATCCCGGTGTGGGTGATGCTCAGGTACCGCAGCAGTTCCTCCACGGCACGGTCGGCGAGGCCCGGGTCGGTGCGCAGCGCGGCGAACTGACCGGGGTGGCTCAGCAGGGCGAAGGCGCCCAGCCCGAGCATGTTGGCGGTGGTGTCGAACCCCCCGCCCAGGAGCATGACGCCGATATTGGTGAGTTCCTCGTCGGTGAGGTCGCCGACGGCGATGTCGCTGAGCATGTCGTCGGTGGGCCTGGCGCGCTTGTCCAGCACCAGCTGCTGGACGTACTCCTGGAGCACGCCGAACGCGCCGTGCTTCTCCTCCGGAGTGGCGTCGAGCTCGTTCACCTTCGTCACATGGCTCTGGAAGAAGTCCCGGTCCTCGTAGGGGGCTCCGAGCAGCTCGCAGATCAACAGCGCGGGGATGGGGTTGGCGAACGCCGCCACCAGGTCCGTCGGCGGGCCCTGCCGTTCCATGGCGTCCAGGTGCTCGGTGGTGATCTGCTCGATGCGTTCGGTCAGCTGCTGCATCCGGCGGACGGTGAACTTGCCGGTGAGCAGGCTCCGGTAGCGGGTGTGCTCGGGCGCGTCCATCCCGATGAACAGCCCGGGCGGGGCCGGCGGCGTGCGTTCCATGGCGGCCTCTCCCGGTAACGGGGAGTGCAGGAGCTCGTACCGGGAACTGAAGCGCGTGTCGGCCAGGATCGTGCGGACCAGCGCATGGCTGGTGGCCAGCCAGCCCTCGTGCCCGTCCGGGAAGACCATCCGGGACAGGGGACGCTCCGCACGCAGCCGTGCCAGCTCCTCGGGCGGGTCGAACGGGCAGCCCGCGGGGCGTGTCATCGGCAACCCCGTCAAAAGGGGGAGGGGTTCGGTCATCTCGGGTCCTCCCTGGGTGGCGGGAATCGGCGTGGGACACCGACGCCGCCGCCCCGGTCACACGTCATGGGAAAGGCATGGGAAAGGCATGGGAAAGGCAACAGAGGGCAGGCCGGGCGCGGGTCTTCGCCTGTACGTCCGGCAGGGATGCGGAGCCGAGCCGGAACCGGTGGACAGCGCGGAGGCGAGCGCACTCCGGCGCAGGGGAAGAAGTCGAGGCGCGAAGGTGCCTGCCTGGCACCTTCAGGGGCTGCGCCGGGCCGTTACCGCTGGACCATGGTGGATCGGCACTCAGTGCCGTGCGTGGCGGACCTTCAGGCGTCCGAATCCCATGGTCCCGGAAATCCGGATCTTCGGCCCGCCAGGCCGTGGCTGCTGGTGGGGGCGGTACACCGGGTCCTTCCAGCCGGCTTGCAGACCGTCCACGTTCACGATCGCGTCCCGGGGCACCGTGATCGTGGCCCTGCCGGTGCCCAGCGCCAACTCGATGTCGATCACGGGGTGTTCGATGACCGCCCGGGACAGGTCCAGGTGCACCCTCCCGAAGGCCGACTCGACCTTGAGGTTCCTGGGTACCCGCCAGCTACCGCGTCGCTTGAGCCGTCCGCCGGCGGCGGAGATCACGGCGTTCGACGTGTCAGCCGGGAGCGAGGCCAGCGCCGACTCGATGTCGCGCACCGACGTGGCGGAGAGCACGCGGTGGAGGTGCTCGTCCAGGTCCTCGTACGAGATGTCGCCCTCGGCGTACGCGTGTTGCAGGCGCCGGACGGCCGAGTCGCGGTCGTCCTCGCTGATACGTGGCTGCGGTTCTTCCGGCGAAGAGGTCACCGGCTCAGCCTACGAGACGCGGGGGAGCCCGGGCCCGCCGACGGACGCACGGCGGCCTGGACCGGGCGTCCTATGCCGCTCCCGGTTCCTCCTCGGCGCGCCGCCGGCCGATGGAGTGGGCGATCTCGCCACTGCGTACGGCGATGTTCGAGAGTAGGGACGACGTCAGCCCGTGGGTGTGCTCGGTGCCGCCTTGCAGGTAGATGCCGCAGGTCAGCGGCGGGGTGGTGACGAGCCGGTAATCGCGTCCCACCTGGTACCGTCCCGCTGCGTCGCGCAGGCAGTAGCGGTCGAGGTCGCCGAGCAGTCCGCTCGGGTCCATGGCGTCGTAACCGGTCGCGCACACCAGCGCGTCCACGTCGAGCTCCTGCGACTCGGTGTCGAGCAGCGACTCCAGCGACACCCGGGTCTCGTTGCCGGCCCGCTTGACGTCGCTCACCCGGGTCAGGTTGAGGAAGTGCAGGCGCTTGCTGCCGCGCACGTCCTCGTCGTAGACCCGCCGGTGGAGGTCCCTGATGACATCGTCGTCGACCACCGAGTAATTGGTGTTCTTGTGGTACTGCCAGAAGGCGTCCCGCGTGCGGTCCGTGCCGAAGTAGTAGTGATCCACCGCTTCGGGATCGAAGACCTGGTTGGCGAAGGGCGTGCTGTCCGCGATGGAGTACCCGTAGGACGGGACGATCGCGAAGATCTGGGTGTGCGGAAGGGTGTCGTGGAGGAACCTGGCGATCTCGGCCGCGCTCTGGCCGGCGCCGACCACCGCCACCCGCCGCAGGTCCTGGAGGTCCGTCTGCCGGAACCGGTCCAGGAACTCCGAGCTGTGCCAGACGCGGTCGTCCCGGTCCACACCGACCGGCATACGGGGCACCAGCCCGGTCGACACCGCCACGTTGCGCGCGTGGACCAGCCGGGTGCCGGATCCGCCGCGGTCACGCACCTCGATCCGCAGGTACTGGTCGGCCCCCGGCGCGGGCTCGGGCGGCAGCGTGATCCCGACGACCTCCGAGTTGTAGGAGACGCGGTCCGAGAAGTTCTCCTCCACCCACTCCAGGTACTGGTGGAATTCCTGCCGCGTCGGAAAGAACGTATGGGTGTTGACGAAGTTCGCCAGCCGGCCGGCGGCGTGCAGGTACGAGACGAAGCTGAACCGGGACGACGGGTTGCGGAAGGTGACCAGGTCCTTCAGGAAGGACACCTGCATCGTCGTGGACGGCAGCAGCATGTTGCGGTGCCATCCGAACGCGGGCTGCCGCTCGAAGAACGCGGCGGTGAGCGGGTGTTCCGGGACGTCGGTCCGGTGCTCTTCCAAGGCGGTGGCGAGGGACAGGTTGGACGGGCCGAAGCCGACGCCGACCACGTCATGGATCACTTGTGCTCCCGTACGCATGAATTGAGTCCCTCACTGTCCTGTGAGTCGTGTGAATGAGGTGTGCGGGCGGTGGGGTGCAGCGTGTTCGAGATTCCGTATTCTTCGACGGGGCGACTTCGTGGCGCAGCGGCGCTGATTCAGGAAAGCCTTCTTGACGTCAACGTAGATGGCGCGTACCGCCCTTTGCAAGAGACCTGTACGGACTCCCGGACAACCGTTGTCCTGTCGACAGGACGGCATTAGGCGCAGCTCGCAACTCCGGCGGCCGCGAGCGGAGTTCGGGTACTCTTCGACAACTTGTTCCGCGCTATGACCGCTCACCACTGAAGGCGTGATTCACGCGTGTTCATACCCCCTCACTACCGCGCACCGGACAGCTCGTGGATGGTCGACCTGATCCGTGACAATCCGCTGGCGCTCGCGATGAGCAACGGTGGTCCCGGCGACGGTCCGTTCGCCACGCACCTGCCGGTCATCCCGGATCCCCGCTCGCCCGGCGGGTGGCCCGACGACCTGGCGGGTGCCACCCTGGTCGGGCACCTGAACAGGGCGAACCCCCACTGGAACGCACTGGCGACGACGGATGTCATGCTGCTGGCTTTCACCGGGCCGCATGCGTACGTGTCGCCGACCGTGTACGAGGTGACACCGGCGGCACCGACCTGGAATTTCACCTCGGTCCATGTACGCGGGTCGGTGGAACCGATCGATTCGACCGAGGAAACACTCGACGTGGTGCGGGCCACCGCACAGGCCTTCGAGGGCCGTTTCGGAGCCGGCTGGGACCAGTCCGAATCGGTGGAATATTTCCGTAAGATCGTTCCTGGCGTCGGAGCCTTCCGGATTACGGTGACGGGGGCCGAGGGCATGTTCAAACTCAGCCAAGAGCAGCCCGCCGAGGTCCGTGAACGGGTGCAGCAGTCATTCGCGGCCCGGGAATGCGGCCGGCACCGCGCGACCGCCGAGCTCATGAGCCGACTGCCACCGACGACGGTCTGAGCCGGGTGGGCGATCTGCTTTTCCCGCGCGTACTACAGAAATGCACGGCCGCTTTCCCGAGGCCCGCTCCCGGCGCGCGGCGTGCTGCCTGTCGGCCGGACGCCGGACCGGGCTGCCCGGTCCGCGAGAACGAAACGGGGGCACAGGGGCGGGAGGCGCAGCCGGCCGCCGTTCCCGCCCGGCTGTCCTGTCGTCGGGACAGCCCTGCCTGGAGTGACCGG
Organism: Streptomyces sp. NPDC052496; assembly: GCF_040679095.1. Classification (NCBI taxonomy): domain Bacteria; kingdom Bacillati; phylum Actinomycetota; class Actinomycetes; order Kitasatosporales; family Streptomycetaceae; genus Streptomyces; species Streptomyces sp. NPDC052496. The sequence goes on from NZ_JBFAUH010000020.1 coordinate 30,704, forward strand.
TGTGACGAAAGGTGGATGTGATGCGTGTTCTGATCACCGGTGGAGCCGGGTTCATCGGGACTCGGGTGGCAGCTGCGATGCTGACCGCAGGGCACGAGGTCCGGGTGCTGGACGCCTTGCTGCCGAGTGTGCACTCCGGCCCGCCGGACCTTCCGCCGGACGTCGAGTTCGTCCAGGGCGACATCCGCGACGACGACACCCTGCGCTCGGCGCTCCGGGGCGTGGACGCGGTCAGCCACCATGCCGCGATGGTGGGGCGCGGGCGCGAGATCCGTGACGCCGCGGAGTTCTCCTCCTGCAACGATCTGGGCACCGCGAAGCTGGTCGTGGCGATGACCGGGGCCGGCGTCGACCGGCTGATCCACGCCAGCTCGGTGGCGATCTACGGCGAAGGCCGCTACCGCTGTGCCGAACACGGACGGGTGCGCCCCGGGCGCAGGCTGGCCGCCGATCTGGAGGCCGGCCGCTTCGAGCAGCGCTGCCCCGAGTGCGGCCGGGCGGACCTGACGGCCGAGCCGATCGAGGAGACCGACTTCGCCGCGCCTGTGCACAGCGTCTACGCGGGCACGAAGGCGACCCAGGAACACCTCGCGGCCGCGTGGGCGGCGGAGACCGGGGGCCGTGCGGTGGTGCTCCGGTACTTCTGCGTGTACGGCCCCGGCATGCCCTTCGACAGCCCGTACACAGGCGTCGCCGGCACCTTCCGGTCGGCCGTGATGGCGGGCCGCGCCCCCCGGGTCTACGAAGACGGCCGTCCTCGTCGCGACTACATCCACGTCAGCGACGTGGCCGCCGCGAACGTCGCCGCGCTGGGCCGGGACGAGCCGGGTTTTCGTGCGTACAACGTCGCCGGCGGCAGCCCGCGCTCCATCCACGACGTCGCCACGGTCCTGTCCACGGAGGTGGGTGGACCGCCACCGGTCGTATGCGGCGAGTTCCGGGCGGCCGACGCCCGGCACGTCTTCGGCTCGCCCGCCCGGCTGATGCGCGAGCTGGACTGGCGGCCCGCCGTGGACTTCGACTCCGGAATGCGGGAGTTCGCCGTCGCCCCGATGCGCGGCGCGCCGCTCCATGTGTGAGCGGGCAGTGAACCGACCTGTCGGACCGCGCCGGCCGGACGTATGGCCGGCTATCCCCTCTCGATAGACCAATTCTTTTTCCCAAGCCGGATCCGCCGGGGGAGAGATGGACGCCGGATCCGCCATTAAGAACGTCTACGTCTTCCGGCCCGAGACGATGGAAAGTCTCGATTTCCGGCGCGAAGGTTTACGTTCGGCCCACTCGTTCAGGGCGTCGTCACACCTGGTGGCTCAGCGGGCCGGCGTGCCGCATATGGCGGGACGTCCCTGGTCACCGACGACTGCCGACCCGGTCCCGGCCGGGGCGGTCCGGCCGGGAGAAAACCTGGCAACCGTGGATAAGTTGGGCAGACCAGTTGCTCTCGCGCACCGGCCGGCCGGTGGACCGTAAAAGACTTCGGTCAATCCGGAATCAGAGATTCAGGAAGGCCACCGGCCGGCTCGGCGTGGCCGATGGCTCTCTCTGTGGCGCCTTGGATGCCCATGAATAGGGTGCCGATCAGTCTGGTCGTCAGTTATTGACCATTCAGGCGCGAGGGTGGTTCCATAGGCCACTGATCGAGATTAAACAGCGAACTCCAGGGCACTGAGCGCTGACCACGCATGCCGAGGGAGGCAGGCCGGAGACTGTCATTGAGGGGAGAAAGGATTCTATCTGGGTGAATTCGCTTCCATGCCTGCGTATCGGGATCTTAACGCTTCCCATACGCCGGCTCGACCGCTCTTGCAGCCCCGGCGGCGCACGACGCCGGTTCGGCCTGAATTGCCGCTGCCAACGCATCAGGTCATGTTGCTCATTCGATTCCCGCGGGAGGGATGATGACAGGTCAGGTCAGCGACCGCCAGAGAGAGCGCTCCATCCTTTATCGGCAGAAGGTACGCGGAGGGCAGGAACGGGAGACGGTCGTCGATCCGCGCCGGGCCCAGGTGCTCACCACCCAGGTGGGGCTGGAGATACCCGCCGAGCTGCCGTTCGAGGACTGGGAACGGGCGGGGCGCCAGCTGTCCGGGATCGTGAATTCGTCCGCCTGGTGGCTCGGTGACTGGCTCGTCTACGGCAAGGAGCATTACCACGACCGGTACGAGCGAGGCCTCCTCGTGGCCGGGCTGCAGTACCAGACGCTGCGGAACTACGCATGGGTCGCCGGGCGGTTCCAGATGCACCGGCGCCGGCCGGCACTCAGCTTCCAGCACCACGCGGAAGTGGCCTCGCTGCCGGCCGAGGAACAGGACCGGTGGCTCGAACGGGCGGAGCAGCAGAAGTGGAGTACCAAACAGCTGCGTGAAGGCATCCGCCGCGCCCGCGAGGACGACGCGCGCGAGGCGATCGCGGACGACACCACGCGGCGGCTGATGGTGCCCGGCAGCAATCTCCAGCGGTGGCACCGGGCCGCGGCGCAGTCCGGCACCGACTTGCGGCAATGGGTGCTGGCGACGCTCGACCAGGCGGCCAGAGCGGCCTTGGAGGAAGATGCTGCTCATCCCATCGCCTTGAATACGTGAGCGGGAACCGGCCAGCCGGCCCGAGCGCGGGCGGCACCGGCCGCCCCGGCCGGACCGGTCGGCGCCCAGACCACCCGGCTCGGCCGTCGTGTGGTCCGGCCGGCGTCCTGACGGGTGATCCGGGGACCTTGCGGGTAGTGCCCTGACGGCGCTGCCGTGCTGCGGGTACGGGACCGTTTCCCGAGCCCGGCGGACGGGGACCTCCGGCCCCGGCGCCTGCGACCAGCCTTCGAGCGTGATCGCAGGTCGGCCAGACCGGACGGTACCGCAGTCCCCGGGCCGGTACTACGGCCCGTCGGCCCGGTTCCTCACCGCCCCCTGCGCGAGTAGGCGCGCAGCGACAGCGGGGCGAGGACCACCAGCAGTACGGCCGACCAGAGCAGGACGGTGGCCACGGGGTGCTCCATGGGCCAGGCCCGGTGTGCGGAAGCGGCCATTCCGGGGTTGCCGAACAGCTCGCGGCAGGCGGCGGTGAGCGCGCTCACCGGGTTCCAGTCGGCCAGGAACCGCAGCCACGCCGGCATGCCGTCGGTCGGCACGAACGCGTTGGACAGCATGGTCACGGGCAGGAACAGCGTCGCCAGCTGGGTGACCATCTGCTCGTTCTTCGCCACCAGGCCCACATAGACACCCACCCAGCTCAGCGCGTACCGCATCAGCATCAGCAGCAGGAACGCCTCGACCGTGGGGACCAGGCCGCGGTGCGGCTGCCACCCCACCAACAGGCCCGTCCCCGCCATGGCCGCCAGCAGCGGCACACCGACCACGGAATCGGCGCCGGTGTGCCCGAACGGCACCGCCAGCCGCGCCATCGGCATGGACTGGAACCGGTCCATCACGCCGAGCGAGGCATCGGCGGCCATCCGCCCCATGACCCCTTGCACCGAGGTGAAGGTGACCATCGCGAACAGTCCCGGCATGAGGAACTCGCGGTAGTCACCGCCGCCCGGCACCTGGATCGCGCTGCCGAACACGTACCCGAACAGCACCACCATGATGATCGGGAACATCAGCGCGGCGATGATCTGTCCGGGTTCCTGCCGCAGGCGTGACAGTTCGCGCCCGACCAGGACCGACCCGTCGGCGAACGTCCAGCGCAGCCGGCCCAGGGGCGAGGTGATGGTGGTCATCGGACGGGCTCCTTCCGGGCGGTGAGGCGCAGGAACACCTCGTCGAGGGAGGGACGGCGCAGCCGCACATCGGCAGCGTTGACCCCGGCACGGTCGAGCTCGCGCACGATGTCGGCCAGCCGGAACCCGCTGCCGGGCAGCGCGACGCTGAGCTGGTCGTCGCCGGCCGTCGTGGGTTCGGTCCCGGCCAGACCGCTGAGGACGGTCGTCGCCGGCCGCAGCGCGGCGGGGTCCGCGAGGACGACCTCCAGATGCTCCCCGATCGTGGCCTTCAGCTCGTCGGGGGTGCCCCTGGCGATCACCTGTCCGTGGTCGATGACGACGATGTCGTCGGCCAGCTGGTCGGCCTCGTCCAGGTACTGGGTGGTGAGCAGCACGGTGGTGCCGCCGGCGACCAGTTCACGGACGCTGTCCCAGATCTCGCCGCGGCTGCGCGGGTCCAGGCCCGTGGTCGGCTCGTCCAGGAACAGCACTTCGGGGCGCAGGATGAGGCAGGTGATCAGGTCGAGGCGGCGCCGCATGCCGCCCGAGTAGCCGGCGACGGGGCGGTCCGCGGCGTCCATCAGCCCGAAGCGCTCCAGCAGTTCGTCGGCCCGCCGGCGCGCCTCGCTCCGGGGCAGGTGGTAAAGGCGCCCGAACATGTGCAGGTTGCTGCGTCCGGTGAGTTTTTCGTCCACTGCGGCGTACTGGCCCGCGAGGCCGATCCGGCTCCGTACCTTGTCGGCCTCCCGGACGACGTCGTACCCGGCGATGCGGGCGTGCCCGGCATCGGGATCGGACAGGGTCGCGAGGATGCGGACGGCGGTCGTCTTTCCCGCGCCGTTGGGCCCGAGTACGCCGCAGACCGTTCCCCTGCTGACACTCAGGTCTAAGCCCCGCAATGCGTGCGTGTCACCGAAGGACTTGTGCAGTCCTTCGGCGACCACGATGGGATCTGCCATGATCTCTCCATTGGGTACCTTGTACGCGGTCGAGAGCCAAGGTAGAGCACTGGGTACCATGTACGCAACCCGGGAGGTGGCACGGTGGCCGACGCCGAGTACGTGAACATTTGGATGAGGCCCGAGCGCCCGGCGCGCGGCGGGCCGAAGCCGGCCTACAGCCGCGCACAGATCACCGAGGCCGCGGTCCGGATCGCCGACGCCGAAGGGCTGGAGGCGGCCACCATGCGGCGGATCGCCGCCGAGATCGGCGCGGGCGCGATGTCGCTCTACCGCTACGTCCCGCGCCGCGACGACCTGGTGGACCTGATGGCCGACCACCTGATGGGTGAGGTCGACGTGGCGGGCATGCCCTCCGGCGACTGGCGCACGGACCTGAGGCGCTATGCGAACCAGACGCGGGCGATGTGGCTGCGGCACCCGTGGATCGCCACCGTACGCCGGGCGCTCCCCGGGCACGGCCCCAACCAACTGCGCCTGATCGAGCGGGTGATGGGGACGCTCGACCCCTACGTCCCGATCGACGAGAACCTGGCCCTCATGGCCATCCTGAACAGCTACGTCGAGGGCGCCGTGCGCGAAGAGGTCATCGTGGCCGAGGAGATCCGCCGCAGCGGGCTCAGTGAACTGGAGTTCATGGCGCGCAGCCTGCCGCGCGTCCAGGAGCTGCTGGCGAGCGGGGAATACCCGATCTTCGCCAAGATCGTGACCAAGGCGGGCCGGCCGCTGCTGAACCATGAGGACCAGTTCCGCTACGGACTGGAGCGCGTCCTCGACTGCATCGGCGCCGCGTTCCCGTCGGCGGCCGCGCCGTCGTCGGCGGGCGACGCGCGCGACCGCGCCTCGGCCGCACGGTCCGCCGCGACGGAACCGCCGCGTGACGAAACTTTCGTCACAGCGGCCGGCCGGTCATCCGCTCGTGACGAAACCCGGAGCGCTCTTCCGCACCCGGCCACGTGCGCCGTATGCGGCGAAACCGTCCCGCGGACCGACACCGGGCGGCCGCGCCGGTACTGCTCCCGGGCTTGCCAGCAGCGCGCCTACCGTACGCGGCGGAGCCACGACCCCTCCGACCAGTCACCGGAACTCCGGTGACGCTGCGACCACGCCGTACTCCGGTAGCACCACGAACGCGCCGCACGGGGCCTCCGGTCCGATGACCACCGTGATGACCGTGATGAAACGCTCGTCGCCGGAGTCCCCGGCCTGCCGAGGACGGCATGCCCGCTGCTCCGGCGACGGACCTGTCCCGCCGACAGGACGCAGCGCACCGCATGTGACCGGGTCGCCGTCGGCCGATCTGAGGTATGTTCAGGATCAGCCGGAGTGCGATGTCAGCCCACGGTTCTGACGCCGGTCCGCACGCTTCCCGGGCCGGGAAAGGCGCTGAAATCCCTGCCCGGAGTCACGTGCCGCCGCTCCGGCTTTCCATCACCCGCTGAATTCCGCTCCGACCCTTCCACGGGCGGCCCGCCGGACCGGTCCGGCGAGCGGGGCGGTATGCCATGCAGAGCGCACCACGCTATGAGGACTGCGGCGTCGTCCGGTCCGGACGGACGTCTTTTCAGCAATTGGGAGGTCGCAGCGTGCGATACGAGATTCTGGGACCGCTCCGTGTCATCGACGGAAAGAACGCGACGACCATCAGGGCGCAGAAGGTGGAGATCCTGCTGGTCGCCCTGGTCATCCGCGCCGACCAGGTCGTCAGCACCGATCAGCTCATCAGAGAGATCTGGGGGGAGGAACCGCCGCGCAGCGCCACGGCGAGCCTCTACGTCTACATATCCCAGATCCGCAAACTGCTCCGGCGCCCAGGTACGGCGGGCAGCCCCGTCCTCACCAGACCCCCGGGATACATGCTGACCCCGGGGCCCGACGCCCTCGACCTCCACGACTTCACGCGCCTGCTCAAGGAGGGCCGGGAGCACCTGCGGAGCCGCCGCTACGAGGCAGCGGTGCGCGGCTTCGAGGACGCACTCGGCCTGTGCCGGGGTCCGCTGCTCGCCGACATAGCGCGTGGGCCGATCCTCCAAGGGTTCCGCACCTGGTTCAACGAAGCCCAGCTGGAGTGCAAGGAGAGCCTGATGGACGCACACCTTGCCCTGGGCCGGCACCGCGAGCTCGTCGGCGATCTCTACCTCCTCAGTACCGAGCACCCCATGAGGGAGGCGTTCCACCGGCAGCTGATGCTGGCGCTGCACCGCAGCGGATGCCGGGGTGACGCCCTGCTCGTGTACCAGCGGGCCCGCCGGACTCTCCGGGACGAGCTGGGCGTCGAGCCCGGATCGGCGCTCAAGGACATCCAGCGGGTGATCCTCACGGACGACGGGTCGATCGGGAGCGGTAGCGGTCGGTGAGCCGTTCCAGTTCGCCGACCACTTGAGCGGGGGCCGGCTGGGCACGCAGGCCTTCGCGCAGCCGTCCGGCGCCCTCCCGGAACGCGGGGTCGTCCAGGAGCCGCACCAGGTGATCGCGGATCCGGGCGCCGCTCAGCTCCGCCGGCTCGTCCCCGGGGATCCACAGCCCGGCCCCGGCCCGTTCCAGTCGCGGGCCCCGTTCGCCGATGTCCGGGACGACGCGGCTGACGATCAGCTGGGGCACGTCATGAGCGATCGAGTCCAGGAACAGGCCGGGCCCCCCGTGATGGATGACGGCCGAGCACGACGGAACGATGGCGTGCAGCGGCACGAACGTCACCATGCGCGTGTTGTCGGGGACACGCCCGAGCTGCCTCTGGAACTGCTCGGGCAGGGTCACGACCAGCTCGATGTCGAGGTCGGCGAGGGAGTCCAGCATGCCCCGCAACTGCGCGACGGAGAGGGCCTGATGTCTCTCCGCCTGCTCCAGGCTCACTCCGAAGGTGGCCAGGACCCGCCGCCGCGGCGGGTCGCCGCGCAGCCAGTCCGGCACGACGGAAGGCCCGTTGTACGGCACGTAACCCAGGGGCACCCGGGGAACGTCCTGGTCCAGCAGCATGGAGGCCACGGTCTGGTCGATGGTGAAATGCCCGGTGACCATCTCCTCGGAGAACGACGCCCCGTACTTCTCCGCCCAGCCCCCCAGCCAGTCCGCCAGTGCGTCCTCGCGGTCCTCGGGGGGCTGCTGCGCCCGCACCCGCAGAAAGTGCCGCCGCATCCGGGCGTCCACGTTCAGGCCGAGCAGGAAGCGGCCGTGGGCCGCCCCCACCGCCGTGGCCGCGATCGAGCCCGCGTAGCTCACCGAGTCCCAGACCACCAGATCGGGCTGCCACCAGCGGCAGTACTCCACCAGGTCCTCGACCATCGAGTCGTTCATGGCCGCGTTGGTCATCCTGGCGCCACGGAACCCCCAGCGCAGCCGCTCCCAGGTGAGCTCCTCCTCCCGGTTCTCGGACAGGTCGACCAGGAGGTCGCCGCGCTCCGCGAGTTCCTGCACCGTGGCCCGGAGCTCGTCGTCCATCATCTGTTCCAGCTTCTCGAAGACGGGCTGGTCCGAACCGACCGGAACCGCCGTCAGACCCGCCCCGGTGATGACGTCCGTCAGCTCTGGGCCGCTGGCGACCCGGACCTCGTGGCCCGCCGCCTGCAGAGCCCAGGCCATGGGGGCGAGGAGATGGAGGTGGCTCCGGACAGGGATGGTGGCGAACAGGACGCGCATGGCGGTCATGACCTCCGTAGACAGAGCGATACCGGGACCTTCGCGAACACTCCTTAAGAGCCCCTTGAACTGTTCTTGTCCGGTCCGGCACCCTGAGCCGGAACGCCCGCCCGCCCTCCTGCTCCACGGGCCGGGCGGCCTGGACCCGGCCGGTCGGTCAGGCCGGCTGTGCGGTACCGGATGCGCCAGGTCGGCACCGTCGGCCGCGAGTTCGTCAGCCCGCGGGCGATCCCGCTCCCGGACGGCGTCATCTTCAGCGGTACGCAAGAGGGCCGCACCACACTGCATGCACAAGGAGGGCATCCATGCGTATCACTGAGATGGCCGTACCTGACGCTTATCTGATCGAGCCGGACCATGTCGTGGATGCTCGCGGTACCTTCCACGAGACGATCCGGCACTCCGCGCTCGGCGACATCGCCGGGCACGACCTGGTGGTGCGCCAGGTGAATCACTCGGTGTCCAGCCGGAACACCGTACGGGGAATTCACGGTACCGCGCTGCCGCCCGGCCAGGCCAAACTCGTGACCTGCGTGCGCGGCGTCGCGCTCGACATCGCCGTGGACCTGCGGGTGGGTTCACCGACGTTCGGCCGGTACGCGGTCGCCCGCCAGGAAGCCGAAGCGGGCACGGCCGTCTACCTGCCGGACGGGATCGGGCACGCGTTCCAGGCGCTCACCGACGACACCTGCATGTCCTACCTGTGCTCGCAGGAGTACCTGCCCGGCACGATGATCGTCGTCGACGCCTTCGATCCCGCGCTCGCCCTGCCCTGGGAGCTGACGGGACCGGTGATCCGTTCCGACAAGGACACGGCCGCCCCGACACTGGCCGAGGCGGCCGCCGCCGGACTGCTGCCCGGCTATGAGGAGTGCGTCGCTTCCTACGGGAAGTCAGGTGCCTGGCGCGGGCGGGTCACCGGCCCCAGCGCAGGTAGGTGACGGGAGGCTCGCGTCCGGGAAGGTGGTGCAGGGTCACGTCCTGACCGCAGACCTCGCGGAACGCGGCGGTTTCGCCGGGCCATTTGGGGTGGGCGAGTTCGTCGAAGGCGATGATGCTGCCTCTGACGAGATAGGGGCGGATGATGTCCAGCACTTCGCGGGTGGGGGCGTACAGGTCCATGTCGAAGTAGGCCAGGGCGATGACGGTCTGCGGATTGTCCCGCAGGTACGTGGGGACCGTTTCGCGGACGTCGCCTTCGACGACGAAGGTCCGCTGCACGTGGCCCATGGGCTCGCCGAGTTCGTGGGCGCTCAGGACGTCGCGCAGGTGGTCGGGGTACGCCGTGCCGAATCTGCCGACGACCGCGCTGGGGCTGACCTCGTCCACGGGGCTGATGTCGGGAAAGCCGGCGAAGGTGTCGAAGCCGATGATCCGGCGTACGGAGTTGTAGGGCTCGTACACACCGCGCAGGGCGGTCAGAGTGGCCAGGTGACGGCCGTGCAGTACCCCGAACTCCATGATCACACCGGGTACCTCGCGGACCTGCCGGTAGAGCGCGTCCATGGACAGCAGATCGCTGAGCTGGTGCCGGCGCAGATAGACCGGGAGGTTGTCGATCAGGTACGCGGGCGGGATCGGGGACTTGGACAGCAGCGTGGCCAGCCGCTCGCGTGCCTCGCGTTCGGCCGCCGACTCGTGCGGGACGAGGTGCGGGTCGGTGTAGCGGGGGTCGGTCATGAGCGTCCTTGTCTGCCGGGTTCGGGAGCAACCGCACCACCGAGAGGGGCGCGCGGAGCGTGACGGCATCGCCGGAATCGGACCCCTGGGGGAGCGGGGACGTGCGAGACGGCGGTCAGTCGAGCCACGCGTCGGGTGCGGAGCCGCCGTGCCCTACGGGCGGGAACAGCGTGTCGAGCCGGTCGAGTTCCGCGTCGGACAGCGGCTGACGCAGCGCGCGCAGCGCGCCGTCGACGTGCTCCGGGGTCCGCGGCCCGATGACCAGCGAGGTCACGCCCGGGCGCTGCAGTATCCACGCCATGCCCACCTCGGCAGGATCCCGGCCGAGGTCGGCGCAGAACTTCTCGTACTCGGTGATCGTCGAGCGGTGCGCCTCCAACGCGGTCGCGGCGCGCCCCTGGGCGGACTTGACCGCGGTCCCCTCGGCGGCCTTGCGCAGTGCCCCGCCCAGCAGCCCGCCGTGCAGCGGCGACCACACCAGCACACCGACACCGTAAGCACGCGCCGCCGGGACGATCTCCAGCTCCGGCTCCCGCACCAGCAGGTTGTACAGGCACTGCTCGGAAGCCAGCCCCGGCGCTCCTCGGCGCACCGCGGTCTCCTGCGCGGCGGCCAGGTCCCAGCCGGCGGCGTTGGACGAACCGACGTACCGCACCTTCCCCTGGGAGACCAGCAACTCCATGGCCCGCCAGATCTCGTCCCAGGGGACGGCGCGGTCCATCGTGTGCAGCTGGTACAGGTCGATCCACTCGGTGCCGAGCCGGCGCAGCGAGTCCTCGCACGCGGCCACGATGTGCCGCGCCGACAGCCCGCGGTCGTTGGGGCCCTCGCCCATCGGCCAGCCCACCTTGGTGGCCAGCACGACATCGTCGCGCCGCCGGCCCTTGCCGAGCCAGCGCCCGATGACCTCTTCGGTATGGCCCTTGTGGACCCGCCAGCCGTAACAGTCGGCCGTGTCCACCAGGTTGACCCCGCACGCCAGCGCATGGTCCATGAGCCGGCCGGCCTCCGGCTCCTCGACCCGCCCGCCGAAATTGACCGTGCCCAGCGCGAGCCGGCTCACGGTCAATCCGGTGCGGCCCAGCCGGACCTGCAATTCGTGATGGTTCACCGTAATCCTTTCTCCAGCCCCGTTCCAGCACTCGCCGGCAGCAACGTAATGGTTGTTCCGCCGTTCCACATCCCTGCTGTTGCCGGCCGAATACGCGGCTGCGGAAGAGGCCGCCATGCTGTCCTGTCGACGGGACGGCCAAGTCCGGCAGAGCGGCTGTCACCTGCCTCCCTCGACCTGATGCCGGTGGCCGGCCCGCCGGATGTGCGGGAGGGGCAAGCGCAGTTCAAGACCTGCTTAAGGTCCGTTGGCGAGCGTCTTGCAGGTTCCGGTGTCGACAGAGGGGTCAACCGTAATGCGCGTGCTGTATGTGACGTTCCCTTGGCGGACTCACTTCCAACCCGCCGTGCCGCTGTGCTGGGCTCTCCAGACGGCGGGGCACGAGGTGCGGGTCGCCAGTGGCCCGGAACTGACCGACGTCATCACCCGCTCCGGCCTGACGGCGGTCCCCGTGGGCTCGGACGTGCCCATGCTGCAGAAATTGGCCGAAATGCAGAGCGCCCAGGCCCAGGAGGCCATGGAAAACCTGGGGACGCAGGACGATCTGCTGTACGACTATGCCGAGAACCGTGAGGAGAAGCTCACCTGGGATCGCCTGCCGTGGCTGACCGCATTCCTCACCGAGATCCTCAAGATAGAGAACGAGACGATGATCGAGGATCTGGTGGAGTACTGCCGATGGTGGAAGCCCGACCTGGTGCTCTGGAACTACATGAGTTATGCGGGTTCGGTGGCGGCCACCGTGACAGGGGCGGCCCACGCGCGTATGCCCACCGAAATGGACCTCGACGCCCGGTTCCGCCGGAACTTTCTGCGGGTGCGGGCGCAGCAGCCTCCCGAGGACCGCGCGGACGCACTGGCGGACTGGCTGGGGGGCTGGGCGGAGAAGTACGGGGCGTCGTTCTCCGAGGAGATGGTGACCGGACACTTCACCGTCGACCACATGCTGGGTTCCATGCGGCTGGAGCAGGACGTGCCGGTGGTCCCCATGCGCTACGTCTCCTACAACGGGCCTGCCGTCGTGCCGCACTGGCTCCGCGAGGACCCGACGCGGCGGAGGGTACTGGCCACCTTCGGCGTCAGCCAGGAACAGGGCGCCGCCTACCAGGCGCTGTCCGTCGAGCAGTTGCAGGACATGCTGGACGCTGTGGCCGATCTTGACATCGAGCTGGTCGTGACCTTGCCTGAGAAGATCCAGCAGGAGCTCGCACGCGTGCCCGACAACGCCAGACCGGTGGAGTTCGTGGCGCTGAGCGTCATCACCTCGTCGTGCTCGGCAGTGATCCACAACGGCTCGACCCCCTCGTTCATGGAGGCGATCGCCCACCGGGTGCCCCAGCTCATGGTCGGCCGGGTCTGCCCGGACATCGAAGTGCGCGGTCCACTGCTGGAACAGGCCGGTGCCGGGCTGTGGATCCCGCGGGACGAGATGAGCGGGGCGCGGATCCGCGACGACCTCGTACGCCTGCTGGACGAACCGGGCTTCCGGGACGGCACCGAGCGGTTGCGCCAAGAGCTGTACACCCAGCCCACACCCAGCCAGGTGGTCCCGGAACTGGAACGGATGGCGGAGCGCTACCGCTCCCGTTGACCTACGCCCGCCCCCGTACGCGGCTGCACGCGGCTCGGAAGGCCGTACGTGGCTGAACGTAGCTATGCGTTGCGCAGCCGCGCCGGGTCGGTCCGTAGCAGGGCCGCTGACATGTCCAGCTGGTGGCCGGTCTCATACGCCTCGGCGAAGTGCTCGTCGCCGAGGGCGGCTCGGGCGCGGCCGCTCAGGGTGCGGACCTGTGGGGCGGTGGGGTCGTGGGCGCCGCGCAGGCGGGCCGCCGCGCCGAGCAGGGCGGCGGCATCGCGGTGCCGCCCGTGCAGCGCGGCGAGGCCGACCACGGCCACCGCCACCGTCGCGACGATCGGCATGTCCTTGCTGTCGACCGCTGCTGCGTACGCCTCGCCCAGTGCCTCTTCGGCGCCCGGGCCGTCACCGAGTTCGAGGCAGAGCGCGCCCCGTACCGAGCCGACCAGTGCCTGGCCCTGGCCGCCACCGAACAGGGGCTGCTCGGGCAGTGCGGCCTCGACCGACTCGATCAGCTCGCGCGCCCGGCCCGTGTCACCGGTGCGCACCCGCAGAGCGGCTTCCCGTACGTCGAGCAGCATCGCCGTCCCGGGCGACGCCGAGCGCAGGGCGCGCTCCCGCGCCGCGGCGATCATCTCGTCGGCCCGCGCGGTCTCATCGAGCCGTACGCGCAGGTCGATCAGGCGCAGTTCGATGCAGATCTCGTCGCTGAGGCTGAGCGAACCGAACCCGCCGGCCAGCCGCTCGGCCTCGGTCAGGTCGGCCAGCGCGCCGTCGAGGTCGCCGTCGTACTGCCGTACCAGCGCGTGCAGCGGCAGCGCCTTGGCCGAGCCCCAGCGGTCACCGGCCCGGGCGAAACACTCCAGCGCGGCGCGTACGTCGCCGCGGGCCTGGTCGAGCCGGCCGTCGTTCTCGGCGAACTGCGCCCGGAGCAGGCGCGCCATCCCGGCCGGCCACACGTCGGGCCCGTCGATCAGCCGCTGGAGGACCGCCGGCGGCACCTCGGCCTCCGCCGGCACGGCCAGCCCGATCGCGGTCAGCACGCCGCGGCAGCCGGACAGCTCCGGCCGGCTCAGCAATCGGCGGGCCAGCGCCCGCAGTTCACCGCGCCGCTCCGTGATCCAGTCGCGGGCCGGTGCGCCCTGGACAGCGACGGTGTTGAGCGCCAGCCGCGCCTCGGCGATGTCGCGTCGCACGCTCGGCCCCGCGACGGGCAGCGCGACCGCCGCGCCGAGCCAGTACGCCGCGTCGGAGTGCCGGCCGAGCATCTGCCAGTACCAGGTCAGGTCCAGCGCGAGCGCGAGCGCACCGGCGGCGTCGCCGGTGTCGCACAGGTGGCGCAGCCCGGCGAGCACGTTGTCGTACTCGGCGCGCAGCACCTGGAGCGCGTCGAGCTGCTGGGGGCCGCGGAGCAGGGGGTCGTGGCGGGCGGCCAGCTCGGCGAAGTGCCGGGCGGCCAGGTCCCGCACGCTGGTCAGGGCGGCCTGCTCGGCCAGGCGCTCCAGGCCGTACTCGCGGATGGTCTCCAGCATCCGGTACCGGCCGGTGTCCGGCGCCAGGTGCGGCAACGACCGGTCGACCAGGCCCGCGAGCAGCTCCGGGACCTCGGCGGCCGGCACCGCGCCGGCACAGACCGCGGTGGCCGAGGCCGCTGTCACACCACCGGGCAGGACCGCGACGCGCTCCGCGACCGTACGGGCGTCCGCGCCGAGCAGGTCCCAGCTCCATGCGATGACCGCGCGCAGCGTGCGATGCCGGGGCGAGGCGGTCCGGCTGCCGGTGGTGAGCAGGCGGAACCGGTCGGACAGTCCGGCGGCCAGGTCGGCCAGTGCGAGCGTACGCAGGCGGGCCGCTGCCAGTTCGAGTGCGAGGGGCAGGCCGTCGAGGCCACGGACGACGTGCAGCACCTCGCCGAGGTTGTGTTCACCGACGTCGAAGCCGGGCCGGACGGCCGCCGCCCGCTCGGTGAACAGGCGCACCGACGCCGTACGGCGGGCCCGCTCGACCTCCTCCCGCGGCCCGGGCAGAGGGAGCGGGCCGAGCGGGACCAGCGCCTCACCGTCGACCGCCAGGGGCTCCCGGCTCGTGGCCAGCACCCGCAGCGCTGCGCAGCGGGCCAGCAGCGCCGAGACCAGGTGCGCCACAGCGTCGATCAGGTGCTCGCAGTTGTCCACCACGAGCAGGCTCTCCCGGCCGGCCAGCTGGTCCGCCAGTACGTCCAGCTCGCCGGCCGGGTCGCCGCGCCGGGCGGCCGAGGCCCCGAACAGCGCCGAGCCGCGCAGCCCGATCGCCGCCAGCAGCGCCACGCCGGCCTTGGCGGGCTCGGTGACGGAGGCCAGGTCGATCAGCCACACGCCGTCGCGGTACGCGTGCCGGTGGCGGCGGGCGGCCTCCACCGCCAGGCGCGTCTTGCCGGCGCCGCCGGGGCCGAGCACCGTCACCAGGCGCCCGGAGGCGAGCAGGGTGCCGGTCCGGGCGAGGTCGTCGTCGCGACCGATGAAGCTGGTCAGCGGCGTGGGCAGGTTGTTCCGCCGGATCCGGTCGTGCTGTCGGGTCTGGTCGTGCTGTCGGAGCTGGTTGCTCTGTCGGAGCTGCGCGGGGTCGGGGCGGGGCCGCTCCGCGCGCAGCAGGCGCAGGTGGCGTTCGTTCAGGGCGGCGCCCGGGCCGGTGCCGAGGGCGTCGGCCAGGCGCTCGCGGACCCGCTCGTACAGGGCGAGGGCTTCAGCCTGCCGCCCCTGGGCGGCGAGCGCGTCCACGAGCAGGGCGGCGGCGCGTTCGTGGACGGGGTGTGCGGCGAGCAGGGCGGCCAGCCGGTCGGCGGCCGCGTCGGCACGGCCCAGCGCCAGTTCGGCGTCGGCGAGGTCGGCGACGGCCTCGGCCGAGGCGCGGGCCAGCCGGGTCGCGACGGCAGGCGCCACCGCGGCGACGGCCGCGGGTTCGGTACCGGGACGGTCACCCCACAGCGCCACGGCCTCGCCGAGCACGGCCGCCGCGGCATGCGCGTCACCGGCGCGCAACCGGTCACGGCCGACGGCGGCGAGCTGCTCGAACCGCAGCGCGTCCACGTCGCCCGCTTCCACGGCCAGCCGGTAGCCGCCCGCGGACTGCGAGACGTCACCGGCCGAACCGAGGGCCCGGCGCAGCCGTGAGACGAGGGCCTGCAGAGCGTGAGCCGGGTCGGCCGGCGGGTCCTCGGCCCAGACCGCGTCGATGAGGCTGCGCTGCCCGGCCGCGTGACCACCGGCGAGAGCCAGCCGTACGGCCAGCGCCTGTAACCGGGCGCCCGCTACGGACAGGGTGGCGTCCCCACGCACCACGTGAAAGGCGCCGAGCAGCGTGACCCGAAGCCGTACACCCCCGTCCATCCCCTGATCCTCGCACGCACACGGCCCGGCCCGCACAACACGGCGCGGGGTCGCTCGTGCACCGTCACGCGGACGCCGTGTGAGCCCCGTGTGAGCTCCGCGTGAGCGGCCTTCAGCAACCTGTGCCAGGCACGAAGAGCAGAACCGGTATCGGCTTCGAACCTCCGAACTCTCGGAAAGGCATTTCTCATGCGGGCTTCAACGCGGTCTCTCAGGCATGACGTCGTGATCGTGGGCGCCGGTCCGGTCGGCCTCTTCCTCGCCTGCGAACTCGGCCTGGCGGGCTGCTCGGTCCTGGTACTCGAACGGGAACCGGAGCCCGGTTCCCCGTGGCGCCCCGTGGCGGGCGGACCCGCTCGGGATGCGCGGCCTGTCCGCCGCGTCGGTCGAGGCGTTCTACCGCCGCGGGATGCTGCACCCACTGCTGAAGGCGTCGGGCGTTCACGACGATCACGTCCCGGGCCCCGACACGGACGGACCGCAACCTCCCCGCGCTGTGGGCCACTTCGCCGGCATGGTGCTCGATCCGGCCGACGTCGACCTCGACGCCCTGCCGTTCCGGCTGCCCGGGCCGGCCACGGACGGCATGCTGACGAGCCTCGAAGCGGTCGAGACGGTGCTGACCGAGCGGGCCCACGCACTCGGCGTGGAGATCAGGCGCGGCGTCACGGTCTCGGCCGTGTCGCAGGACGACGGGAGCGTGATCGCGTACGCGGGCGAGCAGGCGTACCCGGCGCGCCGGCTCGTCGGCTGCGACGGCGGACGCAGCGCGGTACGCAAACACGCCGGCTTCGCGTTCACCGGCACCGAACCGCTGCTCACCGGCTACGTCATGCTCGCCACACCCGACGATCCCGACGCGCTGAGCCCCGGGATCAACCTGACACCGACAGGCATGTACCTCCGCATGCCCACCGAGGGACACGGTCACGTGACAGTGCCGCGCGCCCGCACACACCGGCTGCGGACACCGGCCTCGACGCCCTTCACCGACCGTGGGCCGGCGCCCGGTCACCGGCTGTGGGAGCGTCGTACACGGCCTTCACATCTGCGGCCGGAGCGCCGTACACGGTCTCCGCACCAGCCGCTGGAGCACCGTACGCGACCCCCGCACCGGCCGCCGCTTCGACACGGTGGACCAGGCGGGCGATCAGCGTGGCGAGCTGAGGCCACAGTGCGTCGGGCAGGCTGTGGCCCATGCCGTCGATGAGGGCGAGCTCGGCGCCGGGGACGGCCGCGGCGGTGGCCCGGCCGCCGCTCGCGCCGATCATCACGTCGTCGGTGCCGTGGATGACGAGTGCCGGGACGCGGAGCGTCCGCAGCTGTGCCGTACGGTCCCCGGAGGCCATGGCCGCGGCGAACTGGCGCACCATGCCCGCGGGGTCGTGCCCCCGGTCGTAGGCGCGCTCGGCCCGCTGGACCACCGCGGCCTCGTCGAAGGCGAAGCCCGGGGACGCCACGGCGCGCAGGGCCCGGAGCTGCCAGGCGATGAAATGCCGGCGGTCCTGCGGGGGCGTTCCCAGCACCGTGAGCGCGGTGGGGTCGGACCGGCCCACCGCGGGGTCGCCGGTGGTCGACATCATCGACGTCAGCGAGCGGACCCGCTCTGGGTGCTCGACGGCCACGGTCTGGGCGATCATCCCGCCCAGCGACGCGCCCACCAGGTGGACGCTGTCCAGACGCAGTACGTCGAGCAGGCCGGTGATGTCGTCGGCCAGGTCCGACAGGGTGTAGGGCACCGCGGGAAACCTGTGGTCCAGCGCTGCTTGCAGATCGGGTACCGGCAGGTCGGGAAAGTGCGACGACCGGCCGGCGTCCCGGTTGTCGAACCGGATCACCCGCAGGCCGCGGCGGACCAGCTCGGCACAGAAGCCCTCCGGCCAGGCGATCATCTGCGCACCGCCGCCCATCACCAGCAACACGGGCGGGTCGTGGTCGGCCCCGAAACACTCGTACGCCACCGTCATCCGCGATGGGCCGACATCCAGAGCCCGTTGCTCAGCCATCGCCGGACCACCCCGATCGCAAGAAGCCGACGACTCCAAAGGTACTGGCGTTTCCCGGGTCCGCGATATCGAACAGGGGAGCCGGGGGTGCCGCGGCAGTGCGCCGGGGGCCGTGCCGGGTCAGAAAGTGACGTTCTTCGTGGCCCGCGCGAGCACGGTCTTCTCCGTCGCCAGGACCGCTGTGACGTCGGCCTTCGCGCCCTTGTCGATCGTGTTGTACTTGGCCACCAGCTTGACGTTCTCGGTGTGCTCCTTGCCGTCGCAGGTGGGCTCGATGAACAGGGGCTGACTGTGGACGTTGCCCCAGGAGAACGTGGCGGTCACGGTCATGCGTACGGTGTCCGCCGTGGCCGGACAGGTGTACGTGACGCCGACCGTGGCGAGGCGGTTGCCCTGCGCCTGGCCGGAGTTGACGGCGATGGAGGCTTTCGGGGCGGCGTGCGCCGTGGTGGACGTGGCCGCTGTGGCGCCGATCACGGCTGCGGCGCACAGCCCGGCGGCGGCCGCACGCAGGGTGTGAGGGCGTGAGCAGGCAAGGGCGGAGGACTTCATACGGATCTCCGGAAGTGGGGGATGGGCCGTGGCTCTTCACGTCACCGGCCGCTCACCAGTCACTTACCCACTCACAGAGCAGACCTGTTCACTCCGGGCCACCGGCGTGAAGTGCGCTGCCGCGTCCGTCAGGCGCCCGCGGGCCGTGCGCGCCGTCTCACGAGCAGGGGGAGCGGTGCCCCGGCGGCTCGCGCCGGGAACTCCGGCGCGTATCCGGCCCGAATTCCGACACCCGTAGATCCCGTACCTGCCATGTAGCCACCCGTGCGCGGTCCCGGCCGCGCCACGGGCCAGCCGGATGTCGTCACCGCTGACCGGTCGCGCTACGCGCGCACCGTGCGAAGCGGAACGGGTGGGTGCGGGAAACGGCAACTCGCGCACCGGAACCCTCCTCGAAAAGCACGCGATCCGTTGAGAACGCGGCTCCGCTTGCGGATTTTGTCACAGTGCCAGGGCATTCCCGCGCTCGTGCCATCCGGGAATGCCGGGACCGACGAACAACAGCGCAGGAGAACCCGATGAAAGAGGAGAAGGATGAAAGAGAGCCTGACGCACAGCGAGGTCACCAAGATGGTCTCGGGACTCATCCGGGCGGGGGTCGTCGACGGCGGCCTGACCCTCGGGAAGCTGGTGGAGTCGCAGGCGGCGATGCTGGACGACGGGCCCGCGGACCCGGACCTCCACGTGCTGTGCTGCAACGAGTACTTCCTCGCCACCCAGGGGATCCCGCAGCCCACCGAGGATTCCGACGCGGTCGCGGAGAGCGTGCGGAGCGACCTTGCCTAGCCAGGACCAGGTGCCCGCCGGCTCGCCGGCGGGCACCGCCGTGGACGCGACCTACCTCAGGGGCCGGATGGGCGAAGTCCTGGAATTCGCCGTGCGCCACATCCCGCGGCTCCCTTCCTACGCGCGGCACTGGAAAGGGAAGCAGGATCCGATCGTCTCGATGAATGAGAAGATCGTGGTCGAGGCGGCCCTGCTCGCCCTCGTCTGCCACCGGGTGAGCCACGCGGAGCCGCGTATCGCGACCGCCGTCCGGGAGCTGGCGGAAGTCCTGCTGCCGCACGCCAGAAGCGCGCGGAACGCGGACCTGCTGGCGCGTATACCGCAGTCCGCGGCCTCGATCGGCACCTCGCACCTGCTGCTGGACCGCATCGGATTCCCCGACGCGCGCTACGACGCGCTCCACGCGGCGGCGGCCGCCGCGGCCCACCCCTGCGTGCCCGAACGGCTGCCGTACCGCTACATGGAACAGCGGTGGCTCGCCTCGCTCGCACCCGGCGGCAGCAGCAGGTACCCGGTCGAGGCGCCCCCCGGGTCCGTCCTGTACGCGGACCTGACGGCGGTCGAGATGCACCCCAACGACGTCTACGCACTGACCCACGCGGTCATGTTCGGCACCGACTTCGGGCGCCGCGCGGCCGATCCACGGGTCGGCACCGAAGCCGTACTGGACACCCTCGACTCCTGTCTGGCACTCCAGGTCGCCGAGGAGAACCTCGACCTGATCGGCGAACTGCTCTTCTCCGCCGCGATGCTGCGCCCCGGCACCACCTGCGCGTACACCCGCGCGGGCTGGGACCTGCTGACCGGCGTGTGGGGGCGGTTCGGCTATCTGCCGAGCCCGCAGTTCTCGACGCCCGAGTACGAGCGGCTGGCACCGGAGGCCCGCCCCGCGTACTCCTTCCAGCACACGTACCACACGATGTTCGTCGCCGGGATCCTCTGCGCGGTCCTGTACGACGGGCTCGGCCGGCCACCGCGGCCGCACGCGCACGCCGCCCCCGACGACGTCGCCGCGGACGCCGCGCTGGCCCTGGCCGCCAGGAACCACCGCCTCGACGTGCTCACCCGGCTGCTCGGGCGGCTCACGGCGGCGGGCGAACCCCGCACCCCGACGGCCACGGCGGCGGCTCGCTATCTGGAACTCGGCCTTGAGGAACATCGGTACAGCGGGTATCGATGAAATCGCTCTTGGCCGCAACGCCGCCGGCGACATGCCGACGCGTCTTCCGCCGGCTGCCGGACAGGTCGCGCGGCTGCTCCGCGTCCGGCGAAGAAGTCCCTGATCCACGAGCCCCGCATGGTGCGCCAGGATCGCCGCCTGGACGCGGTTGGTGAGGGAGAGCTTCGACATCCGGCTGATGTGGGTCTTCGCGGTGGCCTCGCTCGCGTGCAGGGCCGCGGCGATGCCCGTCTTGGAGAGGCCACCGCTCAGAGCGATCAGGACCTCGCGCTCCTTCTCCGTCAGGGCCTCCAGGCGGCTGCGGGCCTCGGACCGGCGGCGCTGCCGCACGGCGGAGGGGCCGTCGTCTTCCTCGTGAAGTGGCGGATGAGGCGGCGGGTCACCTTCGGGGAGAGCATCGCGTCGCCACGGGCCGCGCTGCGCACCGCGGCGATCATCTCATCCGCGGTGGCGTCCTTCAGCGGGAAACCGACGGCCCCGTGACGTAGCGCTGCCCGGACGTACTCGTCCAGATCAAAGGTGGTCAGCACGACGACCGCGGCGGGCGGGCGAGCGGGCTGGACCAGGTGTCGGCCCGGGCGGAGGAGCGCGGCACGCGCGTACTGCGGGCCGACGCCGCCTGGCCGGAACGGGACTTCCCCCTCGGCGCGGTCCGCCAGCTCTTCGAGCCCGTACCGGCGGAGCCCCGGATCCCGTACGACCCCGAGTCACCCGAGGAGCCGGTCCCCCTCCCGGTACTGCGCCAACTGCGCGCGCAGGCGGAGGAACTGGCCGCGGCCGAGCCGTTGCTGATCGCCGTGGACGATTTGCACTGGGCCGACGAGGGGTCGCTGCGCCGGCTTGCGTACGTCGCCAAGCGCCCGCCCCACGCCCTGGGCCGTCACCGTCGTGGTCACCCTCGCCGACGGCGACCCCCGGGGTGACACACCGCTGGTACGGGACATCCCGGAGGACAGCGCGGCGGTGCTGCGGTTGCGCCCGCTGTCCCGCCAGGGCGTCCGGGCCCTGGTGGAACGGCGCTTCGGCGCGCCGGCGGACGAGGCGTTCGCGCACGCCTGCCACCGCGCGGTCGGCGGCAACCCGATGCTCACCGTGTGCGTCAGCGACGACCTGCACCGCGCCGGACCACGGCCCACCGCCGAGCACGGCGAGGCCGTGACCCGAGCCGTCCCGCCCCTGCTCAGGGACCACCTGGCCCTTCGCGTCAGTCAACGTCCCGCGCCCGTCCCAAAGTTCGCCACGGCCCTGGCGGCGTGCGCGAACTGGGTCCGTGAACCCGCCCACCTGGCCAGGTACCCGCCGCGGCGGGTGGGCGTCCTGCCCGGGGCGCCCGGGTCGGCGTCGTACCACGCCTCGGCGTCCCAGCGGTCCCGCGGCGTCTCACCGATGGCGTCCACCCCCTCGCGGAGGAGGTTCCAGAAGGCCCGGGGCGCGGGGCCTGGGAAGCTGGCAGGAGAGTCCGATCGCAGCGATCGGAGTGTCCTGGCCGTCGGGCGCGCCAGGGGCTTGAGGGTCGGTCTGCCGCACATAGGACTCCATGGCGTCCATCCTGGGAAGCCCGCAGGACGCGGCCCTGACTTGCGCCTTACCGTGTCGGACGCCCGGTACCGGCGTGCCTCCCGGGGGCGCCGCGCTCCGGGGGCGCCCCGGTTCCCGGCTCCGTTCCGTACGCCGGACGTATGGTCCGAGCCGGCCCGAACCAGGTACGCAGCGCCTCGTGCAGACCCTCGTCCGTGGTGCCTTGCCAGGCGACGTAGCAGTCGGGCCGGAGCAGCAGCGCGGTGTCGAGTTCCGGGACGGTCACGGTGTCGACGTGCGGCGCCCAGGCGCTCAGCTCCAGCGCGCCGGTGGGGTCCAGGAGGAGCGGGCGGCCGGTGCGGGTGTGGTCCCGCAGGCCCGGCAGGTCCGGGGCCCACCGGCCGACGAGTGGCCCGGCCGCCGGCCCCATGTCGTACCGGATGTCCGCTCCGGACAGCAGGTCCGCGATGTACTGCCTGGTCGTGGGCCGGTCCAGCAGCTCGCCGAACAGCTCGCGCAATGCCGTCACATCGCCGCCCGGGCGGGTGAGCAGCGACTGGGCCTGGGTGTGCATGGCGACCCGCCGCGCCACCGGGGCCCGCTCCGACTCATAGGTGCCCAGCAGTCCTTCCGGCGCGTGGCCGCGCACGGCCGCGGCCAGCTTCCAGCCCAGGTTCACGGCGTCCTGCAGACCCATGTTGAGCCCTGGGCCGCCGATCGCCGCGTGCACGTGCGCGGCGTCCCCGAGCAGCAGGACGCGGCCCTCCCGGTACCGCGCCGCGATCCTGGTGTTGCCGCCGGACAGCCGCCGCATCAGGTGCGGCCCCGGCCCGGTCGGCGGGCCGAGCGGGACGGGTACGCCGAGCACCCGGGAAGCACTGGCCCGGAGAGCGTCGAGGGACGCGTCGCCCTCGGCCGGCCGTCCCCACTCCACCGTGGTGATCAGCGGAGCGCCGTCCGGGAACGGCCCCCAGGTGATCAGCCCGTGTGCGGTGCGCAGGTGCTGGAAGGGCGGTACGACACCGTAGCCGGGTACGGACAGGCCGCCGTCGGCGCCGACCGCGTCCGGGGGCACGCTCACATGCCCGGTGAGCGACACCGAATCGTCCGTGGTCACACCGGGAAAATCGATCCCGCTGAGCTTGCGTACCGTGCTGTGGCCGCCATCGGCGCCGACCAGGAACGCCGCTTCGACCGGCTGCCGCCCGCGCAGCTCGACCGTCACCGACTGCCCGTGCTGCGTCAGGCCGGTGACCTCGTGCCCGTAGCGGATCTCGACGCCCAGTTCGACGGCACGCTCGGCGAGCATGTGCTGGATCCGACGCTGCGGCACCATCAGCGTGCAGAGCGGGTTGTCCGGCAGATCGTGCAGGGCGAGCGGGAACGCGCCGAACACGAAGTGGGGCGCCGGTTCGGGGACGGTGCCGGGCGCGGTCAGCCGCTCGTACAGTCCGCGCCGGTCCAGCATGCGGACGACCTGGCCGACCAGGCCGTTGGCGCGCTGTTCGGCGGCCGGTCCGGTGCGGGCTTCCAGGACGAGCGGGCGCACGCCGGCCAGCGCGAGTTCGCAGGCCAGCATCAGGCCGTTCGGTCCGGCGCCCGCGATCACGACGTCGATCATGGATGGACTCCTCTTTCCCGCAGGGGGTTCTCCGCAGGGAGCAACGGCCCGGCGGCCCGCCGGGCCGCGTGTCCACGGGGAGTTGTCAGGGGGTGGGCAGCCCTGCCGCGATCCGGGCCAGGCCGTCCGCGAGCAACTGCGCGGCCGGTACCGGGGGATCGGTGCGCAGGTGGTGCGCCATGGCGGTGTTGGTCGCGGCCATCACCACGGACGCGACGAGGTGCGGATACTGGTCGTGTGCGAGGTCGGTGCCGGTGCGGTCGGCGACGGCCGCGGCGATCTCGGCCTCGGCACGGGCCCCGGCCCGCAGCAACTCGCCTTGCAGGGCCGGCTCGGCGAGCATCCTGCGTACGCCCGCCGTCCACCGCGCCGTGTCGGTGCCCGGGTGGGCGGCCGCCGTGGTCTCCGGTGCGAACTGTGTCAGCACCGCGCGGGTGATGGCGTCCCACAGGGGTTCCGCCGGGTGCTCGCGCAGCGCTTCCGCGATGCGCAGGCAGCGGTCCAGGTGGTGGGTGGCGATCGCCTCGCCCTTGCTGGAGAAGTAGTTGTTGAACGTGCGCGGCGAGACGCCGGCGGCTTCGGCGATGTCCTCGACCTTGACGTGGTCGAGTCCGCGCTCGACGGCCAGGCGTAGCGCCGCCCAGCTGAGCGCCGCGCGCGTCTCGGCCTTCTTCCGGTCCCGCAGTCCCATGGGAGGACCGTAGCGGAAATTGCGTGCTACGCAAAGATGCGTGGCACGCAAGTTCGCGCCGGCGTCGTGCGTGCCGCCATCGTGCGTGCCGGAGCCGAGCGTGCCGGGACCGTGCGTGCCGTGTCGGGCCCGGCCCGTCGGCTCAGCCGTCGAGCAGTCGCCACATGGTGAGGGCGAGCCGCGCCCGCATGAGTCCGGTGGGCTCGGTGAGTTCGATGTCCAGGGCCCTGCCGAGGAGTTCGAGGCGGCGGGAGACGCTGCTGTGGTGCAGGTGGAGGAGGTCGGCGGCCCGGCGCAGGGAGCCGGTCTCACAGTAGGCGGTCAGGGTCTCCAGGTCCTCGGGGGCGCCGGCGATCCGGGCGATCGCGGCCACGTCGGCGTTGTCCCGCGCGCAGTCGAGTGGCACGTGCGCGAGAAGCGCCAGCGCTCCCAGATCGTCGTAGCGGACGACGGGCCGGCCCGAGGTGGTGAAGCGGAGGGCGGTACGGGCCTGCTGCCAGGACCGGTCGGGGCTCTCCGCGGCGCCGATACCCGCGCGTACGCCCGCCGGGAACAGCGCCGGATCCGCGGCGGTCGTCAGGATGACCCCCACCTCCCCGATCAGGGCCGCCTTCACGGGCCGGGCCGGGCAGACCGCGCTGCCGATCCGGTCGAGCGGCAGGCCCGAGCGTACGGCGACGACCTGGACCGGCAGACCCGCGGGGAACCCCAGGAGGCGCAGCGCGCGGGCGCGGGCCGCCTCGTCGGTGCCGGCGCTGATGGACAGTTCGACGAGGGCGGGGTCGGCCATGGTGGTACGGGCCGGGCCGTACCGCTCGGCCACCGCCGCGGCGGCGATGGCGAGGCGGTCGAGCAGCGCCTCGTCCAGCGGGCTGGGCGGGCTCGTCCGTTCCAGCCACACCGTGCCGATCTCCTCCCCGTCGAGGATGATCGGGACCGTGCTGGACGCCGCCGGCGGCGGGTCGGACGCTCGTCGGCCGTCGGGCGCCATGCGGATCGTCTGCCCCGTACCGTGCAGCCGGATCCCGGCCACGCACTCGGCCAGTCCCGCCGACGCCCGGGCGAGCGCCGGCAGGTCGACCCGCCGGCGCATCAGCGTGTCGTAGAACATGACGACGCGAATGGCGCCTTCGACCTGCGCATCGATTCCTGACAGCCGTACGGCCAGTGCCTCCATGGCAGGAGGATAGAGCCCGCCCGGCAGGGGGGCTGCGCGCCGACCGGCGCGTGAACGGGGCCGGATGGCCGACAGGTGGCGGATGAGCCGGGGAGTGGTGCCCGCCAGGATGACGGGTATGGATCCCGAACTCGAAGCATTCGTCCCGCTGCTGCCCAGTGCCGACCTGTCCGACCCGGAGGCCTGCCGCAAGATCTACGACGAGCTGGCCGCCGCGCGGCCGGCGCCGGACACCTCCGGGCTGGAGGTCCAGGACCGCACGGTGCCCGCCGAACCGGACGTGGCGGTACGGATCTACCGCCCGGCCCAGGCCCGCGGCGCCGTCATCTGGATGCACGGCGGCGGCTGGACCGTCGGCACCCTGGACACCGAGGAGCACTGGGCCGCCCGTATCGCGGCCACCTCCGGCGCGGTGGTGATCTCGGTGGCCTACCGGCTGTCCCCCGAGAACCCGTTCCCGGCCGCCCTGGACGACGCCTACGCCGTACTGACCTGGGCGCACGAGCACGCGGCCGAACTCGGCACCGACCCGGACCGGATCGCCGTCGGAGGCCACAGCGCCGGCGCGAACCTGGCGGCCGCGATGTGCTTGCGCTCCCGTGACCAGCAGGGGCCACCGATCCGCTTCCAGCTCGTCAACGAAGCCATCCTCGACGACCGGCAGCAGACGTGGTCGGCGCGCCACTTCACCGAAACGCCCTGGAACACGCGCGACGTACGCGCCACCGCGTTGCGGCACTACCTGGGCTCCCGGCCCGCCACCCCGTACGCGGCCCCCGCACGCGCCGACGACCTGTCCGGCCTGCCGCCGGCGTACGTCGCCACCGCGGAGTTCGACCCGAACCGCGACGAAGGCATCGAGTACGCGCTGCGCCTGCTCCAGGCCGGCGTGTCGGTCGAACTGCACCAGTGGCCCGGCACCTTCCACGGGTCGATGGCGATCCAGTCCGCCGACGTCTCACAGCGCCAGCTCGCCCGACTCGGCGAGGTCCTGCGCCGCGCCCTGGCCGCGTGACGTCGCCATGACGCTCACGGATGCCGCCGGGACGAGGGAGCAGCACGCTCCGCCCTCCCCGGACGCCGGCCCCGCGGCGCGGCAGCGTCTGACGGCGCTGCTGCGCCCGTACGGCCCGGCCTTCGCTGTCGTCGTCCTCCTCCAGGTCGTCGGCGCCGTCGCGGGGCTGGCGCCGCTGCTGGCGGTCGTCGAACTGGGCCGGGCGCTGCTCGCGCCCGGCCCGGCCGACCCCGGTCATGTGTGGACCGTCGTGGCGGCCGGCGGGGCCGGCCTGCTCGTCCGCCTGCTCTTCACGGCCGCGTCGTCCGGCATCGGGCACCTCCTCGACAGCCGGGTGCAGTTGGCGTTCCGCAGGCAGCTGGCCGCCCGGCTGGGGCGGGTGCCGATCGGCTGGTTCGCCCGGCGCCGGACCGGTGAGCTGGCGAAGGTGGTGGGGGAGGACGTCAGTGCCGTGCACCCGTTCATCGCCCACGCTCCCGGCGAGCTGGTCTCCGCGTTCGTGGTGCCGCTGGTGTCGCTGGGCTACCTGTTCACCGTCGACTGGCGGCTCACCCTGATCACGCTGATACCGGTCGTCCTGGCGGTGGCGCTGGTCCCGTTGATGATGACCCCGGCCAAACTGCGCGAGCAGGAGGAGTTCGACGCGGCGATGGGCCGCATCTCCAGCTCCGTGGTCGAGTTCGTGCAGGGCATCGCGGTGGTCAAGGCGTTCGGCGGGGCCGGACGCGCCCACCGGAAGTTCCTCACGGCCGCGGACGAGTTCGTCGGCACCTTCAACCGGTGGGTGCACGGCATCTCCCGGATCGCGGCCGGGATGCAGTTGGTGCTGTCACCGCCGTTCGTGCTGCTGGTCGTGCTGACCGGCGGGACGGTCCGGCTCGCCGGCGGTGGCCTGGCCCCGGCCGACCTGCTGCCTTTCCTGCTCCTCGGACTGGGCCTGACCGCCCCGGTGGCGGCCCTGGGGCACGGCTTCGACGACCTCCAGGCCGCCCGGCGCGCGGTCGGCCGCATCCGTGACGTACTGGAGGTTCCGCCGCTGCCGGAACCCGCGCGTCCGCTCGTGCCGCAGGGACACCGGGTGGAGCTGCGCGACGTCCGGTTCGGTTACGAGGCCGGCCGCGAGGTGCTGCGCGGGGTCGACCTGGTGCTCGAACCGGGGACGGTCACCGCGCTCGTCGGACCGTCCGGAAGCGGGAAGTCCACGCTGGTCCAGCTGCTGCCGCGGTTCTTCGACCCGACGCACGGCTCGGTCACCCTGGGCGGTGCCGACCTGCGTGAGGTCGACAGCGGGGAGCTGTACCGGCGGGTCTCCTTCGTCTTCCAGGACGTACGGCTGCTGCGCGCGTCGGTGGCCGACAACATCGCGCTGGCGGTACCGCACGCCGGCCGCGACGACGTGGTGCGCGCCGCCCGCACGGCCGGCATCCACGACCGCGTCCTCCAGCTGCCCCGCGGCTACGACTCGGTGATCGGTGTGGACGCCAACCTGTCGGGCGGTGAGGAACAGCGGATCTCGCTCGCCCGCGCCCTGCTCGCCGACACCCCCGTCCTGGTGCTCGACGAGGCGACCGCCTTCGCCGACCCGCAGACCGAACAGGCCGTACGCCGGGCGCTGGCGGCCCTCAAGGGGGACCGGACCGTTCTGGTCATCGCCCACCGGCCGGAGACGATCTCGGGCGCCGACACCGTCGTCATGCTGGACGACGGGGTGGTCGTCGAACGCGGCGAGCCCGCCGAACTGCTGGCACGGGGCGGGAGGTTCGCCGACTTCTGGCACTCGCACCGGCCGGCGGGCGGCGCCGGGGCCGGACCGGAGCGGAAGGAGCGGCCGTGACGACGCAGGGCCTGGTCGACCCGACCGAGATGTATCTGCGGACCATCTTCGAACTGGAGGAGGAGGGCGTGGTGCCCCTGCGGGCCCGCATCGCCGAACGGGTGCGGCAGAGCAGGCCGACCGTCTCCCAGACCGTGGCCCGGATGCAGCGCGACGGGCTGGTGCGGCTGGCCAGCGACCGGCGGCTGGTGATGACCGGGCCGGGCCGCCGCCGCGCCGTACGGGTCATGCGCAAACACCGCCTGGCCGAGTGCCTCCTGGCGGACGTGATCGGCCTGCGGTGGGAGGACGTCCATGTCGAGGCGTCCCGATGGCAGCACGTGATGTCCGACGCGGTGGAGAGCCGTCTGACGGAGGTCCTCGGCCACCCCGCCATGTGCCCGCACGGCAGCCCGATCCCCACCGGGGAGGAGAGCGGCACCGAGCCTGCCGCCCTCCGCACCCTGACGGACGCGGCCACCACCGAGGAACGCCCGGTGGTGGTCGTCCGGATCGGCGAACTGCCGCAGAACGACCCCCTGACCCTGGCGCACCTGAAGCGCGCCGGGATACGGCCCGACCGGCAGGTCGCTGTCGTGGCCACCGAGAACGGAGTACGAGTGACCGGCGAGAGCGGAGCGGCAGTGACCGGCGAGGACGGCAGGCGGGGGAGGGGCGAGGGCGGCACGCCGGGGACCGGCACCGGGCGGGCGACGCTGCCCCGCGAACTCAGCGACCACATCTTCGTGGACATCCCCGACGGCGCACCGCAAGGAGAAGAGCTCCGATGATCCGCACGCTGCTGCGCGTCCTCGGCCACGAGTACGCCCGTCCGACGCGGCGCACCGTGGCCCTGATGACGGCGACCGCGGTCGCCGAGGGCCTGTCCTACGCCCTGCTGGTTCCCGTACTGCGGGCCCTGTTCGGTGGTACGCCCGCGGACGCCTGGCCCTGGGTGCTCGCGTTCGGGGGCGCGGTCGCGGGCTACGCCGTACTGCGGTACTTCAGTGACCTCTCCGGCTTCCACGTCGGGACCGCGCTGCTGCGCGGCACCTACCACCGGCTCGGCAACCATCTGGCCCGGCTGCCCCTCGGCTGGTACGGCGCCGGCCGCGTCGGGGAGGTGTCCGTGCTGGCCGGCCGCGGAGTCCTGCAGGCGATGAGCGTGATCGCGCACCTGCTGGCACCTCTCATCTCCGCCTGCGTGACCCCGCTGACGATCGTCGTCGTGCTGTTCACCCTCGACTGGCGCATGGGGCTGGCCGCGGCGGCTGCCGCACCGGTCGTGGCCGCGATCCAGATCCGGACGGGGCGTTCGACGGCCGCCGGCGACGCGGAGCGCACCGCCCGCGACCAGGAGGCCACCGCGCGGGTCGTCGAATACCTGCGCGCCCAGCCGGTGCTGCGCGCCGGCGGCCGGACCACCGAACGCTTCCGGCTGCTCGACGACTCGCTGCGGGACGTCCAGCGCGCCGCCCGCAGGTCCACACTGTCGGCGCTGCCCGGCGCACTGGGCCTGACGCTCACGGTGCAAGCGCTGTTCACCGTCCTGCTGGCCCTGGGCGCCTACCTGGCGCTCGGCGGGGAGCTCGGCGTGGCGGAGGTGCTGACGATCCTGGTGCTGGCCGCCCGCAGCGCGGACCCGCTGCTGTCGCTGACGGACCTCGGGGGCAAGCTCGGCGGCGCCCGCTCCGTACTGGCGAGCCTCGATGCGGTCCTGCGCACCGAGCCGCTGCCGGAGCCCGCCGCACCGGTCCGGCCGACGGGCCACGGCCTGGAGTTCGCGTCCGCCACCTTCCGGCACGGCGACCGCACGGTGCTCGACGACGTGTCGCTGTCCGTGCCGCAGGGACAGCGGCTCGCCGTGGTCGGACCGTCGGGCGCGGGCAAGAGCACCCTGCTGCACCTGCTCGCCCGCTTCTACGACGTGGACGCGGGCGCCGTACGCCTGGGAGGCGTGGACGTCCGCGCCATCAGCACGGAGGTGCTGACGGAGCAGATCGCCGTCGTCTTCCAGCACGTCCACCTCTTCGACGGCACGATCGAGGAGAACGTACGGCTCGGCCGGCCCGGCGCCACCGCGGCCGAGGTGCGGGCGGCGGCCGCCGCGGCGCGGCTGGACGAAGTGATCGAGCGGCTGCCCGGCGGCTGGGCGGCGCACGTCGGCGAGGGCGGCGCGCTGCTGTCGGGCGGTGAACGCCAGCGGGTCTCGATCGCGCGGGCGCTGCTGAAGAACGCGCCCGTCGTGCTGCTGGACGAGGTGACCTCCGCACTGGACCCGGTGAACGAGGCGGCCGTCCACGAAGGCATCGAACGCCTGATGGCAGGCCGGACGGTGGTGCTGGTCGCGCACCGGATGCGTACCGTCCAGCGCGCCGACCGCGTCGTCTTCCTGGACGGCGGCCGCATCGTGGAGGAAGGCAGCCACGACGAGCTGCTGCGACGGGGTGGCCGCTACGCCCACTTCTGGAACATCTCCCGCACACCGGCGGCGAGTGCGTGAACCTGCTTCCGCCGCCCGCCCACGGGGGAGGCGGGCGGCGGAAGCCGGTTCCGGGGCCACCGCGCCTCAGCGCTCCGGCACCGCTCCGGCCAGGAAGTCCGCCAGGTCCTCCTGACAGGGGGACGACCCGGGCCCGTACCCGCACCACGGCTCCTCGGCGTACGGGCCGCCGGTGACGGCGTACCCACGGGAGCGTGAGCCGCCGCACACCTCGCGGAACTCGCAGCGGCCGCACCGTCCCTCCAGGCGGCCGGCGTCGCGGAGGCCGGTGAAGCGTTCCGACTCGCTCCTGGTACTGCCGGCGGACCGGACGGGCGCCGGTCACCGGGGGAGGGAGGTGAGGCGGGAAAGGGGAGCGGTGCTGCCGGCCGTCCGCCGGGTGGCGTCGTGCAGGGTCAGGTGCCTCCGATTCGGTCAGTTCCAGCATGCGGTGGAGGCGATGCCCGCCGCCGGGGGCGTACGGCCCTGGCGGCAGGTCGTTGGTCCCGCATGGCCGAAAACATTCGGGGTCCTGTGGCCCAGCGCCGCGGGACGCTTCGCCCACCGTCACCCGTACGAGGGCGATTTAACGTTCGGATTCATGGAGAACGAACAGCTCAGCGGCCCGGCGGCGGCTGATGAAGAACGCGGCTGGCCCCTGGCCGGCCGGCGGCTGCTCAACCGCCACGAGGTGAGCGAGGACGGGCGTGCCGTGTTCGGCACGGGGGATCCGCGGTGGGAGGGCTTCTACCGCGACCGCTGGTCCCACGACAAGGTCGTACGCTCCACCCACGGCGTCAACTGCACCGGGTCCTGCTCCTGGATGGTCTACGTCAAGGACGGGATCATCACCTGGGAGCACCAGGCCACCGATTACCCGTCGATCGGCTCCGACTGCCCCGAGTACGAGCCGCGGGGCTGCCCGCGCGGCGCGTCGTTCTCCTGGTACACGTACTCGCCCAGCCGGGTCCGCTACCCGTACGTCCGCGGCACGCTGCTGAAGATGTGGCGGGAGGCGCGCCGCCGGCTCGGCGACCCGGTGGCCGCCTGGGCCGAGATCACCGGTGATCCGGCCAGGGCCCGCGCCTACAAGAAGGCCCGGGGCAAGGGCGGACTGGTGCGCGCCGACTGGGACGAGGTGGCCGAGCTGGTCGCCGCCGCCCAGGTGCACACCGTCAAGACGTACGGCCCGGACCGGGTGGCCGGGTTCTCGCCCATCCCGGCCATGTCGATGGCGTCGTTCGCCGCGGGGGCGCGCTTCCTGTCGCTGATCGGCGGCACCCTGCTGTCCTTCTACGACTGGTACGCGGACCTGCCCGTCGCCTCGCCGCAGGTCTTCGGCGACCAGACGGACGTACCGGAGGCCGCCGACTGGTGGAACGCCGGGTACCTGATCATGTGGGGCTCCAACATCCCGGTCACCCGGACCCCGGACGCCCACTTCCTGACCGAGACCCGCTACAACGGCACCAAGGTCGTCGCCGTCAGCCCCGACTACGCCGACAACGTCAAGCACGCCGACGAGTGGCTGGCGCCGCACCCGGGGACCGACGGCGCCCTGGCGATGGCGATGGGCCACGTCATCCTCCGGGAATTCCTGGTCGACCGCGGCACGCCCTCCTTCGAGGACTACCTGCGCCGCTTCACCGACGCGCCGTTCCTGGTGACGCTGCGCGAGCGGGACGGCGACCTGGTGCCGGACCGCTTCCTGACCGCGGCCGATCTCGGCGACACCGACGAGAACGCGCGGTTCAAGACCGTCCTCATGGACCGCGGCAGCGGCGGCCCGGTGGTCCCCGACGGATCACTCGGCTTCCGGTGGGGCGAGGCCGGCAAGGGTCGCTGGAACCTGGAACTGGGCGACACCGAGCCCGAGTTGAGCCTGCTGGGGCGGGCGGAGAGCACGGCCACCGTGGCGCTGCCGCGCTTCGACGAAGGCCCCACCGAGGGCGGCGGGGTGATGGTGCGCGGCATCCCGGTCCGCACGGTCGGCGGCCGGCAGGTCACCACCGTCTTCGACCTGATGCTGGCCCAGTACGGCGTGCACCGCCCCGGACTGCCCGGTACGTGGCCCGCCTCGTACGAGGACGCCTCCCAGCCGTACACCCCGGCCTGGCAGGAGACCATCACCTCGGTCCCCGCCGCGCAGGCCGCCCGGATCGCGCGGGAGTTCGCGCGCAACGCCGAGCGGACCGGGGGCCGATCCATGATCGCCATGGGCGCCGGGACCAACCACTGGTTCCACTCCGACACCATCTACCGCGCGTTCCTGGCCCTGACCACCATGACGGGCTGCCAGGGCGTCAACGGCGGCGGCTGGGCGCACTACGTCGGCCAGGAGAAGGTCCGGCCCGTCACCGGCCTCCAGCACCTCGCGTTCGCCTTCGACTGGCAGCGGCCCACCCGCCACATGGCCGGCACCTCGTACTGGTACCTGGCCACCGACCAGTGGCGCTACGAGGCCTTCGGCCCGGACGAACTGGCCTCCCCGCTGGGCGAAGGACGGTTCGCCGGCCGCGCCACCGCCGACTGCCTGGCCCAGGCCGTCCGCCTGGGCTGGACCCCGGGCCACCCCGGCTTCGACCGCAATCCGCTGGACCTGGCCGACGAGGCGGCCGCGGCGGGCCGCCCGGTGGCCGAGCACATCGTGCAGGAGCTGACGTCCGGCGCGCTGCGCTTCGCCGCCGAGGACCCGGACGACCCGGCCAACTTCCCGCGCGTCCTGACCGTGTGGCGGGCCAACCTGCTGGGCTCGTCCGGCAAGGGCAACGAGTACTTCCTGCGCCACCTGCTGGGCGCGGACGCGGCCGTGCGCTCCGCGGAGACACCGCCGGACAAGCGGCCCCGGGACGTCGTCTGGCACGAGGAGGCCCCCGAGGGCAAGCTCGACCTGCTGGTCTCCCTGGACTTCCGGATGACCTCCACCGGTCTGTTCTCCGACGTCGTGCTGCCGGCCGCCACCTGGTACGAGAAGGACGACCTCTCCAGCACCGACATGCACCCCTTCGTGCACGCCTTCACCCCGGCCATCGCGCCGCCCTGGCAGGCACGCACCGATTACGACACCTTCCTGACCATCGCCGACCGCTTCAGCGAACTGGCCGAGGACCATCTCGGCACCCGTACCGACGTCCTGGCCGTCCCACTCCAGCACGACACCCCCGACGAACTGGCCCAGCCCGGCGGCGTCGTCGCCGACTGGAAGGCCGGCGAGTGCACGCCGGTCCCCGGACGCACCATGCCCAAGCTGGTGACCGTCGAGCGGGACTACGCGGCGGTGGCGGACAAGATGCGCGCCGTCGGCCCCCTCCTGGACCGGCTCGGTACCACCACGAAGGGCGTCACCGTCCGCCCGGACCAGGAACTGGAGCGGCTGCGGCGTACGAACGGGGTCCGGCGCGGCGGCGCCGCGGACGGCCGGCCGTCGCTGGCCACCGCGACGGACATGTGCGAGGCGATCCTCGCCCTGTCCGGCACCACCAACGGGCGGCTGGCCACCGAGGGCTTCAAGGCGCTGGAGGAACGTACCGGCACCGAGCTGGCGCACCTGTCCGCCGAGCGGGAGGCGGAACGGATCACCTTCGCCGACACCCGCGTCCAGCCCCGCTCGGTGATCACCTCGTACGAGTGGTCCGGCAGCGAGACCGGCGGGCGCCGCTACTCCCCGTTCGTCATCAACGTCGAGCACCGCAAGCCCTGGCACACCCTCACCGGCCGCCAGCACTTCTTCGTCGACCACGACTGGATGACCGAACTCGGCGAGCAGCTGCCGGTCTTCCGGCCGCCGCTGAACACCGCCCGGCACTACGGCGACGAGCACCTGGGCGAGGACGGCCGCGCCGAGGTGACCGTCCGCTACCTCACCCCGCACTCCAAGTGGTCCATCCACTCCGAATACCAGGACAACGCGCACATGCTCGCGCTGTCCCGGGGCGGCCCGGTCATCTGGATGAGCACCGCCGACGCCGCGAAGATCGGCGTCAAGGACAACGAGTGGATCGAGGCGTACAACCGCAACGGCGTCGTCGCGGCGCGCGCGGTGGTCACCCACCGGATGCCCGAGGGCACGGTGTACATGTACCACGCCAAGGACCGCACGGTGAACGTGCCGAAGACCGAGGTCAGCGGCGCACGCGGCGGGATGCACAACTCCCTGACCCGGCTGCTGCTCAAGCCGACGCACCTGGCGGGCGGCTACGCCCAGTTCACCTATGCCTTCAATTACTACGGCCCCACCGGCAACCAGCGCGACGAGGTCACCGTCATCCGCCGCCGCGGCCAGGACGTGGAGTACTGACATGCGTGTCATGGCCCAAGTGGCGATGGTGATGAACCTCGACAAGTGCATCGGCTGCCACACCTGCTCGGTCACCTGCAAGCAGACGTGGACCCACCGCACCGGCGTGGAGTACGCCTGGTTCAACAACGTCGAGACCAAGCCCGGCGTCGGCTACCCGCGCCGCTACGAGGACCAGCGGCAGTGGAAGGGCGGCTGGGAACTGGACCGGCGCGGCCGCCTCGTCCTGCGCTCCGGCGGCCGCCTCAAGCGCCTGGCCTCCCTGTTCTCCAACCCCGACCTGCCGGCCATCGAGGACTACTACGAGCCGGTCACCTACGACTACGACACCCTCGTCAGCGCCCCGGCCGGCCAGGACGTACCGGTCGCCCGCCCCCGCTCGGTGCTCACCGGCAAGCCGACCGCCATCACCTGGGGCGCCAACTGGGAGGACGGCCTGGGCGGCGCGGCCGAGACGGCGGCCGGCGACCCCAACCTCAGCGGGGACCTGGCCGAGAAGGTGAAGTTCGAGTTCGAGCAGACCTTCCTGTTCCACCTGCCGCGGCTGTGCGAGCACTGCCTCAACCCGGCCTGCGTGTCCGCCTGTCCGTCCGGCGCGATGTACAAGCGGGCCGAGGACGGCATCGTGCTGGTCGACCAGGACCGCTGCCGCGGCTGGCGGATGTGCGTCACCGCCTGCCCGTACAAGAAGGTCTACGTCAACCACGCCACCGGCAAGGCCGAGAAGTGCACCTTCTGCTTCCCGCGCATCGAGGCCGGACAGCCCACCGTCTGCTCCGAGACCTGCGTCGGCCGGCTGCGCTACCTCGGCCTGGTCCTCTACGACGCCGACCGGGTCGGTGAGGTCGCCGCCGTACCGGACGAGCGGGACCTGCTCGACGCCCAGCGGAACGTCTTCCTCGACCCCGCCGACCCCGAAGTCCGCGCGGCTGCCCGGGATTCCGGGATCCCCGAGGACTGGCTCGACGCCGCCCGCCGCTCGCCCGTGTACGCCCTGATCAACGAGCACAAGGTGGCCCTGCCGCTGCACCCGGAGTACCGAACCCTGCCCATGGTCTGGTACGTGCCGCCGCTGTCCCCGGTCCTGGACGCCGTCGGTGAGGCGGGCGGCGACGCGGCGGACCCCGACCACGTCTTCGCCGCCGTCACCCGCCTGCGCATCCCGCTGGACTACCTGGCCAACCTCTTCGCCGCCGGAGACGCCGACGTCGTCGCCGGCGTGCTGATGAAACTGACCGCGCTGCGCAGCCACATGCGGCAGCGCACCCTGGGCGAGCCGGGCGACGTGAGCGCCCTCAAGGCCGTCGGCCTCACCCCCGCGCAGGCCCAGGACCTGCACCGGCTGCTGGCCGTCGCCAAGTACGCCGACCGGTACGTCGTCCCCGCCGCCCACCGGGAGGACGCCGCCGCGCTCAGCGCGACCGAGGGCCGCTGCCCCGTGGAAAGCGCCGAGGCCCCGTCCGGCACCGGACGCAAGGTCATGCTCGGCATCCCCACCCTGCGGCGACGGACCGTCGCCCCGGACCACCTCGCGGGAGACACCGTATGAGCACCCTGCGTACGCGCATCCGTCCGGCGGCCGGACGCCCCGGCCCCGAAGAGACCGCCGAGCGCGGGCTCCTGCTGCGGTTGCTGTCCCTGGTGTTGCAGTATCCGGACGCCGAACTGACGCGGGAGCGGGCCGCGCTGGCCGCCACGGCCGAAGCGCTGCCGCCCTCGCCCGCCGCCCGGGAACTGGTCGCCTTCACCGCCTGGTTCGCCGGCCAGCCGCCCGAGGCGCTGGAGAGCCACTACGTCGAGGTCTTCGACCTGCGCCGCAAGAGCAGCCTCTACCTCACGTACTACCTGCACGGCGACACCCGCCGGCGCGGCATGGCCCTGCTCACCCTCGCCCGGACCTACCGGGCCGCCGGCTGGAGCGCCGGCAGCGGCGAACTCCCCGACCACCTGCCCGTCGTCCTGGAATTCGCCGCACTGGCCGGACCACGCACCGGAGAAGCACCGCTGCGCCGGCACCGGCGCGGCCTGGCACTCATCCACCACGCCCTGTCGGACGTGCAATCCCCGTACGCCGGACTGCTCGCGGCGCTGCTGTCCCTGCTGCCGCCCGCCGGCACCGCCGAGCTGGAGGCGGTCGCCAAGCTGGCCGCCGATGGGCCGCCCGCCGAGGACGTTGGCCTCGACCCGTACAGCGGCAGCGGCTTCGCCCCGCCCGGCACGTTCGTACCGACCCCGCAGGCCCGGCCGACCCTGATGCCCCCGCTGACGGGCCCCATGGAAGCGGAGACCCGCCGATGACCGCCTCCAGCACCCCCCTCACCGCGACGGACGGCACCGACCTGCTGCTGTGGGTCGCCCTCCCCTACATCTGCCTGGCCGTCTTCGTCGTCGGGCACGTCTGGCGCTACCGCAAGCACCAGTTCGGCTGGACCAGCCGCACCAGCCAGCTGCTGGAGCACCGCTGGCTGCGCTGGGGCAGCCCGCTGTTCCACCTCGGCGCGTTCGCCGTGATCGCCGGACACGTCGTGGGACTGGCCGTCCCCGGCTCCTGGACCGCGGCGGTGGGCATCAGTGAGCACACGTACCACACCGTGGCGGTGGCCCTCGGCTCCGTGGCCGGTGCGGCCATGGTGGGGGGACTGGGCATGCTCAGCGCCCGCCGCCTGCTCGCCCCGCGCATCCGTACCCGCACCAGCTCCAGCGACAAACTGCTCTTCCCGCTGCTGGCCGCCACCGTACTGCTGGGCATCGCCGCCACCGTCGTGCACAACATCGCCGGCGGCGGGTACGACTACCGCGCCACCGTCTCGGTCTGGTTCCGCGGCCTGTTCCTGCTGCGACCGCGGCCCGACGCCGTCTCCGGCGCACCGCTGCTGTTCCAGCTGCACGCCCTGACCGCGTGCCTGCTCTTCGCGGCCTGGCCCTTCACCCGCCTCGTCCACGTGTGGAGCGCCCCCGTCGGCTACCTGCGCCGCCCGTACCTGGTCTACCGGCGCACGACGGACCCGACGGCGTACCGCCGGAACGTGGCCGCCCGCACCAGGCGGTTCTCAGAACAATGTGAACGAGAGGTACACCATGAGCGCGCTTGAGGACACCGTCGGCGCCACACCACCGAAGGCCACAGCCCCTGCCGCCGCGACAGGCCGGCCGTGGATGATGCTCACACTGGCCACGCTGGGCTTCGCCGTCAACTTCTGGGCGTGGGCGCTGCTCAGCCCGCTGGGCCCGCGCTTCAAGGACTCCCTGGCGCTCAGCTCCTTCGAGCAGTCCCTGCTGGTGGCGGTGCCGGTGGTGGTGGGATCGCTGGGGCGCATCCCGGTGGGCGCGCTGACCGACCGGTTCGGCGGCCGCGTGATGTTCCCCCTGGTGTCCGCCGCGACCATCGTGCCCGTGCTCTACCTGGGGCAGGCCGGGCACTCCTCGCTGATCGCCCTGCTGGCCGGCGGGTTCTTCCTGGGCATCGGGGGCACGGCCTTCGCGGTCGGCGTGCCGTTCGTCAACGGCTGGTTCCCGCCGCAGCGGCGCGGACTGGCGATCGGCCTCTTCGGCGCCGGCATGGGCGGCACCGCCGTCAGCGCGCTGACCACCGTCAAGCTGGTCGACGCGCACGGCATGGCCACCCCCTTCCTGATCACCGCCGGAGCGCTCGCCCTCTACGCCGTGCTGGCCGCCGTACTGCTGCGGGACGCGCCCGGCCGCACCGTACCGGCCGAACCCCTCACCCGCCGCCTGGCCGACACCGCCCGACTGCCCGTCACCTGGCAGGCCTCCGCCCTGTACGCCGTGACCTTCGGCGGCTATGTCGCCTTCTCGGTCTACCTGCCGACCTACCTGAAGACCGGCTACGGCCTCGGCCAGGCCGACGCCGCCAACCGGATGGCCGGCTTCGTCCTGCTCGCGGTGGCCATGCGCCCGGTCGGCGGCTGGCTGTCGGACCGGATGGACCCGGCCCGCGTCCTGGCCGGAACGCTGGCGGTCGTCGTCGTGGGCGCCGCCGTGCAGTCGGCGACCCCGTCACTGGCCCCGCTGGGCACCGTGGCCTTCCTGGCCATGGCCGCCGCGCTCGGCGCGGGCAGCGGCGCCACCTTCGCGCTGGTGGCCCTGCTGGCCCCGGCGAACAAGGTCGGTTCGGTCGCCGGCGTGGTCGGTGCCGCGGGCGGGCTGGGCGGCTTCGTCCCCCCGCTGGTCATGGGCGCGCTCCACAGCGCCTCGGGCACCTACGCCCTGGGCCTGCTCCTGCTGGCCGTGGTCTCGGCCGCCGCCCTGGCCTTCACCGCCACCCGCGTCCGCCGGGCCACCGCCTCCGAGGGCACCTCGCCGTGACGGCGCGAGCGGCTCGGCGCATCCCAAGGTCCGCCCATGGCGCCCCTGAGACGCCCTCAGAAGGGCAGCGCAGCCCGATGCACGCGACCTGACGCTCCCGCGTACGGACGTGGGGGACGACATCGCCGTCGGACAGTACGTGGCCGCCCGGTTGGGGCGCGAAGTGGTCGACCGGCTCGTCGAACCCCTCCTCGGCGGCGTGTACGCCGGGCACGCCGACCGCGTCTCCCTGCGCGCCGCCCTGCCGCCCACCGTGCTCCACTACGGCAAGGACGGCGCCCTGACCGGCCCCGACAAGGAGCACGCCGAGACCTCGATGCTCGCCCTGCACCTGCTCCGGTCCGCGCTCGTGCACGTCAACACCCTGCTGGTGCAGCAGGCCCTGGCCGAACCGGCCTGGGCATCGAGGCTGAGCGACGAGGACCGGCGCGGCCTGACCGCGCTGTTCCGGTCCAACGTCGACCCCTACGGCACCTTCCGCCTGGACATGGACCAGCGACTCGGCCCGGGGCTCACGGTGCCCCGTGCCCGTGGCGCGACAGACACCGCCGGTCGATCACGTGCGAAGACGCGATGACGCACTTCTGGCAACCCGCCGTCCGGCAGGCAGGGTGGTGTGTCCGGGCAACGGCTGGTCGGCCCGTCACGTCAGACGGCGGTGAAGCCGCCGTCTGCGGGTACCACGGCTCCGGTGATGAAGCTGGAGCGTGGTGAGACGAGGAAGCAGAGAATCTCGGCGATCTCTTCGGGCTGTGCGATGCGGCCCAGGGGCTGGGCGTCGGCGAACGTTGCGAGGTAGGCGCGGCTGTCGGGGCGGATCGTGTCGAGGAAGTCGGTCTCGATGACGCCTGCGGCGACAAGGTTGGCGCGGATGCCCCATGGTCCGCCTTCGACGGCGAGCACCTTGGTCAGTTGGGCCAGGGCGCCTTTGGACGCGCTGTAGGCGGCGCCTTCGGGCAGGGCGACCGTGCCGGCGTAGGACCCGGTGCTGACGATGCTCCCGCCGCCCCGGCTCCGCATGGCCCGGAAGGCTTCTCGGGCGCAGAGGAAGGATCCGCGGGCGTTGACGGCCATCACGGTGTCCCAGTCCTCGGCGGTGGTTTCGGTGACGGGTTTGTTCAGGGTGCGTCCGGCGTTGTTCACCAGGATGTCCAGTCCTCCGAAGGCGTCCAGCGCCGAGCGGACCGCGTGGACGGCGGTCTCCTCCCGCGCAATGTCGCCCCGCATCGCGAGTACGCCGGGGAATTCGTCCCCCAGGGCCGTGACGTCGTGACGCAGGTCGACGGCGACGACGCGGGCGCCACGGGCATGGAGCAGTGCCACGGTCTCCTTGCCCACGCCGCGCGCGGCCCCGGTGACCAGGGCGGTCTTCCCGGCGAACTCGGATGCTTCGGCAGACGCGGCGGTGGGCGTCATGATGAGGTCCTCTCGTAAAGATCAGGGCCGCGCGCAGTTTCCCGCGCCGGCTGTCGGGGCTGCTGTACGGTCACGCACTCACGAGGCAGACGGCACAGGAGATGAGCGCGCTTGCCGTGCGTGCGCACGGGAGGCGTCGTGGACGCCCGGGGGGGCGGGTTGTTCAGTGTGCGGTGAGACCGCCGTCGACGACGAGTTCCGAGCCGGTGACGAAGGAGGAGTCGTCGCCGGCGAGGAAGAGGATCGCAGGGGCGACCTCATCGGCGCGGCCGGCTCGGCGCATGGGGGTGCGCTGGATGTCCGGTTGCTGGTCGCCCTGCTCGTCCAGGAGGTCCTGGATCATCGGTGTGGCGACCACTCCGGGATGTATGGAGTTGACCCGTACGCCCTGCCGTGCGTACTCGACCGCGGCCGTCTTGCTCAGCAGACGCACCGCGCCCTTCGACGCCTGGTAGGCCGCGGCCGCGCCGCTGCCCACCAGGCCGAGCACGGACGAGGTGTTGATCACCGACGCGTTGCCGCTCGCCCGCAGCAGCGGCATCGCCGCCCTCATACCGAGCCAGGTGCCCTTCTGGTTCACGTCGATCACGCGGTCCCACACCTCCTCCCGCGTGGCCTCGATACCCGGCCAGTCCAGGATTCCGGCGAGGTTCACCAGCACGTCCAGCACTCCGAAGCGATCGCGAACGAGGGCCGTCACCTCCTCCCATTCCCGGGCGGAGGAGACATCGAGGAGGGCGGTCGCCACCTCCGCGCCATCCGCCTCGATGCGCCGGGCCAGCTTCTGGAGGGGTTCCCGGGCTACATCGGTGATCACCAGCCGGGCGCCTTCCTGGGCGAAGAGTTCGGCGGTCGCCGCACCGATCCCCCCGGTCGCGCCCGTGATCAGGGCCACCTTGCCCTCAAGACGTCGTCCGGTCATGAATACGGTCCTTCCCTTGCGTTTGATACGTCTGTCAGCGACTGCTGCCTGCCCCGGGCCAGTCGGTCCGCTCCCACGAGGAGTCGGTCTCCCCGACCGGAGCAGCCGCTGCCCGAACCCCGTTGTCCCGCTACGCTCGCCGCCCCGCTACGACGGGCTCGACTCCCGGTACAGCACGAGGTGTTCGTGGTAGAGCACTCCGTCGCGGATGTCCCCTGTGGCGGTGAACCCGGTGTCGTCGACGTAGTCCAGGTGACTACCGGTGACCGTGTAACGGCCGGTGTACGCACGGGCCCGCTCGCCGCGGGCCTCGTCGTAACGGCCGTCCGGCAGCAGCTCCTGCCGGATGTGCCCGTCCTCGGTCACCCACATACCGACCACGTCCACGTGGCCGTCCTCGATCGCGGCCATG
This sequence comes from Streptomyces sp. NPDC052496, assembly GCF_040679095.1. Lineage (NCBI taxonomy): Bacteria > Bacillati > Actinomycetota > Actinomycetes > Kitasatosporales > Streptomycetaceae > Streptomyces > Streptomyces sp. NPDC052496. Next base: position 72,939 of record NZ_JBFAUH010000020.1, read on the forward strand.
GCGGCCTCCTCTCCTCGAACGGTGCGGTCCTTCCCGCTCCACCGAGTCTGCGCAGGTCAGCGATGACCGACCAGGACGCTTGCTGCCTGGGTGCACCGCACCCAGGCAGCACGGCGGCGCGCCGCCTAACCTGAGGACATGGACGACAACCGCCTGGGGGACTTCCTGCGCGCGTGCCGCGCCGCCCTGCGCCCGCACGACGTCGGGATGCCGAGCCACGGAACCCGCAGAGTCGCCGGGCTGCGCCGCGAGGAGGTCGCCGTCCTGGCCGGAGTGAACGCCGACTACTACACCCGCCTGGAACAGGGCCGCGAACGCAACCCCTCGTCCCAGGTGATCGACGCTCTCAGTCATGCGCTGCACCTCGACGAGGACGCCAGGGCGCACCTGTACCGGCTGGCCGGGGCCGCCCCCGCCGACCGGCTGTCGCCTCGCCGTACCGAGCGCGTCAGCCCCGCCCTGCGACAACTGATGGACGGCTACCCCAACACCCCGGCGTTCGTCATGAACAGGACCCTCGACCTCCTCGCGGTCAACGCGCTGGCCCAAGCCCTCTACTCGGCGTTCACCCCGGCGGACAACCTCGCCCGCATGACGTTCCTCGACCCGGCCGGCCCCACCTTCCACACGGACTGGAACCGGGCGGCACAAGCCACCGTCGCCCACCTCCGCGAGGCGACCGGCTTCGAACCGGACAACCCGCGGCTGCGCGAACTCGTCGGCACCCTCACCGAGCACAGCGCGGACTTCGCGCGCCTGTGGCAGTCCCACACCGTGCGAGGCAAGACGCAGGACGCCAAACACTTCCTCCACCCGGACGTCGGCCCGCTCACGCTCACCTACCAGGCGTTCGACGTACGCGCGGCACCCGGCCAGCAGCTCGTCATCTACCACGCCGAACCGGGCAGCCCCAGCGCCCACTCCCTCCACCTGCTCGGCTCCCTCCACGCCACCCGGCGCCAAGACCGCTCCCAGCACACAGCTGGTCAGCCGACACAACCCGGAGACCCGCACCGCTAGGGCGACTTCGCCTCAGCGCGCTTCATAGGTGGTGAGCGCCGGCGCCGAACCGGTCGGACACGTCCGCCTCGGCTACGCCCGCGCCTCGACCGCCCGGCAGTCCCTGGACGCGTAGCTCGGCTCCCTCGCCGCGGCCGGGGCGACCCGCATCTTCTCGGAGAAGATCTCCACCCGCGCCACGAAGCGCCCCGAACTGGAGACCGTCGTGAAGCTCGCCGGGGAGTTCCGCTCCTCCGGCGCCGCCGTGACCCTCGTCGTCCACGAGCACAAGCGGCTCGGCCGCGGTATCGAACTCGCCGTGCTCGCCGAGGAACTGAAGGCCAGTGACGTCGGACTGGAGTTCCACACCGGGGAACTGAAGGGCTCGCACGACCCCTCCGGCATCGTCTTCACCGTGCTGGCGGCCATGTCGGGCATGGAGCGCGAGTACATCCGCGACCGCACCCTCGAAGGCCATGAGTCCGCCCGAAAGCGCGGCAGGACCATCGCCGGCGCGGGCGTCACCGACCCGGACATGCTGTCCATGGCCCTCCACCTGCGCGACCAGGAGATGAGCCTGCGCGACATCGCCAAGCGGCTGGTCATCACCACCGGCACGAAGAAGGGCCGGCGCCCCTCACCCGCCACCGTCATGCGCATGCTCCGCGAGCACGACGAGAAGGCCGCCACGACGGCGAGCGTATGATCACCCGCTACATTGCGGCTGGTGTCTGAGCCAGGACACCAGGGCCTACACCGTCGGCCACGCCGACCGGGTGGCCCGCGCGCGGGAGTACGTCGAAGCGCTCGGCACGCCGGCGGTCTGCGGGGCCGCGTACGACGGGGTCGGCGTCACCGGCTGCGTCGAGGGCGGCCGGCGGGCGGCCGGGGCGATCGCTGCGGTGCTCGGCGCCCGCCGTCGCCGACCGGCCGCCCGCCGCACCGCCGGGGCCGCCTCACCAGCCCGTACGCGGTGGCCCCGGCCGGGACCGTTTCCCGGATGCGGCGCGAAGAAGGGCCGTCCGGCCCTGGCTCTTCGGCCCTGGCGTGCGGCAGGCTGCCCATGGCGCCGCCTGTGGGGGCGGGCCGGATCAGGAACATCGGAGCTGTGTGATGACGGAAAACCCGGCCGACGCCCGGACGCAGGCACCGGTCAGCGTCTTCCTGCTCGACGACCACGAGGTGGTGCGCCGCGGCGTGCACGACCTCCTGGACGCCGAACCGGACCTGACCGTGGTGGGGGAGGCGAACACCGCCGAGCAGGCGCTGGTGCGCATCCCCGCGCTGCGCCCGCGGGTGGCGATCCTCGACGTCCGGCTGCCCGACGGGGACGGGGTCAGCGTCTGCCGTGAGCTGCGCTCGCGCATGCCGGACCTGGTGTGCCTGATGCTGACCTCGTTCGACGACGAGGAGGCGCTGCTGGACGCGATCATGGCCGGGGCGGCCGGTTACGTGCTCAAGCAGATCACCGGGACCGACCTGGTCAACGCCGTACGGACGGTGGCCTCCGGCCAGTCGCTGCTCGACGCCGGCGCCACCGCCCGCGTCATGGCCCGGCTGCGCGGCGAGCACCGGCGCGAGGAACCGCAGCCGGCGGGCCTGCCGGGGCTGAGCGACCGGGAGCGGGAGATCCTGGCGCTGGTGGGCGAGGGGCTGACCAACCGGGAGATCGGCAAGCGGCTCTTCCTCGCGGAGAAGACGGTGAAGAACAACATCTCCCGCCTGCTGGCCAAGCTCGGCGTGGAGCGCCGGGTCCAGGCCGCCGTCATCGCCACCCAGGCGCTCGCGGCCGGCCAGGCCCCCCGGCCCGGCCAGACCTCCGCGGCGCCGCGCGGAAGCGGTCCGCGGCTCTGACGCGGTCATCGGCGCCCGGCGCGTGATCCGACGGGGCCCGGTTCCCCGGCCGTCCGGCACGGCGCCGGGCGTGGCCGGGGTGACCGGGCCGGTCGCGGTGGCCGGGACAGCCGGAACAGCCGGGCCGGCTGGGGCGGTTGGGGCGGCCCCGTCGGGCGGGGCGATCCTGGTGGCCGGGCCGGTCGTGGCGATTCCGGTGGCCGGGGCGGCCGTGGCGATCCTGGTGGCCGGGCCGGCCGGAGCGACCGGTCACCCCCACCTGCGCCTGCGCCGTAAGGACTCGTCGTGCGGCGCGCCGCCGTCACCCGCGCGCGGCACCAGCCGGCTGACCACGCCCACCACGCCGTCCACCCGCCAGGTCAGACCGATCGCGGCCGGGATGTCGTCCTCGTGCGCCAGCGTGCCCCGCAGCGTCACGAGACCGTCCCGTACCGAGACCCGCACCGCGTCCGGCGGCACCTCCAGGGCGCGGCCCAGCACCTCGCCGACCACCTCCGCGCGGATCTGCTCGTCCGGCCGCAGGAAGACCCGCAACAGGTCCCGGCGGGTGGTGATGCCGATCAGACGGTCCTCCTCGTCCACGACGGGCAGCCGGTCGACGTGCCGGCGCTGCATGATGCGCGCGGCGTCCGCGACGCGGTGCTCCGGGTGGACGGTCACCGCCGGCGTCGTCATCACCTCGCCCGCCGTCGTAGCGCAGGCCGCACGCGCGCCGGTGCCGGCCGGACGGCGCGGTACGGGACGCGGCCGGCCACCAGGGGCCGCAGGCCGCCCGGCCGCCCGGCCACCGGGGAGCGCGGGCAGGTCCGTCCGGGACACGACCCCCATGACCTTGTCGTCGCCGTCCACCACCGGCAGGCCGCTGATCCGGTGGACGTCGAGCAGCCGGGCCAGCTCCTTGGCCGGGGTGTCCGGGCGGGCCTGGACGACCTCCCACGTCATCACCTCGGCCACGGTGTGGTTCTGCACGGCGATACCTCCCTCCGTCGGTGCCTCACGGGCCCGCCCTGAGGGCCGGCCGCTTCCTCCCGCCGATCAAGTCTTCCCGAGGCCGGGGCCGGGGAGCAGGGTCCATCCGCCTTCGTACGAGGGCCACTCGCCCCCGGTACGGCACCTCTCCGGTACGGGGCACGCACGGTCCGCACGGGCGCGGACGACCCCGGCGGTCCGGACCCGCTGTTCGAACAGGGATACGCTGACCAGGTACGGCGGGCGACCGAAGAAGGAGGACCGGTGAGCACGCAGGAGCCGTTGTCGCGGATGCCGCAGATGCGACTGGACGAGTTGCTGGAAGAGCTGCAGGCACGCATCGACGCCGCGCGCGGCACCCGGGACCGGGTGCACAGCCTCCTGGAGGCCGTGGTCTCGGTGGGGCGGGAACTGGCCCTGCCCCAAGTGCTCCGGCGCATCGTCGAAGCCGCCGCGCTGCTGGTCGACGCCCAGTACGCGGCCTTGGGCGTGATCGGCCCGGACGGCAAGCGGCTCTCGCAGTTCCTCACCGTCGGCCTCACCCCGGAGGAGGTCGCCGCAATCGGGCCGCTGCCGGCCGGCCACGGCCTGCTGGGCGAACTCATCCGCAACCCCGAGCCGTTGCGCCTCACCGACCTCGGCGCCCACCCGTCGTCGTACGGCTTTCCCGCCCACCACCCGCCGATGCGCACCTTCCTCGGCGTGCCGATCCGGGTACGCGACGAGGTCTTCGGCAACCTGTACCTGACCGACAAGCGCGGCGGGCACGACTTCGACGCGGAGGACGAGTCGGTGATCGCCACCCTGTCGGTCGCCGCCGGCGTGGCCATCGACAACGCCCGGCTCTACGAGGGCTCGCAGCGCCAGCAGCGCTGGCTCAAGGCGGGCGCGGAGATCACCAACAGCCTCTTCTCCGGCATACCGCGCCTGGAGGTCCTGGAGCTGATCGCCCGCCGGGCCCAGGAGATCACCCGCGCCGAACTCGCGGACGTCTGCGTCCCCATGCACGACACCGGCGACCTGGTCGTCGAGCTGGCGCTCGGCGGACACGGCGACAAGCGCCGCGGACTGGTGGTCCCGGTCGACGGCACGCTGTCCGGCGCCGCCCTCACCTCGGGGGGACCGGTCACCACGACCGCCCTGGCCGGCGACGCCCGTTACGCGGCCGGGCCGCGGCGGTTCGACGGCCTGGGGCCGGCGGTGGCCGTGCCGTTGGACAGCGAGGGCGGCAGCGCCCGCGGCGTCCTCCTGCTGGCGCGCGCCGAGGGCGAAGCGGTGTTCACGGAAGGGGAGCTGGAACCGCTGCACGCGTTCGCCGGGCAGGCGGCCCTCGCCCTGGAACTCGCCGAACGCCGGCGCGACGCCGAGCAGCTCGCGCTGCTGGAGGACCGCGACCGGATCGCCCGCGACCTGCACGACCTGGCCATCCAGCGGCTGTTCGCCACCGGCATGACGTTGCAGAGCGCCGCCCGGCTGGTCGAGCACGCCGGCGCGGCGGAACGGGTCACCCGGGCGGTGGGCGACCTGGACGAGACCATCAAGATCATCCGTTCGACGATCTTCGGCCTGCGGATCAGGGAGGAGGACACCGGCCCGAGCCTGCGGGCCCGCGTGGCCCGCGCCGTCGGGGAGGCCGGTACGGCACTGGGCTTCCCGCCCCGCCTGAGCATGGAGGGCCTGCTCGACACGGACGTACCGCCCCAGGTGGCCGACCACGTCGTTGCCGCCCTCACCGAACTCCTGAGCAACGCGGCCCGGCACGCCCACGCCACCCGGGTCGAAGTGGCCCTCCAGGCCACCGGCGACGAGGTCGTCCTGACCGTGACGGACAACGGCAGGGGCATCCCGCAGACCGGCCGGCGCAGCGGCCTGGGCAACCTCGCCGAACGCGCGGCCGGCGTGCACGGCACGATGGACATCCGTACCCCCGCCGACGGCGGCAGCCAGGTGGTGTGGCGGGCTCCGCTGTCGACGGACACCTGACGGATACATGACGGACCAGGCACATGTCGGACCATCCGGCTCGCGGCGCCACCGGCCGGCCCGCCCCCGAAAAGTGATGGGCCGGCAGCTGCCGAGCTGCGATGATGCCTCCGTTGCCCAGACGGAGGACTGTTGTTCGTTTTTGTGTGCGCGGGGTGCGGCGCTGCGCTGACCACTTCGTTGTCCCAGGTCGCCCTGCCGGTCCACGCCCATCAGAAGTACGGGAACGGGTTGCAGCTCCCGGTGCTCATGGAGCCGGGCACGTTCGCCGTGGATCCGGAGCCCTGGGGGCCGCCGTGGCGGACGTGGGACGAGATCCCTCCGGACGAGGCGGCCGCCCGCGGTGTCCACGCGCCGGTCCACACCCTGTCCGACGGCGCGCCCGGCGCGATCGTCATCGCGCCCGGCGACGCCCGCGGCGCCGTGCTGGTCCCGGAGAACCGCGGAGGCGGCTACTGCTGCGGCCTCGACGGGGCCGGCGGTCCCAACATGGCCTGCGCGCAGTGTGCCCTGCCCGTCGCGAGCCGGATCGACGACTGCTCGCTCTGGCAGGCGATATGGCTCGCCCCGAACGCCGTACGCCGTCTCCCCGTCGACGGTGCTGAGGCCGCGCCGTGTTCCTGGACGGAACTGCTGGCGGAAGGCGAGGGCACGCCCCCGTTCGAGCCGATCGCCAGGTGGGGGGCGCGGGCGGGCCACGGGTCGACCGCCTTCTGGTCGTGGAGCCCGCGGTGGGAGGCGGCAGCCGGCCGGGCGCTCGCCCACCTCCTGGTGGCTTCGGAGGGCCGGCCGGTCACCGTCCCGGACGGCCTGGCCCAGGAGGTGTTCCAACGCTCGCTCGACGCCATGCTGCCCCCGGGCGCACAGGCACGGCGCGCCGTCCTGGCCGGACCGGGACAGCCGGCTCCCGGCGGGGACGCCGACATCCTCCTCGTGCCGTCCCATCCGCAGACGGGGGAGACCTGGTCCCCGGCCGGCCCGGCGGCTTACCGGGTGCCGCTGCCGTTCGAGGTGTGGTGGTGGCTGGCCTTCCCCGAGCCGGACCCGCCCGCCCCGCCGTCGGGCCGCCTGCCCGACGGCGTCCTCCACGAGGACTTCGATCCGCCCGCGCCGCACCCCCGCCCCCTGTTCCGCGCCGACCAGGAAGTCTTCCGTCGCACCTTGGTCCGGCTGCCGGCCGCCCGCAGCCCATGGCTGCGTGAGATCCTCGGCAGGTGACGCCCTTTCCGCGCCACCCCCCCCGGCTGACAGCCTCGTCGCGGAGTCGCGGAGTCGCGGAGTCGCGGAGTCGCGGAGTCGCGGAGTCGCGGAGTTACCGAGTTACGGACATGCCCGAGACCACCGAGTCACGGACGCACCCGAGACCGACAGGCGTCGGCAGCGCGCCGAATTCCCGTGAAGCGGCGCGGAGTTCGCTCCGCCCTTGCCGTGCGCACCGCCAGTAAGTGGCGGGTCAGGGCGAGTGCCGCGAGAAGCGCGACGAGGGCGCACACGCCCCGCCAGCCGGCCTGGCTCCATACGTGGACGCCTAGCCAGGAACCCGCGCTGCCGCCCAGGTAGGCGCAGGTCATGTAGGCGGTGTTGAGCCTGTTGCGGGCATCGGCGCGCAGGGCGTAGACGCGGACCTGGTTGGCGACCATGCCGGACTGCATCGTGACGTCGAGGAGCAGGGTGCCGAGGGTGAGGGCGGTGAGGCCGGGCGCGCCGCCCCGGGCGCCGGCGGTGAGGATGGCCGCTGAGGCGAGAACGCCGAGCAGGCAGACGAGGTTGACGGGATCGGGCCCGTAGCGGTCCACCAGGCGGCCGGCGAGCGGAGTGCAGAGCATGGTCGCCGCGCCGCACAGGGCGATCACCCCCACCGCTTGGGCGCCCAGCCCGTAGACCGGTCCGGTGAGCAGGAGGGCCAGGCAGGTCCAGACCGCCGAGAAGCCGGCGAAGACGGTGGCCTGGTAGAAGCACGAGCGGCGCAGCTCCGGCTCGGTGCGCAGCAGGCGCAGTGGCCCGGTCAGGAGGGCCGCGTACCGCCGGCGGGAGGGCGGGGCGGTCGTCGTCGGCAGCGCGAACGCCAGGACGGTGGCGAGGAGCAGGGACAGGACCGCGGCGACCAGGTAGGGAGCCCGCCAGCCCAGCCACTCGCCGAGCGTGCCGCTGAAGGTCCGGGCCAGCAGCATGCCGCCGGTCGATCCGCTCAGCAGGGTGCCGAGCACCGCTCCTCGGCGGTCGGCGGCCACCAGGCCGGCCGCCAGCGGGCCGACGATCTGCGCGCCCACCGTGGTCAGGCCGACCAGGGTGCCGGCGGCGACCAGGGGCGACAGGGCCGGTGCGCAGCCCGCGGCGAGCAGGGCCAGGCCGGTCAGGCTGAGCAGGGAGACCAGGAACGGGCGGTGCGGGAGCCGGTCGCCGAGCGGTACGAGCAGGAGCATCCCGGCCGTGTAGCCGATCTGGGTGGCGGTCACCACCGCGGCGGCCGCGTCGGGCGACACGTGCAGTCCGGCGGCGACCAGCGGACCGATGGCCTGCGGGAAGTAGATGTTGCCGACGGCCACGGCGCAGGTGACGGCCAGGAGCAGGACCGTGCGGCGGTTCATGCTCCGGCCCGCCGGTCTGCCCGGGAGCCGGACCCGGCCGCCGCCGCGTCGATGCCGTACGCCTTCCCGGCGCCGAATGCCCTGCGCCGCTGATGAGTTGTGGGTGTCATGACGGTCATTGCACGGCAGTGCCGCCGCGTCGCCAATCGATGTAGCGTAGGGCTTAATGATCATCTTTGTGCTCGGTGTCGAGGACCTCGCGGACACCCGGTTCGCCCTGTCGCCCCTGCACGAGACCCTGCTCAGCCTGCGGGTGCTGCAGGACCCGGGCCTGTCCGCGCTGCACCTGCCCTGGCGCCGGTCCGTACTGGGCGCGCTGGGCGCGCTCGACACCGGTCTGCTGATGTCCCTGGTCGCACAGCGGCGCACTCTGCCCGACTTCCTGACGCCGAACCCCACGAGCTTCGCGCCGGCCTTCGAGGAAGAACTGGCCGTCGCCCGCCAGGTGCCGCCTGCCCGCGTCCGTCACGACCTGCTGCTCGCGCACGCCCCCGACCCGCTTCCCGAGGCCCTTCGGGACGCCGCTCTCAGCGACGACACGGCTGTCGCCGGACTGCGCGACGCCCTCTGCGATCTCCTGCGGCAGTACTGGAAGGTGGCCATCGAGCCGCTGTGGCCGCAGATGCGGTCGGTACTGGAAGCCGACATGACCTACCGCGCCCGCCGGCTCGCCCTGGGAGGCGCCCGGCTGCTCTTCGCCGACATGCACCCGAACCTGCGCTGGCAGGACGGTGAGCTGCACATCCACAAGATGATCAGCCGGCACCGGGTCGCGGTGTCCGGCCGGGGACTGCTGCTGCTTCCGTCCGTGTTCGCCCACAAGCCCGCGCCCCCTGTCAGCCCGGACGAGGCACCGAGTCTCGTCTATCCCGGCCGGGGCGTCGCCACGTTGTGGAGTTCAGAGGTGCCGGCCGTCGACGCGGCCGCCCTGGTGTCCCTGCTGGGCGCGGCCCGGGCCCGCCTGCTCAGTCTTCTCGAAGAGCCGCTGCCGACCTCGGAGTTGGCCCGCCGTCTCCGGGTCACCCCGAGCGCGGTCTCCCAGCACCTGCGCGTCCTGTACGCCACCGGTCTGGTCACCCGCGCGCGTGACGGACGGCATGTGCTGTACCGGAGGAGCGCGCTCGGCGACCGGCTCACGGCCGGTGCCGGCGAGGCGCCGGCCCGCGGCCGGTGAGCGGCAGCGGCAGCCGCTTCACACGGCCCCGGTGCCCCTCGCCGTAAGAGCCGCGACCCCAGCGTCCCCCGCCGCCCGTGGCGCACCCACGACCGCGGGCCGTGCCACCAGCCGGAAGCCGGTGACCAGGTCCGGCTGGATGCGCAGGACGCCGTTCATGGTCTGTGCCACCCAGGGCCGCAGCAGGTCCTGGTAGCGGGCCACCTGCGCCGGCTCGGCCACCAGGCGGGCGTATCCGGTGACGATGACGCTCCAGCCCAGGTGGGTGAGCGGGTCGATGGCGTCGGCCTCGTACGCGACCACGAGACCCGCCTCGCCCGCGGGCGGCGCGATCGAGGTGAGGGTCGCGCCGTCGTTGAGCCGGACGACGATGTCCTCCCCGTCGAGGAGGTGGTTGACGGGACGGATGGCCGGCAGGGCGTTCTGGGTGAACACGAGCCGGCCGAGCGGGACGCTGCCCAGCAGCCGCAGCGCCTCGTCCCGGGGCAGCTGCTGCATCTCCCGCGGGGCCACCGGCTCACGGCGTTCCTCGACCTGCTGTGCGTCTTCGTGGTTCATGCTGCACACTCTCTGCTCCGGCGGCGCTCGTCCGGGCACTCGTTGCCTGACTGCCAGCCTCTCCGACGCGGCCTTGCGGGGACAGGGCCGAACGGACCCTGCTGAGGGTCAGGTCGGCGACGTCCGGGGCCGCTGGGTCCGCTGTGCCCGGAGCCCGGGCGTCCGGCCGGGGTGCCGGCGCGCGGGTTGTCACGCGTGGGGCACCACGGCCACCGGGCACGGCGCGTGGTGCAGCGCGGCGTGCGCGACCGCGCCGATCCTCCGCAGGTCGTGGCGGCCCGGGCTGCGCCGGCCCACGACCAGCAGCCGGGCCCGGGCGCTGCCGGCCAGCAGGACCTGTCCCGCGCCGCCCATCTCGACGTGTTCGACGACCTTCACCTGCGGGAAGCGCTCCCGCCACGGCCGTACCGCGTCGGCCAGCCGCTTGCGCTCCAGCGGCTCCAGGCCGCCCGCGTCGTCGGCCGCCCGCATCGCCTCGCCGCCCCACACCAGGACCGGCGGGATGTTCCACGCCCGTACCGCCCGCAGCCCCACTCCCTGTGCCGCGGCCGCCGCGAAGGCGAACGCCAGGACCGGGTCGCTCTCCAGCGCGTCCTGCACGCCGACCACCACCTCGTCGCGCGGCTGTTCCGCCGCGTCGGGACGCGGGCTGCGGACGAGGACCACGGGCGTGCCCGTCTGCCGCAGCACCTGAAGCCCCACGGAGCCGAGCAGGTAGCCGAGCAGCGTGCCGTGTCCGCGCGAGCCCAGGACCAGCAGGTCCGCCGCGGCGGCCGCGGAGAGCAGGGCCGGAACGGTCTCCGCCGCCAGAATCTCCCGGGTGACGGACAGTCCGGGGAAGCCCGCGGTCACCCGGTCCGCGGCCTCCCGCAGCACCTCGGCGGCCCAGCGCCGCTGCACCGCCTCGTCCGCCGCGACCGGCACGTCCAGCGGACGCCATATCCACGCGTGCACCAGCCGCAGGCGCGCTCCACGGCGTACGGCCTCGGCGGCCGCCCAGTCGGCGGCGGCGAGGCTGTGGTCGGTTCCGTCCAGGCCGACGGTGATGATGCCGGGCATGCGGGCCTCCAGAGGCAGGAACGGGAGTACGTCCGACCCCCACTCTCCGGGCGCGGCGGGCACCGTGGGGACGGTCCCAAGGTCCCGAGCCGGGGGACCAACGGCCTTCCGGAACACGGTCCGCCATCCGCCGAGGCCCTTCGGTCTCCGGGTCGGGACCAACGCCGACCTCGGCAAACGTCCCGCGGCAGGGCAATGGGGGTGAGCACAGCACAGTGACCGGAAGGTGCGCACCATGACCGCTGCACCCGTGGAGAAGAGGACCGGCGGCGCGGCTCGGGAAGGATTCGGCGGCGGACGGTGGCGGGACGCCGTCGACGTACGCGACGTCGTCCAGCGCCACCGCGTCCCGTACGAGGGCGACGGCTCCTTCCTCGCGGGCCCGACCGAGCGCACCACCGAGGTGTGGCACAAGCTGCTCGGCATGTTCCCGCAAGAGCGGACGCGCGCGGCATCCATGACGTCGATCCGCACACCCCGTCGCGGACCGACGCGTTCGCGCCCGGCTACCTCGACGAGGAGCGGGAGCTGATCGTCGGCCTCCAGACCGACGCCCCGCTCAAGCGCCATCATGCCCAACGGCGGCTGGCGGATCGGGGTGACGGCCCAGGAGGCCGCGACGTCGGCCGCCGCGGTCGGGCACCGCCCGGTCGCCGGGTCGGTGCACTCCTGGGACCTGTCCACCGGCGTGGACGGGCCCGGCACCCGCTTCGTGACGTTCCTGGCGGGCTGCCCCCTGGCTGTCTCTACTGCCACAACCCCGACACCTGGAAGATGCGCGACGGCAGGCGCGTCCTGGCCGACGCGGTGGTCGCCGAGGCGGCGAAGTACCAGGCGTTCATCCGGACCGCGGGCGGCGGCGCACCCCTCCACCAGCCCGTCTTCGCCGGCGAACTCCTGCACCGTTTCAAGCACGAACTCGGCCTGCACACCGCCCTGGACACCTCCGGCCACCTCGGCGCCCGGGCCACCGGCGCACTGCTGCGGGACACCGCCCTCGTCCTGCTGGACATCAAGGCTTGGCAGCCCGCCCTCTACCAGCGCCTCACCGGTCGGCCGCTGCGCCCCGCCCTGGACTCCGCCCGGCGGCCGGCCCGGCTGGACAAGGGGGTGTGGGTACGCTTCGTGCTCGTCCCCGGGCTGACCGACGACCCGGCCGACGTCGGGGGCGGGGCGTCCTTCGCCGCCTCGCTCGGCAACGTCACCCGGGTCGACGTACTGCCCTTCCACAAGCTCGGCGCCGCCAAGTGGGACCGCCTCGGCCTGGACTTCACGCTACGGGACACGCCGGTCCCCGTCGCGTCGCAGCTGGCGGCGGTGCGCGCGGTCTTCCAGGAGGCCGGCCTGCGGGCGGTGTGAGGGCGGCGCTCCGTCAGCCGAACCGCACGCTGGAGAACGTCGCGCTGCTCGGCGCCTTCTTGCCCGGGGCCAGCGGAGTGGCCCGCCCCTTGCACTTCTTGCCCGAGAAAAGGACGGCCGGCGTCTTCGTCGCATTGTGCCCGCCCCGCGCGTGCTGGCCCATCGTCAGGCACCGGCCGTTCGGCGGATTCTCGACAAGATACGACCGGCCCTTGGGCCCCAGCCAGATGAATGACCCCTTCGCGGCGGTTGCCTCACCCATGAAGAGGGTCGAGGCGAAAGTGAGCCCCGCGAGAGCCACGACGACTGGACGGAAGACACGCATCGTTCATCCTTTTCTGGAAACGGCTGACCGGCCGGACCGGTCTTTGCCCGGTCAACGATGCGCAGCGGTGTCCGACACGCCTCATACGCCTTGTCGGATCACTCAGCACCGGCCCGATTCTCCGCCGTGGCGAGAACGCATTCATCGAAACGCGCGAGAACGAGACGGGCCACGGCCGATTGGGCCCCGAGCGGGCGGGCGATACCCATGCACCCCGCGCGGTCGGCTTCCGCGGCGAGGCGGTCGGAGAAACGGCCGGCGGCCATCAAGTAGGGGAGAACCGCGATACGGGTACGGCCCTCGGCGCGCAAGGCCTGCGCCGTACGGGCCGGTGACCGGTCGTCGCCGGAGCCGCCGCACAGCAGGGCCGGCCGTACCGGAACGGGGACCTCGCGCCGGGCGTACAGGCTCGTGCTCAGGGCCCGGGCAGCGGCGTAGCAGCTGTCGTTGCCGCCCGGCCGGCGTGAGCCCGCGGCGGCCAGGACCACGGCGTCCGCCGGGAAACCGGCGCGCGCCTCGGCCTCCTGGAGGCGGTGCGTCAGCGCTTCGGTCAGCAGCGGATGCGGGGCCAGCGGTTTCGCGGCGCGGGCGGGCCCGAGCAGTGCGGGCAGATCCACGGTGGCATGGAATCCCGCCCCGAGCAGCAAGGGCACCACGACGGCCGGTGTGCCGTGCAGCGCGGCCACGGATTCGTCGACCGTGGGGTGGTGAAGGTCGAAGAAGGCGATTTCCACGCGCAATGCGGGGCGCAGGGCACGTACGTGTGCCAGCAGGCGGCGCGTTTCCGTTTGTGCCCGGGCCTCGCGACTGCCGTGCGCGGCGACAATCAGTACAGGAGACAGGGCGGCCATGCCGTCACGGTAATGACGGCCGCCAGGCGGGATAAGGCACTGCCGGCCCCGTACCCACCGGGACGACCGGCCCTGATCAAGAGGCCGTTCGGCGCGCGGTACGGGCTCGGCGCGGGCATAGCCTGAAATCGCCGCGGCCCGGGAAGGCGCGGGCTCCGGGCGGCAGTCGTGAAAAGCGGACCTACGCGTCCCGTCGCCAAGCAGCTGGCAGGAGTGCTCTCATGGTGTCATCCACCGACCGGCCCACCCTTGTTCTCGTCGGTCACGGAATGGTCGGGCAACGGCTGCTGGAAGAGCTGGCCGCACGGGACGCGCTCGCCGGCCCGGCCGGCACCGGTGGAGCGGAGAGCCCGGCCGGCACCGGTGGAGCCGCCGGCCCGGACGGCCCCGGCGACGGCAGGCGATGGCGCGTCGTGGTCCTCGCCGAGGAGGAGCGCCGCGCCTACGACCGCGTCCACCTGTCCTCGCTGTTCACCGGGACCACCCCGGAAGAGCTGAACCTCGCCGAGGCCGACTTCTTCGAAGACCACGACATCACCCTGCGCCTCGGCGACCCCGCCACCGCGATCGACACCGCCACCCGCACCGTGACCACGCGCCGCGGCGCGACATGGCCCTACGACGCGCTGGTGCTGGCCACCGGCTCGTACGCCTTCGTCCCCCCGGTTCCCGGCCGGGACGCCCCCGGCTGCTTCGTCTACCGCACCGTCGAGGACGTCCGCGCCATCCAGGAGGCGGCGCGCGGCGCCCGCACCGCGGCCGTCGTCGGCGGCGGACTGCTGGGCCTGGAGGCGGTCGGCGCGCTGCGCTCACTCGGCCTGGAGACCAGTGTCGTGGAGGCCGCGCCCCGGCTGATGCCCGGTCAGGTGGACACCGGCGGCGCCGACGTCCTGGCGCACACCGTCGAAGCGATGGGCGTGCACGTGCACACCGACGCGGCGATCACCGAGGTGTGGACCGGCGTGGACGGCCGCGTGCGCGGCCTGTCGCTGTCGGACGGCGGCAGCGTCCAGGCCGACCTCATCGTCTTCTCCGTGGGCGTACGGCCCCGTGACGAACTCGCCAGGACGGCCGGCCTGGTCGTCGCGGAGCGCGGCGGCATCGTGATCGACACCCACTGCCGCACCTCCGTACCGGAGGTCTACGCGCTGGGCGAGTGCGCCCGCGCCGCCGACGGCAACGTCTACGGGCTGGTCGCGCCCGGCTACCGGATGGCGGAAGCCCTGGCCGACACCCTGACCGGCGGGGAAGGCAGCTTCACCGGCGCCGACACCTCCACCAAACTGAAGCTGCTGGGCGCGGACGTGGCGTCCTTCGGCGACCCCTTCGCGCCGGACGCCGGCGGATCGGTGCTCTGGGCGGACTCCGGTTCCGGCGTCTACAAGAAGCTGGTGCTCGGCCCGGACGGCACGTTGATGGGCGGCATCCTGGTCGGGGACGCGGACGCGTACGGCACCCTGCGGCCCCTCGTGGGAGCCCAGCTGCCCGGCCCCGCCGCCTCCTTCCTGCTGCCCGCCGACGCGGCGGGCCCGGCGGACACTACCGCGGTGCTGCCCGACGACGCGGTGATCTGCTCGTGCAACGGCGTCACCAAGAAGGCGCTGCGCGACGCCGTCCGCGGCGGCGCGCACGACCTGACGGCACTCAAGAAGTGCACCGGTGCCGGCACCCAGTGCGGCGGCTGCGTCGGCGCCGTGACCTCGATCATGGAAGCGCAGCTGGCGGCCGAGGGCGTCGAGACGGGCCCGGGCGGGCTGTGCCCGGACTTCACGCGGACCCGCCGCGAACTGTACGAGATCATCCGGGTGACCGGCACCGACAGCTTCACCCGCCTGGCGAAGGAGTACGGCGTACCCGGCCCGGACGGCAAGCCCCCGCACGGCTGCGCGGTCTGCCGCCCCACCGTCGCCTCGCTCCTGGCCACCCTCGGCCCGGAACTCGGCCTGCACCACATCCTCGACGGGGAACAGGCCGCCCTCCAGGACACCAACGACCTCTTCCTCGCCAACCTCCAGAAGGACGGCACCTACTCCGTGGTG
The DNA here is from genome assembly GCF_040679095.1 of Streptomyces sp. NPDC052496. Taxonomy (NCBI): domain Bacteria; kingdom Bacillati; phylum Actinomycetota; class Actinomycetes; order Kitasatosporales; family Streptomycetaceae; genus Streptomyces; species Streptomyces sp. NPDC052496. The sequence continues at coordinate 88,697 of NZ_JBFAUH010000020.1, forward strand.
CCCCGCCTGCCGGCCGGCGAGATCAGCCCGGAACACCTCATCGTGCTCGGCGAGGTCGCCCGCGCATTCGGTCTCTACACCAAGCTCACCGGCGGCCAGCGCATCGACCTGTTCGGCGCCACCGTGGACCAGCTCCCGGACATCTGGCGCAGGCTGGTCGACGCCGGCCTCGAATCGGGCCACGCGTACGGCAAGTCCCTGCGCACCGCGAAGTCCTGCGCCGGTTCCCGCTGGTGCCGTTTCGGACAGCGCGATTCCGTCGGCATGGCCGTGGAGCTGGAACTGCGCTACCGCGGTCTGCGGTCCCCGCACAAGCTGAAGCTGGCGGCCTCCGGCTGCGTCCGCGAGTGCGCCGAGGCGCAGAGCAAGGACGTCGGGGTCATCGCCACCGCGAAGGGCTGGAACCTCTACGTCGGCGGCAACGGCGGCGTCAAGCCCCGCCACGCGGACCTGCTCGCCCAGGACCTCGAAGACGAGGACCTGATCCGCGTCATCGACCGCTTCCTGATGTTCTACATCCGCACCGCGGACCGCCTGGAGCGCACCGCGGCCTGGCTGGAACGCATCGACGGCGGCATCGCCCACGTCCGGGACGTGGTCCTGCACGACTCCCTGGGGCTGGCCGACGAACTGGAATCCCAGATGCAGCGGCACGTCGACGCCTACCGCGACGAATGGCGGGCCGTCCTGGAGGACCCGGCGAAACTGCGCCGCTTCACCAGCTCCGTCCCGGCCCCGGCCGGCCCGGCCGCCCCCGGACACGTCCAGGTCCGTACGGACGAGGGCGACTGGCGGTCGGTCTGCCTGCTGGAGGAACTCGAACCGGGGCGCGGTGTGCCGGTCCGCGTCGGCGACGAGGGCGAAACGGTCGCGCTCTTCCGCTCCCCGGACGGCGAGGTCTTCGCCGTCTCCGACACCGACCCCGTCTCGCACGCCGGTGTCATCTCCCGCGGCATCTACGGCGCGGTCGACGGAGCGCCGGTGGTGACCTCGCCCATGTACAAGCAGCGCTTCGACCTGCGCACCGGCGCCTGCCTGGACGACGACGAGCAGCACCTTTCCGTGCGGGCGGTGCGGGTGCTCTGACCGGCGGGGCGCCCTGCACACCGGGCGCCCCGGCGGGGCGGACCGGCTCGCAGCCCAGGAGCCCGGTCACCCGCCCCCGCGGGGCCGGGCCTGCCGCTCCACGATCTCGTACGCGAAGGACAGGTCCGGTGCGCGCAGCAGCCCCGTCTCCGGGTGACGGCCGCCCGGGGCAGCCGCGCCGAAACGCTCGTGCGGCAGGTGGGTGGTGCGGAAGATGCCGATGCTCTGGCCGGTCGTCCTGGACAGCAGCTCGGTGGCGGCGTTCAAGAGGGCGGCGACGGCTCCCACCGTGTCGCCCGCCGGCGTGCTGCCGTCCGCCGCGGCGAGCAGGGCGACGGCCCGGCCGGCCTCACCCGCTCCGGTCTCCGCGGCCAGGAGCCGGTCGAGCGGCGGCTCGTCCCCGTCGTCCGGTGAGATCCAGACGGCCAGGTCGAGGGAGCCGCCGACCGGGCCCTCGTACAGCGGGAAGCGGTCCACCGGCAACCGCTCCCCGTCGCGAGCACCGGCCACGCGGTGGGTGGCCGCCCGGTACGGCAGCTGCCCCGCGCCGGACCGGGTGACGACGAGGGAGTCGATCCGTACGGAGGCCGTACCGAGCGTGTGGCCGCTGTGCAGCGCCAGGTCCCGCAGGGCGACGGTGACACGGGCCGGCGGCGGGGCGGCGCTGCGCGGCGCCACCAGCCGGAAGGACAGGTCGGGCCGCTCGTCGACGGCGAACGGCGGTTCCTCGGCCGGCCGGACCCCGGGATGCAGGTGGAAGTCGAAGCGCCGCACCGCGTAGCGCACCTGCTCCCGCCAGACCGGCGGACGGCCGTCGCGCACACCGCCGGCGATGCCCTCCACCAGGCTCTCCAGCTCCGAGCCGCACGGTCCGGTGCGTGGCGTGAGCACACCGGGCTGGGCGAGCGGGGACAGGTTCTGCGGCCGGTCGGTGACGATGCCGACGAACGTCTCGGGGCGGGGCGGACCGGCCGGGAGGTCGTCCGGCCAGTACAGTTCGACGCCCGCGAGCAGGTGCGAGGCCGGCAACCGGAACAGTTCGTGGCGTCCGTCCGGTTCGATGCCGATGCCCGAGGGCTCGGCGGTGGAGAGCAGGGTCACGGCCCCGCGCAGCCCGATGTCGAACACGGAGACATAGCGCTGGGCGCTGCTCCGGTTGTGCAGGCGGACGACCACTTCGTCGCCGTTGAAGAGGTGCGCGCCGCTGCGGGCGAGCGGTACCTCGCCGCCGTCCGCGAGCAGCCGTACGCAGTCGAACGCCACGTCGCCGTCGAGCCGCGCGGTGCCCGTCCCGGAGCCGAGGGTACGCAGATGGGTGGCGCGGGCGAGCTGCTGGAGGCCGGCGGCCAGCAGGCCCGTGGCGCCGTCGGCGAAGGCGTACGGCTGGGGGAGCAGCGGTTCGCCGTACGGATCCAGCAGGTGCAGGCCGTCGGCCAGCGCCACCGTGGCCATGACGGGCTCGCCGCCGCGGCTGACCCGCAGGAAGGGGGAGCGGCCGAGCTCCCGCGTCACCTGCCGGTGCTCGGGGTGGTCCGGCGGCACGACGGCGACCGGCCGGCGGCCGAGCGCCACCCGCACCGGATGCGCCTCCAGCCCGGCGAGCAGCCGGACGGGGACCGTGGTGTCCGGCCGCAGCCGGGCCCGCCCGTCGGCGATCAGGTCCACGGTGGCGGTGGCCGGCGCCGCCGCGCGCTCGCTGCCCGGGGCCACGATCGCGTAGCGGTCGCCCTCGCCGATGCCGAAGAGTTCCGCACCGTCCAGGAACAGCGCCCCGCCCTCCGGACGGACCGGCAGCGCCCCGGCGGTGTCCTCTTCCCGCAGCTCGAACAGGAACCGGCGCGTCGGCCCCTCCGCCTCCGGCCGCTGCCCCGGCGCGATCTCGGTGACGGCGGGGCGCAGCAGACCGATCAGCCGGTCCCAGGTCAGCGCCGCGCTGCCGGGCCGGCGCAACAGGCGGGCGAGCGTGCCCGTCAGTGCGCCGTGCCATCCGTCGAACCCCTCCGCCACCAGCTCGAACGCCGTCTCCTCGGGCGCGCAGGCCACGAGCCGTACCACCGAGGGGTGCGACTCGGCGTGCGCGGCGCGCGTCGCGGGGGCGGCACGGGTGGCCGTGCGCCACGCGGCCGCCACGGCTTCCCAGCCGAAGGTGCCGGGCCGGGGGTCGGCCTTCGGGAGCAGCGCCGGGTCTCTCGACATCCGGGCCGCGTGACAGCAGTCGAGAATGACCGTGACGTTGCGCGTCTTCTCGCCCAGCTCTGACTGGAGAAGGCTGAGTTCCTCGGCCAGCAGTCCGCGGAAGGCGTCGCCGGGCTGGTGGATGTCCGTCGGGCAGAGGTACTGCAGCCGGTCCGGCAGGTCCGTGTCCCGCGCCCACCCCGGTTTGCGCAGGCGGGCACCGTGCCCCGTGTAGTACACCACCGCCGTGTCACCCGCGGTGGTGACGGCGGTGAGCGCCCGGTAGGCGTCGATGATGCCCTGGCGCGTCGCCGCCTCCTCGACGAGGACGGTCGTCTCGAAGCCGAGCGGAGCCAGGAGGCCGGCCATGAGACGGACGTCCGCGTCCACGCCGCGCAGCACTCCGGTGCGGCAGCCGATGAGCAGGGCTCGCTCAGTCATGGAGGTCTCCCAGGGACGCGTCGTGAACATCGGCACGGCCGTGCGTGCGGCCGTCGTCGGCGCGGAGACCGTCCGCGCCGCCGATGTGGAGGAACGGGGCCCAGTGGTACGGGCCTTCGGGCCGCGCCGCGCGGGTGACGGCAGCGGGCACCCGGCCGTCCCGCGGGCCGGGTGCCGCGGCCCCGGTGCCCGCCCGGTCCCGCAGGCGCGCGTACGCCCGCTGCCGTCCCGCCGCGTCCAGGGGCCGGATCCGCCGCTGGGCCGCGGCCAGCGCGTCGGACACCCCGAGGCCGGACACCAGCCCCTCGTACAGGGCGGCCATCAGGAGACAGCCGGTCTCGTCGTCCACCGGCCACAGTGACACCACGACGTGCCGGGCGCCCGACGCGACCGCCGCCCGGGCCAGCCCGACCAGATCACCGCCGGCCGTCGCGGTGCCGCGCCCGGTGTGGCACGCGGACATGACCACGAGATCGGCGTTGAGGTCGAGCCCCAGGACGTCACCGACCGCCAGCCGGTCGTGCCCCGCGAGGGCCACGAAGCTCCGGTTCGGGCCCTGTTCGTACAGCACCCCGTGGGTCGCCAGGTGCAGGACGGGACGCCCGGGAGCGGCTGCGGCCACCGCCTCCGCCGTCGCCGCCGACCGCATCAGCGGCTCCGTGCCCAGCAGCCGCGCCACGGTCGCGGCCTCCGTCGCCGTCCCCGGCAGGCGCGGCAGGCCCCGGTCAGGGGCGTACTCCGGGTCGCCGACGACCAGCGCCGTACCGTCGAGCCGGGGCCGCCCACCGGCGCCCGCGCGGGTGAGCAGCCCGGCGGACGGCAGGTACGAGACGGTGAACCGCTCGCCCAGGAGCCCGCCGCGCACGGGCAGGGCGTGGAACGGCAGGAGCGACAGCGCGCCGTGCGGGACGACGAACAGCCGCCCGCACGCGTCGAGCCGGGGTAGGGCGGGGGCGAGGAGCAGCGCGCTCAGTGCGGCGGCGCCGCGTTCGTCGTGGCGGCCGGCGGCGCAGGCGGTGTGGAAGTGCCGGACGTCGCAGGCCAGGTCGCGGGCGCGGACGGGAGCGCGGTGACAGCGGATGGTCCTGGGCCCGACGGTCCAGACGATCAGTTCGTCGTCGAGCGTCTGGTACAGGAGCAGTGCGCTGTCCGCCGGCAGCGCCCGCTGGATCTCCGCCACGCCGGCGTCCGGCTGCGCGAGCCGCCGGTGCGCGAGCAGTTGCGGGGCCAGCCGCGCCACCTCGGATTCCGCGCGGTCCAGGGTGTCTTCGGCGGCGAGCACCCGGCGCCGCAGGGCGGCCGAGGACGGCGTACGCTCCGGGTCGGCCGACACCTCGTCGACCAGTCCCTCGTACGTGGCCGACCAGGCCGAACCCGCGCGCAGCCAGCGCCGGGCCGCTGCCGTCGGCGCCCCGGCGGGCAGGGTGTCGAGGGAGCGTACGACGCCCGCGGCGATGCCACGGCACCGGTCGGCCAGTTCGAACGCGGCGGCCAGTTCGGCGCGGGCCCGGTAGCCGCTGGTCCGCGCCGCCAGACCGAGGTGGGCCAGGACGGCCGTGTGGTACATCCCGGCGACGAGCGGGTGGTCGGTGGCGGAGGAGCGCAGCGCGTCCCGTACGAGCTGCGCCGTCCGGTGCTCGAATAACTCCACCGCGCGCTCGGCCGTCCGCGCCGCGGCGGCGTGCTCTCCCAGCGCCTCGTACAGCTCGGCACGGCGCGCCGGGTCCTCCCACGGCCGCTCGGTCTCCCGGGGCGGGCCGGGAGCGTCCGGACCGGAGGCGTCCAGGGCGGACTGCGCCCGCTGCGCCGCCCGCGGATCCCGCACCGCGAGGAAGAGGCTCACCGCGTGGTCCGGGTGGAGCCCGCCCGTGTCGAAGAGCTCCCCGGCCAGGGCACGGGCCTCGGGCCGCCGTCCGAGTTCGCTGAGCAGGACCGCGCGGAGCATGGCGTCCCCCTGCTCCTCGGCCAGGGCCAGCGCACGGAGCAGCAGGAGCCGGGCCTCGTCGCGGAAACCGGCCGACTCGGCACGCCGGCCGCGATAGCGCAGGAGCAGGGTCCGGGCCCGCCGGGCGCTCTCGCGTACCGCCTCGGCCACCTGTCCCACAGCGTCCTGGGCACGGTCCGTGAGGGTATCGCCGACGGCCTCGATCTCGGAGAGCCGCGCGGCGGCGATCGCCTTCAGCTCGGGATCGGCGAGCGTTTCGGCGGCCTGGTCGAACCGCATCGCGAGCAGGGCGGCGCGCGTCCAGTCGAGCACGCCGGCCGGGGCCCGGCGCAGCTCCGCGACCGCGTGGGCGGTGTCGGCGGCGAGCAGTACCGCCGGGGCACGGCCGTAGTTCGCCCCTCCGACGATGTCGACGTGGGCGGCGTCCAGGATGCCGCTCTCCGCGGGCGCGTCCGTCCCGGCCGCGATCCGGCGCGCCAGGCGCAGCGCCCGGAGCGCGGGCAGCGTCGCGCCCTCCTCCCGCCACGCCCGGCACCGGGCTGCCACCAGCCTGAGCAGTCCGCGCGTGAAACTGGTGCTCCCGTCCCGCACCGTCCAGCCGGTGACGGCGTCCAGTGTGCTGTCCGGGACCTGCTCGCCGTCCCCGAGACGGTCGAGCGCGTGCTGGAACCCGACGAGCCAGAACAGGGCGCCGCCACCGACGAGTCCGGCCCAGCGCCGCGCCTCCTCGGTGAACCGGTCGCGGGCCACCGCATCTCCGCGGCGACGCGCCACGTGCGCGCGCCGCAGTGCGATCTCCGCGCCGCCCAGTTCGCCACCGGCGCGTACGTACAGCGCCTCGGCCCGTGCGTAGTGCGCCTCGGCGGCCGCGGGATCGCCTGCCGGGGCCGACGCGGGAAGGCCGGGAGCTTCCGCCAGCCGCAGCCCGAGCAGCTCCGGGTGGGACTCGGGCTCCAGGGCGAGATCCCCCTCGGCGAGGGAGAGATGGGCACCGGCCAGAGCATCGCCGCGGACCAGCGGCCGGCACGATGCCAGCAGCCTCGCCGCCTCTTCCGTACGGCCTGCCCGGCGGGCCACGTCGGCCGTCGCCGTCCGGTGGTACGCCGACAGCGCCGGCGACCCCGACGCCTCGATGTCTTCGCTCAGCTGCCGCAGCAACTCCATTGCTTGCCCGGCGGCTTGCGGGTCGCCCGCGACGCGGGAGTTGCCGGCGATGTCACGGGCCGACTGCAGCACGGGCACGAGACGACCCGCCGCCAGGACGACCAGCGCCGCCTCAGGGGTGCTCGGTTCCGGTACCGGCCCGGCGGCGCTGCGCATCTCCTCCCACGACATGACGGCCCCGCCCTGCCCCGGGTACCGGTTGAGGTCGAGCGTGTGCGCCGCGCGGCGCAGGGCCGCCGCCGCTGCCCCGTCCTCCGGTTGCCCGCCGGCGCCGTCGAGCAGCCGCAGCGCCCGCTTCGGCTCGCCCACCGCGAGCGCGGCGGCCGCCGCCACCAGCGGCGACCCGGCGGCCGGACCCCGGGGCAGGGGTGGGCCGGTGGCCAGCAGCAGCGCGATGATCTCGTTCGCCGGTATCACGAAAGACCTCCCACCAGGGATGTGCGACGGCTGCCACGGGGCCCGGGCGCCCCGTGGCGACGCGTACGGGACAGCCGTACGCCACGGCCGCTCACGTACACGGGGCGCCGAAGTGCCCGGCGCGGCACCTGAGAAGCAGCGCGATCAGCGCACAGACCGATGCGAGCGCGAGCACGCAGACGCCGACGACGACCGGCCGTTCACGGACGACGCGAGCCGGGCCGCCGACGCGTCGGCGGAGTCGAGCGCCTGCTCCCCGGCCGCGATCAGCGTCGGCCCCAGCAGCCGCAGCACCCGTACGGCTGTCACCTGGCCGGCGCGCCGTAACCCGTTCTCGCGCGGTGCCGACGCGTACGCCGTCGTGTCCGACGCTCCATGAGGTGGCGGGCGGATGGCGGCGGCCCTGAAGGGCCGCCTGCACATTCCTCGCCGAGCGATAGGCGGGCTCCTCCTCGACACGCAACGGCGAACCGTCGCCGGGCACCGCATCGACCGGCTCACTGGGATGCACGGGATACGTTCCGGAGTCCGAGGTGAAGAAGAGCCGCAGCGGTTCGGCACAGACCCGCCGGACCGTCCCGAAGAGTTCACCGGTGGCGCCGGACGGACGGTTCCTGCACACCACGCCCTCGACGAGCGGGGTCCGCCGGGAACCGTGCAGAGCGAATTCACCGCCCTGGCCGACGTCCGCGCCCCGCAGGTACACGACGCGGTAGAGCAGCCACAGCGAAAGCGTTCCCTGATCCCGGTATTCGCGGAGATAGACGTGGTCGTCCGACACATCGCCGCCCGTCACATCAGCCAGCAGATGATGCTGGTCGTACCGGACGAGGAATCCCGGCGCGACGACGATACGGAAACCGGTGTGGACCGAGCGCGTGATCGCGAACGGCCAGAACTCCTGTGTAGGGCCGGGAGTTCCGGTGCCGGTCATCACGAAGCCTCTTCCAGGACGTGCGAGCCCGGGTGGGCCGCGTCGAATTCCGCCAGCGTCGTTTCGAACATGTCGACCATCCTGACCATCGCCTCCCGTTCCGAACGCGCCCGCAGCACCCGGCCCCGGGCCTCGGACACGTCGTGTTCGGCCTGCTGCCCGTACGCCGAGAGCCGTTCGTCCACATAGGCCACCACGGTGTCCCCCAGGTACTCCTGGACCGCCGCCATGACCGGCGACTCGGCGGCGCGGGCGGCCAGCAACGCGCGCACCATGGGAACCTTGCGCTGCACCGCCTGGAGCCACCGCAGCTTGCGCGCCCTGACCCGCAGCATCTCGTCGTCCGACGCCAGCTGCGTGGCCACCGACCGCACCGCACGGTCGAACAGGTCCACCAGCACGGCCATCAGCGGCACTTCCACGTTCAGCGGCCGCGGCGACGTGCCCTGCTTGACCATCGTGCGGCCGTCGGCGGCCGGCACGGCGAACCCCCTGCCCAGCGAGCTGACGGGAATGAACCGCAGCGCCCCGGCCTCCTGCTGCCGCAGCCGGTTCAGGTAGAAGGCGCTGAAGTCGCGGTCCTTCAGCAGACAGTCGAGCACGGTACGGACCGAATGCCCGGCCGCCTCCAGCAGGTCCCACTTGGTGACCACGAAGTGCACCACGTTGCCGCTCGACTCGATCGTGTTGAACACCGAGATGAGTTCGTGGACCAGGAGGAAGTCGCCCTCGAAGCAGCGCAGTACCTTCACCCCGTCCAGCAGCACCAGGAGGAATTCCGACTCCTTGACCCGCTGCCAGAACGAGGCCCCGTGTTCGGTCTCGGCAGCCGTCGCGCGGGTCAGGTGCTCACCCGCGTAGTCCAGGTAATTGATGGTGAACGGGCTGAACACCCGCCCGTCCTCGGTCCGTACGGAACAGGTGAACCGCCATTCCGAGGTGTGCGCGAGAAGATTGGGGTTCGGCCAGCCGTCCGGGCTGATGATCTGGCCGAAGATCTGGTTCAGTTTCGTGGCTTCCTCGGACGGCAGCCCGACGAAGAAACCCACATCGTCCCGCTGGATCGACAGCCGCCGGAAGAGGCTGGCGAGATACACGGTCTTCCCGGACTCCTGCGGCCCGAGAACCGTGACGGGAATGGCCGGCATACAGTGCCCCCGCTCTGTGAGGTTCGGTGCGTCGGGAGCCTCAGGACGGCCCGCCGGACGACGGACCGCCCCGCCCCCGATGGGCGCCAGTACAGCGCTCCGGGAGCCGGCGCATCCCGTCTCAGTGCGGGTTCGGGGAACCGTTTCCGGCACCGGGGGCCTCCGTCCCGGCGGGCGCGGGGCGCTCGCCGCTCAGCGGGCGGGCCCGCAGTTCGATCCACGCCCCGGCCGTGAAACCCTTCTCGGGCAGCTCGACGTGGACCTGGCGGAAGGCACCCGCGTCCAGCCCGGGGTAGGCGTGCGGCACCAGGTCGCGGTACAGACTGTCGGACCAGGCCACCGCCAGGTCGGCGTGCGCACTCTCGCGCAGCGCCGCGCGCAGCGGCCCCGCGTCCAGGACGCGGAACAGCTCCACGACCGCCGTACCGAGGAAACCGCTCGCCCCCTCGCACGTCAGCCCCTGGTGCAGGCTGGCGCGCATCCGGGTCGGGCCGATGCCCGCCGGGCGCTCCGGGTCGGTGTTGACGGCGTGCAGCGCCAGCGTGACGCCCTTGAGCAGCCCCGCGACGGCCGTCGGCTCGCTGATGCCGGTGGGCAGCACGAGCAGGTATCCGTCGCCGCTGACCTGGCGCCCGCACGCGTGCCAGTCGACCGAGGCGTGGGCGCAGGCGGCCCGCGCGGTACGCCACAGGTCGCGCTGGACCCGCGCCATGTGGGTGTTGTGCCGGCGGCTGTACCGCTCCACGTCCAGGGCGAAGAAGAGGCGCCGCAGCCACGGCGCGTCCCCGGCGGCGCCCTCTTCGTGAACGCCTTCCGGCCCCCGGACGCGCGGCGCCGGACCGTCGGGGGCCGCCATCGGGTACGGGAGACCGGGCAGCGGCAGGCGGGCCGCCCAGGCGTCCTCGACGCGCACACGGAGTCCGAGGTTCCCCCGCGTACCGGCCTTGCTGCCCACGACCCGGCCCAGGAGCGTACGCCGTACGACGACATGACAGGTGAGGTGGCAGTACACGCCGGAGCGGCCGGGCGGCAGCCGCAGCAGCACCTGGCACCAGTGGCCGTCCGGGCGCAGCCCCGCGGGCGGCGGGCGGAACTCCCAGCGCAGCCGGTGATGGCCGCGCCCGAAGACCGCCACCCGGGTGCCGTCGGGCTGCACACTGCCGGGCGCGGGCTGCACCGCCAGCGCCTGCGCCCCGCTGTCCCCGAAGTCGATGCCCACCCGCACGTCCCCGTAGGCACGGCCGCCGGTGAGCGGCGCCAGGTCGTACGGGAAGCAGAGCAGCAGGTCCACCGGCCCGGCGGTGCCGGACGCGCCGGACAGGCGGTAGACGAGCGGGCGGTAGAACCTGACGGAGCTCTCCAGGTCCTCACTCTCGGACGACTTGGTGCCCGGGGCCGGCGACTCCGTGTACAGGCCCGCTGCCGCGGCCACGTCGTCGGGCAGGACGAACCTGGTGTCGGGATCCATGGCCCTCTCCTTCCGGTTCGCTGCTGACCGGTCGCGCGGCGCGCCCCGGCCCGCTCACGGGGTGTCCCAGCCGGTCGCGGCGATCTCCCGCAGCGCGGGAAGGGACCGTACAACGATCCGCCGCCGTCCGAACGCCAGGACACCGAGGCGGGCGAGCTCGTGCAGCATGTGGTGCACCCGCCGTTCCTGGGCGCCGATCAGCTCGCCCCACTCCGCCTGGGTGAGCCCCGGCCTGACCAGCAGCCCGTCCGGTACGGCGGCTCCGTACTGCTCCGCCAGGTCCAGGACGGCGCTGGCCAGGCGGGCGATGACCGGACCGTGCGCGAACCGGGTGTGCCGGCGCACCGCGGTACGGCTGCGATGGGCCAGGCTGCGGCTGACCGCCAGCCCCGCCACCGGGCTGTGACTGATCCACCGCAGCCACTCGTCCTGCGCGATCCGCCGGACCAGCAGTTGCTGAGCCGCGGTGACGGTCGCCGACCGGGGCCGGCCGTCGAACGCGGCGGACTCGCCGACCACGTCACCGGCGGCCCTGATGTCCATCAGCGCGGTCACGCCGGAGCGTTCGGTCGTGGCGACCTTGGCGAAGCCGTCGAGCAGCAGCAGGACGAAGGTGTCCGCGCCACCGGCCATGATCATGATCTCGCCGCGGGTGTGCACCCGTGCGGTTCCGGCCCGCTCCAGGGCCAGGTGCGCGGGGCCGGGCGCCCCGGGTTCGAGCTTGCGCAGTTCGGCCAGGAGTGTGCCGTCGGCCCAGCCGCCCGCCGGCGCGGTGCGCGCCCGCCGCCCGCGGTGTCCCGTGTGTACCGCCGCCTCGTGATCCAGCATCCGTCCCCCCGCGGCGCCCCGAGGGCGCCCGCCGTACCTGTGCTGCCCACAGCATGTGCCTGTCCGCGGGGCGGGCGACAGGTGTTCCGGGACGGTGACCGCTATGGGCCTCGAATGGAGTGCCGGGCACTCGTATCACCGTCGTACGGGCGTCGAACGGCACCGATTTCTTACGGCGGCCCCTCCGGCCCCGGCTGTCGTCACACGGCCGCCGCGGAACGGCGCTTGGCCCGCAACTGCCGCATCAGCTCCATCAGGACCAGGAAGGCGGTCAGCGGCGGCGTGGCGGCGAACAGCATGCCCACCGCGTCCTTGCCCTGACTGTCCACGGCCCACAGGCTCCAGGCCAGCGCGGCGACGGTGCCGGCCAGCGCGATCACCCACGACGGGGTCTCCCGGCGCCCGTCGACGACGGCCGCCGCCACGCCCAGGCCGCCGCAGATGATCAGTCCCAGCACCAGCGCCGCGTAGGTCCACTCCGGGGCGTTCAGGACGCCGATCGCCGGTGTCTGCGACCGTAACTGACGGTAGGTCAGGAAGATGCCGCCCGCGTACAGGATGATCAGTACCAGCAGGCTCAGCCCTCTCACGAGCTGTCCGAGTACGCCGCGTTCCTTGTCTGCCATGACGCCCCCCCGAGGCAGCGGCCCGAACCGGGCCGGACACCCAGCATGCCCGAGCGACACCGGTCCCGGAACCGGAGCGGACCGGCATTCGGCGGCGCGCGCGGAACCCCGGGCGCCGGTCTGCCGGACGTGCGGGGGTCCGGGACAGCGCCACGGGAGTGGGTCTGGCCCCACCCGGCAGTACGTCCAGGCCCGTACCCCGCCGCTCACGTGCTCCGTAGCGTCGGCATCACGACACGACGGAGGACAGCATGACGAACATCAGCGACACCACAACCACCCCGGCACACCTCGGCCAGGCCGGCGCCCGGCGGGCCTTCGACACGGTGGGCACGTGCGTCAAGCTCTACGGGGCGCTCTGCGCCGTCGCGCTGCTGACGGTGGCCGCGGTGGCGGTCGTCGGCCATCCGGTGACCACGTTCATGTGGGTACGGGGCGCCATTCTGCTCGCGCTCACCCCGGTGCTCCACCGGCTGACCGTCCGCGCCGCACAAGGATCGCGGCGGCACTACGAGCGGGTGTGCACCCTCACCGGCGTCATGCCGGTCGCGATCATCGGCGTCGACGCGATCCCCGGCGTCTGTCCGCTGTGGTACGCCGTGCTGCAAGGCGTGTGCTCCGTGCCCCTGATCTGGGCCGCCTTCCGCGTCCGGGGAGCCGCGGTGCGCGCCGTGTTCCCGAAGCGGCGCCGGGGCGGCGGCAGCTGACCACGACCGTGATCCGGTGCGGGATCCGTGCTGCGGTTCAGAAATCGCCGGCCATGATCTGGATCAGGCTGCCGCAGGTGTCGTCCAGTACGGCGGTGGTGACATCGCCGGCCTCGCCCATGGGGATGTCGTACTTCTTCCGGAACCCCAGCACGTCGGTGCAGAAGCGCAGGGCCTTCTTCTGGTCGTCGACGAAGACGCTGGTCAGGTGGATTCTCATGGGGTGCTCTCCGGGGGGTCGGGCCGGCGCCGTCGCGTCATGGCGCGCTCAAAGGGCTCGGTGTTCAGGTCGTGGCATTTGTAGCGGCCTGGCGCCGTGGACGGACCAGGCCCGCGGATCCGAGTACGGCCAGAGGCCGGCTGATCGCCTGGCGGGACAGCCCCTGGCCGTGCTTGGTCACCAGCAGGCATGACCGGGGCGGCGGGGGAGAGCTAATCTGCGGCGTGTGACCAGGGTGCACCAGCTCGCCGGCGCCGCCGGTTCGGCCGTGGCGGAGGAGACGTCCGCGGCGTACTACGCCTCGATCGCCCAGGCCGAGGAGGGCCACGACGGCACCGTGCGGCACCGGCTGCGCCCGGAGGTGGGGGACGGCACGATCGAGGTGACCCCGCTGCGGAGCGGGTTCCACCTCGTCCGGTACGACGTCGCCTTCGCCGGCGGGCACCAGGTCGCGTTCACGTTCCCGGGCGGCCACTTCGAGCTGGAGCACTGCGTGGACGGGCGCCTGCACATCAGCGAGACCGGCGCCGGCGCCGGAGACCTGCGCGCCCGCTCGGTGGCGCTCAGCCCCCGGGGAGCCACCGACGGCGTGGTCACGCACCCGGACGGCGAGCGCTACCGGGCGGTGTCCATCACCGGGACCTGGACCGGGCTGGAGTCCTACCTCGGCGGTCTCGGCGCGGGCGGCCTGCCGCCCACCGGACCGGAGAGCGTCGCACGCGAGCGGTACCTGGGCCGGTCCGCCGCGTTGCGTCCGGTGGCCGGGCCGCTGGAGGAGATCTATCTGCACCGGCGCTCGTCGCCGGGACGCCTGCTGTTCCTGGAATCGCGGCTCGTGGCGGCGCTGGCCGCGCTGACCGACGGGCTCACGGCCCCCGAGGCGCCCGCGGACGGCCGGGAGCCCGCCGGCCTGTCCCTGGCCGACCACGAGGTGGCCGCCCTGCGCCGCGTGCCCGGCCTGCTCTGGCAGGAACGGCACGCACCGCCGACGCTGGCCGCTCTGGCCCGCGCCTCGTCGATGTCCGTACGGCGCCTGACCACCGGCTTCCGCGCGCTGTACGGGATGTCGGTGGGGGAGTACCACCGCGGCCAGTGCCTCGACCGGGCCGCGGCCCTGCTCGTCGAGACCGACTGGCCGGTGGCCCGGATCGCGCACGAGGTCGGCTACGCCTCGGCCGGCAACTTCGGCTACGCCTTCCGGCGCGACCGGGGCACGTCCCCCGCCCGGTTCCGGCGGGCGCACTCCTGACGGGACACCGCCGGCCGGCCCCGCGCTCCACATTCCCGGGCCCGGCGCTCCACACCGCGGCGCGTCCGCCACGCTGACGATGAGGCCGGTAAGCAGGCAGCTCCCGGAGGGAGAACGATGACCGTCAGCACCGATCGCGCACCCGCCCGGACCGCCGGCACCGGACTACTGATCATGGTTTTGGGCGGGCTGTCGGCGGTGTCACCGTTCGCCATCGACATGTACGCACCCGGCTTCCCGGAGATCGTCGCATCGTTCGACACCTCGAAGACGGCCGTCCAGCTCTCCCTGACGGCCTGTCTCGTCGGGCTCGCCGTCGGCCAGGTCGTCCTGGGCCCGGTGAGCGACGCCTTGGGGCGGCGCCGGCTGCTGCTGGCCGGTTCGGGCCTGTTCAGCGTGTTCTCCCTGGTCTGCGCGTGCGCCCCGGCCATCGCCGTCTTCGACGTGGCCCGGCTGTTGCAGGGGATCGCCGGCGGCGCGGGCATCGTCATCGGCAGGGCGGTCGTCAGCGACCGGTTCAGCGGTACGGACGCGGCCCGCCGGCTCACCACGCTGAGCGTGATCGGGTCGACCGCGCCGGTCCTGGCGCCGGTGGCCGGCGGCCTCCTCCTCGGCGTCGGCTCGTGGCGGCTGGTGTTCGTGGCGCTGGCCGTGACCGGGCTGCTGTTGTTCGCCGCGATCCGGTCGTGGGTGCCCGAGTCGCTGCCCGCCGGGCGGCGCCGGACCGGCGGCCTGCCGGCCGTACTGGCAGCGATGGGCGGTCTGCTCCGGCGCCGGGAGATGATCGGCCACCTCCTGGTCATGGGCTGCGGACTGGCCGCCCTGTTCGCCTACATCACCGGCTCGCCCTTCGTCTTCGAGAACGTCTACGGCCTGTCGCCCACCGCCTACAGCCTCGTCTTCGCCACGAACGCCGTCGGTACCGTGGCGGCCGGGACGGTCTTCGGCCGGCTGGCCGGGCGGGTACGCCTGAACTCCCTGCTCACCGCCGGCGTGGCCGTCACCGTGCTCGCCCTGGTCACACTGGTGACGCTGCTCGCCGCCGGTGTCAGCACCTTCCCCACCACCTGGGCCTGCCTCTTCGGCCTGACGACCGGGTTCGGGCTGCTGCTGCCCGCGGCGACCACCATCGTCCTCGCGGTCGGCGGCGACGCCCCCGGAGCCGCCTCCGGCCTGCTCGGAGGTGCCCAGTTCGTCCTCGGCGCCGCGGCCGCGCCGCTGCCCGGCGTACTGGGGAACACCACCGCCATGTCGACGGCCGGTGTGGTCCTGGGCTGTGTCCTGCTGTCCGCGACAGCCCTGGTCACCCTCGCCCGCCCCTGGCAGGGCCACGGCGAGCCGGCCGGCCGCCCGTGAGCGGACGCGCCGGCCGAAGCGGTACCGGAACGTACCCGCGAACTGTCACGGCCGCCACTCCTCCCGCCAGTGCCGGTGCAGTTCGTACGGCAGAGCGAGCACCTTCAGCCGCAACAGGGCGATCACTTCGCTGTGCGGCCAGTCGCGCGCGTCGTGATCGGCTTCGAGGATCGCCTCCTCGCTGTCCCGGGCGGTGGCGTGACGGATGGCGATCTCACGGCGCACCTGCTCCGGCACGGGGCAACGGCACATCGTCCCCGTGCCCCCCGGACAGCCCGCTTCGTGGAACAGCTCCGCCGTGGCCGCCTCCTCGTCCAGACGAGCGTGCACGAACGCGGCCAGGAGCGTGAGCTGTGTCGTGCGGGCGGCGGGACGGGACGGCGGCGTGAGAATGTTGCGGCGACCCGCTGTGGCCGGAAATGGCCGCTCGGCTGCGACGGCCGACCGGTGCGCGGACAGTGTGCGCCGCAGGTCGTAGCGCATTTGCGCCGCTCTGAGCCGGGCTTCCGCCGCCTCGGACTGCATACGGAGGGCTCTGTCGGTCACCTGCCGGGCGGAACGGCACAGCCGCTCGCACCTCTCGAACGTGCTGGTGACTTCGGGTGAGCCGATGGTCCGGTGCATGATGCCTCCGCGGCGACCTACGAGCAGCAGCCTGGATGCTTATGACAGTGCCCGAGGTAGGCCGATACGGGCAGCAGGATTCCGGCCACTCGCCACTCGCCACTCGCTGCTCGGTACTTGGTGTGCGGCCGTCATGAGGCGGCTGACACTGGACCCCATGGACCAGAGACAGCAGATCGTGGAATCGCTCGACCGTATCCTCGGCCCGGACGCCCTCGGCGTCCACCTCCACGGCTCCTCCGTGCTCGGCGGCCTCCGGCCGGCTAGTGACCTGGACATCCTCGTCGTCTCCCGGCGGCGCATGAGCGACCGGCAGCGGCAAGCCCTCGTCGACAGTATGGGTGCCCTCTCCGGCTTCACCGGTGGAGCACGCCCGGTCGAACTCACCGTCGTCGTACAGGACGAGGTACGTCCGTGGCGCTTTCCGCCGACGGGTGACTTCCTCTACGGCGAATGGCTGCGCGACACGTTCACGGCCGGTGCCGTCCCGCAGCCGGCACCGATGCCGGAGCTGGCCCTGCTCGTCACCATGACGCTGGCCGGCGATCACCCGTTGGCCGGCCCGCCCCCGGCGCGGCTTCTCGATCCTGTCCCGTGGGCGGACGTGGTACGGGCGAGTGTGGACGGCATCCCCGGCCTGCTGGCGGAGGTGGACAGCGACACCCGCAACGTCCTGCTCACCCTCGCGCGCATCTGGACCACCCTCGCCACCGGCGACATCAGGCCGAAGGACGCCGCCGCCGACTGGGCCCGCGGCCGGCTCCCGCCCCGGCACCGCCCGGTCCTGCAGCATGCCAAAGAGCTGTACCTCAACTGCCGTTACGAGGAGGAGAACTGGAGCGAGGAGCTGAAGGCCCGGGTTCGTCCGCATGTGGACCACGTACTCGCCGAGATCGAACGGCTGACACCCGGTTGAGGCCCGGCGAGCCGGTTCGCTGCGCGGACTCTCGCTAGGTGCCGTCCACGGTCCCCTGAAGCCGCTCACCGATATGACGGATCAGGTGCTCCAGATCCGCGCAGTACACCGAAGGATGGTCGAAACCCGATCCGTGCAGGTAGCGGTCGGTGTACCTGCCGCCCCCGCAGACACGCACGACGGGGCAGCGCCGGCAGCTTCCGCAGAGCGTGTCGAGCCCGCGCGCCTGCGCGGCCACGGTGTGCGGGTGGCGCGCAGCCGCCTCGAAGTCGTGCCGGAACACGTCCATCCCCAGGTCGGGCGCGCCCGCGTAGGCGGTCTTGAGGGAGTCGAGGCGCTGGATGGTGCCGTCGGTGTCGATCACCACCACGGCCAGCGGTGACAGCCCCACCGACTCGGACCTGCTCGCCGCGCCGAGCAGCAACGCCACGATCTCCGTGAACAGACGGACCGGTACGGGCCGGTGGCCCGGCGGCGTGTCCCACCACAGGTCGAAGACGCGGACCAGCCATTCCCCGTACGGAACCGGGCGCTCCGCGCGGCCCGCGGACCCGGCGAACGGTCCCAGACCAGGCGGTGGTCGGCTCCAGTTCCCGTACGGCAGCAGGAAGTCGAGGCTGGTGGGGCCCAGCGCGACCAGCGACCGGTAGACCTCCGCCGGGTCGGTGGCCACGTCGATGGTGCACAGGATGCCCCCGTACGCGGCGGGCGCACCCGCCAGCAGAGCGGCCGCCCGCCGCACCGCGGGCCAGGAGGACCGGCCCGCGTGGTCGACCCGCCGGTGGTTGAGCCGGGCGCTGCCGCCGTCGAGACTCAGGCCGACGGTGAGGCCGGCGGCGCTGAGCTGCCGCAGGGTGTCCGCGGTGAGCAGGGTGCCGTTGGTCTGGACGGAGACGGCGACGGCGCAGTCCGCGGGCACGGCGTCCCGGACGGCCCGCGCGTGGCCGATCAGCGGGGCGGGGCCCGCGAGCAGCGGCTCCCCGCCGTGCAGGTCGACACGTATCGACCGCAGCCCGTGCGTGGTGACGTGCTGGGCGATCCGTTCCGCTGTGCGGCGTACGGTGGTCTCGGCCATCCGGACCGGGCGCCCGCGCCAGCTCTGGTCGGGGCCCTCGTACACGTAGCAGTAGGTGCAGGCGAGGTTGCACCTGCTGTGCACCTTCAGCACGTACTGCCGGAAGGGCACGCACTGCCGGGAGGCCGGGCTGTCCGGGGAAGCCGGGTGATCCGGAGGAGCCGCGTGCTCCCGGGCGGGAACGGGGCGGCCGCCCGCTTCACTCATGCACGGCGGGGGGCGGCCCGTCGTCGTAGAACGCGACGACGTCCGGGCTGCCCAGGCGTTCGCGTACGCCGGGCAGCAGCGTGCTCAGCACCGGGTGCTCCGTACGAGCTGACAGCTCGCCGAGCGGCAGGGCGGTGAGATCGGGGAGCGGTGCCTCACTCGGCGGTACGGGCAGGCAGGTCTTGGTCATGCCAGGGCCTCTCTCGCTCGTCGGTCCTCCCCAGGTTTCCACGGGCCCGCGGCGAATTCAGCGCACCGTTCCGGCCATCCCCTGACAGGGGAGTGACCCGGCAATGCCATCATGGCGCCCGATGCACACGGACGAAGACGTGAACCCGGAGGCCGGCCTGGTCGACAGCGAGCCCACGGACGCCGGTTGGGGCGACATACCAGGCGATACCGCCCTCACGATCACGGTTCCCGAAGCCGACCCGCTGGTCCGGGCGGGCTTCCCCGCCCATGTGACCGTGCTGTACCCCTTCGTCCACGAGAGCCGTATCGACGCCACGACACACCGCGAACTGGCCGCCCTCTTCGCCGCACACGACGCCTTCACCCTGACCTTCGAGGCGTTCGGCCGCTACCCCGGCGTGCTCTACCTCGACCCGTGGCCCCACGACCCCGTGACCGCGCTGACCAAGGACCTCACCCGGCGCTGGCCGGAAGCCGTGCCCTACCGCGGGATATTCGGCGCGGGACTCGCCCCGCACCTGACGATCGCGAACCACGAAGGCCCGGCGACCCAGGAGGCCGCGTACGACGCGTTGCAGGCCGAACTGGCTCCCGCGCTGCCGCTCAGCCGTCCCGTCGACACGGTCCGGCTCATCGCCTGGGACGGCCGGCGCTGGCAGGACCGGGCGGCGTACCGGCTGGGCGCGCGCTCCTGAACGACGGGCCCGGCGGACACACCGCCGTACCGCCGCGGCCGCGCCCGCACCGTGTCGCTTGACCTTGTCGCAGCGACAACGTTTCTACTGAAGGCATGCGTATCGGAGAGCTGGCCGGCATCGTCGGCATCACCACGCGTGCCGTACGGCACTACCACCGCACCGGGCTGCTGCCCGAACCGCCCCGGCAGCCCAACGGTTACCGTGAGTACTCGCTGCGCGACGCCATCGAGCTGGCCCGGATCCGGCGGCTGACCGAGCTGGGTCTGAGCCTGGACGAGGTCAAGGACGTCCTGGCGGACGACGCGGGCAAGGACCTGATCGAGATCCTCACCGAGCTGGACGCCGACCTGGCGCGCCAGGAGGAGGCCATCCGGCAGCGCCGCGCCCGCCTGGCCCGGCTCTTCGAACAGGCCGAGCGGACCGGCCGGCTCCCGGACGAGGCCCCCGTCTCACCCGAGCTGGCGGCGATCTTCGACGACATGGACCGCGCCTCGGCGCTGCTGCCCGGTCCCGAGTCGGCGATGGCGGCCAAGGAGCGGCAGCTCCTCGCCCTGCTGGAGACCGGCTCGCCGGACGGCGACCGCGGCTGGCTCGACGCCATGATGCTGAGCTTCAGGGCCGACCCGGCGGCCATGCGGCGCGCGTACGCGGTGTACGCCCGGATGGACGAGCTGGCCGAGGCCGCCGAGGACGACCCGCGCGTGGAGCGGACCGCCCGGGCCATCGTCGACAGCATCCCGGACGAGGCGCTGCGGGCGATGACCATCCCGGACGACGATGACGCGCGGGACGGCGACGGCTTCGCCGGCGCCTTCTTCGAGGACTTCGCCCCCGCCCAGGCCGCCGCCGTGCTCCGCGCCATCGAACTGCTCAAGGAGCGTGCCGGGTGAAAGCCCTGAGAAAGACCGTGCGCCGGTCGGTCGCCGCACTCGTACCCGGCGAGCTGATCCTCGTCCTGTGCGTGGCCGGTGGCGTACGCATCCCCCCGGCCGTAAGGCTGGTCACCGAACTGGCCATGCTCGCGCTCGTGGCGGCTGCCGCCACCCTGGTCCTCCTCGACCACCGCCGCCACCGCCGCGACGGTCTCGACCGCCGCTCCGCCTTCCTGGCCGCGACCGCCGACACCGTCCCGGCCTCGGTACGCAAACTGGCCGCCCACGAGGTCTTCCTCTCCACCAGCTTCCTGCGCTGGGTGACACGCCGCGGCCCGCACGGGATACGCGACGGTGACACACCCGTCCCGTACGCGTCGGGACAGACCGCGACCATGTACGGCTTCCTCTTCGTGTGCGTCGTCGAGACCGTGGGCCTGGCCTTCCTGATCCCGTGGCCGGTGATGCACGCCGTGACGCTCGTCCTCGACATCTGGGGCTGCTACTTCGTCATCGCCCTGCACGCCTCCTGCGTGGTACGCCCGCACGTCATCGGCGCCGACGGCTCGCTGCGCCTGCGGTACGGCGCCCTCCTCGACATCCGCATCCCCGCCGACCGGATAGCCTCCGTCCGCCAGGACCGGAAGTTCCCGGACGGCAAGCTGGCCGTCGTGGACAAGAACGGCATCGCCGACATGGCCGTGGCCGGCCAGACGACGGTCGTCGTCGAGCTGACCCAGCCGGTGGGCTTCGTCCGGGCCCTGGGCAGCTCCGCCGAGGCCCGCGGCTTCCGCTTCTACGCCGAGGACCCCGCGACCGTCGTCGCCGCGCTGAAGCCCGAGGCCGTGTCCGCACGGCGATGACCTCGGCAGGTCCCGGGCCCCGGTTTCCGAGGGCCCCGGACCGGCCTGCGCCCCTACTTGGACTCGACCCGCCCGAGCGGCTCCGGCCCGGACGCCAGCGCGTCACGTGCCGCCTGCCAGGCGGTGTCCCCGGCGTACAGCTCGGAACGGAGATAGGCCCAGGTGAGCCGCTGTACCGCGGACACCCGCCCGGGGTTCTCGTCCGTAGTCTCGGCCACGTCGTATCCGGAGACCCCGCCGAGCCCGTGTTCCGCGCCGAACAGGGTGAGCAACGACTTGGGGCCGGGGGAGAGGACGTACGGATCGGCGTGCCACTCCGGGCCCCGGACCGTCAGGTGGGCGGAATCGTCCTGGTCGCCGGCGACGACCAGCGTGGGCGTCGTCATCGTGGAGAAGTCCGTCGTCGAGAAGAACGGATAGGCCTCGGCCGTGGCGGGGGTGAGGGCGTCGCCGCCCCGGCCGGGCGCGGCGAGCAGGACGCCCGCCTTGATCCGCGGCTCGGCCAGGTCCACCTCCGTGCCGTCATCCGGGTCGGTGAGCCGGGCGCCCAGCAGCAGGCTCGCGGTGTGACCGCCCATCGAGTGCCCCGCCACGGCGACCCTGTTGCGGTCCAGGCGGCCGGGGAGCTGCGGGACGGCGGCCTCGATCGCGTCGAACCGGTCGATGATGTGCCGCATGTCCTCGGCCCGCGAACGCCAGTACAGCGGTGCCCCGGGGGTGGCGGGGTCCAGGTCCAGCGTCCGCGAACTGAGGTGGGTGGGCTGGATCACCACGAAACCGTGCGCGGCCCAGAAGTCGGCGAGGGGGGCGTAACCGTTCAGTGAGGAGAGGTGGTTCGAGGGGCCCTGGCCGTGCGAGAGGAGGATGACGGGAAGATCGCTCCCGGTCACGGGTGCGGAGACCCGTATCCGGAGGTCCACGGCCCGGCCCGGTACGGACAGCACCACCGGACTGACCGAGAGGACGGGAGCGGGCGAGCCGGGGAAGCCGGAGGCGGCAGGGGAAGTCGGTGCGTTCACGAGGGGTGAATCCCTTCAAAAGCCCCTGCCCGCGGCCTGGTTCGGCCGCCGTCGGGAGGGGTGGGTGGAATCGTCCGGCCTCGGCAGAACGAAGCGGAACGCTGTTCCGGTTACGATATGGAACAGCGTTCCGCTTTGTCAACGGGTACTCACAGGCCCAGATCCAGGGCCAGGCACGAGAAGTGGTGCCACGCCCCTTCGGGGCGGTACGCGTCGCCCGCGCGGATCCCCGGGGCGGCCTTCTCCGTGACCATGTCCTCGTACGGGACGCGCTCGGGCAGTTTGCCGAACTTCGCCTGCCGGGTCGCCGCCGTGCTGTCCGCCGTGTTCTCGGTGCTCATCGTCTTCCTCTGCTCCTTCGTGCCGGGGCGTGTCAGTGTCTGTTGTCGGTGCGCCGTCGCTGTGGGGTCGGGCGCCCTGCGATCGGGCGCTGTCCGGTCGGGCGCCGTGCGATCGGGTCAGAGGCGGCCCGCGTCCAGCACGGCCTGGGCGAAGGCCCGGGGCGCTTCCTGCGGCAGGTTGTGGCCGGTGCCGGGCAGTGTGCGGTGGTCGTACGGACCGGTGAAGCGGTCGCGGTACGACGAGCCGTTGCCGGGTGGGGTGAACGGGTCGCGCTCGGCGTCCAGGGTGATGGTCGGCACCGTGATGACCGGCCGGGTCGCGAGCTGCTTCTCGTAACGGTCGTAACGCCGCTCGCCGTCGGCGAGGCCCAGCCGCCAGCGGTAATTGTGGATCACGATGGCGGCGTAATCGGGGTTCTCGAAGGCGGCGGCGGTGCGCGCGAACGTGGCGTCGTCGAAGTCCCAGGTCGGCGAGACGGTGTCCCAGACCAGGCGGCACAGTTCGGGCCGCTTGCGCTCGTCCTCCAGGGCGCGCCGGCCGCGCTCGGTGGCGAAGTAGTACTGGTACCACCAGGTGTGCTCGGCCCGCGGGGGCAACGGCTCCTGCTGCGCCTCGACGTTCGTGATCAGGTAGCCGCTCACCGACACCAGCGCCGTGACGCGCTCGGGCCACAGGGCCGCGATGATGTCCGCCGTGCGGGATCCCCAGTCGAAGCCGGCCAGTACGGCCCGGTCGATCCCCAAGGCGTCCATCAGGGCGATGATGTCCAGGGCGACCGCGGACTGCTGGGCGTTCCGGAACGTTCTGGCGGAGCGGAAGCGGGTCGTGCCGTGGCCGCGCAGATACGGGACGATCACGCGGTAGCCCCGTGCCGCCAGCAGGGGCGCGACATCGACGAAGCTGTGGATGTCGTACGGCCAGCCGTGCAGGCAGATGACCACGGGCCCGTGAGCGGGACCTGCCTCCGCGTGACCGACGTCGAGCAGCCCCGCCTTGACCTGCCGGATCCGGTCGAAGGACGCGGAGGGGTGCCCGCTCGCACGGGCGGGATGCGAGGCCGGTAAGCCGGCCAGTGACACGGCGGCCACGCCGGTGCCCAGGCTCGCGGCCTTGCCGAAGGTGCGTCTGTCGATCATGTGAAGTCCTCCGTGCGCTGGTCTGACCGCACTTGGAAGCCACGGCCGCGGAGAAGCCGGTGCGGTGACGGCTCGTCAGGTCGCCACGGGCCGAGTGTGGGACGACTCTGGCAGGCGATGCGTCACCGGTCAAGGTGGTGACGAAATCTGGGGTGCGGTGGTGGGAGGGGGTGGCGGGTGTGTCGGGTGAGGAGGTGGTTGGGGGGAGGGCCGGGCGTCAACTGCTCTGAGGAAGAGGGCCGTTCATCACGGGCTTCACGCGCGGCATGCGTAGACGATGCGTACGCGCCAGCCCGGTCTGCCGCGGCCGGTGCCCAGCTCCAGAACTGCGGAGTCCGCCCGGGGGGCAGCGTTTCACGCCGCCCCCAGCCGTCGTTGCGGCGTGAACGGTCAGCGCGCGGTCGTGGCGGGCGTGCTCTTCTTGCGTGCGCGGTACGCGGCGGCCTTGATCTTGTTGCCGCAGGACTCCATGCCGCACCAGTGCCGCCGCGCGCCCCGGGAGCGGTCGACGTAGATACGCGTGCACTCGGGGTTGCCGCACTCCTTGAGCAGCGGCACGTCCGGCCCGCTCAGCAGCTCCACCGCCTGGCGGGCCACGGCGGACAGCGCCTCCTCCGGGGTGGCGTCGGTGCGCCGCCCGGTGTGCGTGAGCTGCGGAGCGGCGGACGGCTTGCGGGCCGCCTTGTTGAGCACCTCCAGGGCCCGGTCCCCGAAGGGCTCGCCGAGGCGGCGCGCGGTGACCAGCTCGTAGACCGCTTCCCGCACCGCCTTCGCGCGCTCGACGTCGGCCGGCCTGGCGGGCGTCACGGAATCCACGAGTCCGGACTCCAGGAACCACGCGTCCAGCCGCTGCGGCGCCGCGAACATCTCGAAGCGCGTGGTGCGCCGGGCGCGGAGCGTCGCGGCGAAGTCCAGGGCGGGATGCCCGCAGACGAAGACGTGGTCGAGGTTCACAGTCACCATTCTGGCGGGTGACTGAAGGTGCGGCAAGGCACGTCAAGTCATCGCTCCTCAGCGTGGGTCGCGGCCTCCCGTCAGCTCCGTACGGCAGTCGAAGGCACCTGGCCGGGACGCAGTTGCAGCCGGCGGCCGCTCCAGCGCCGGCGCAGCCACCGGTCGTGACTGGCCACGACGATCGCGCCCGGCCCGGCGCCCAGGGCGTCCTCCAACTCGTCGCACAGGCGCGGGGACAGGTGGTTCGTGGGCTCGTCGAGCAACAGGAGCTGCGGTGGGCGCGCCACCAGGAGGGCCAGCGCGAGGCGGCGGCGCTGGCCGACCGACAGCTGCCCTACGGGCTTGCCGAGATCCGCCGCGTTCAGCAGCCCCAGCGAGCTCAGCGGCACCGTCTCCGCCCGCTCGGCACCCAGTACGTACGTGTACGTGTCGTGCACCGAACGGTCCGGCCGCTCGAACACGGTGTCCTGTGCCAGCAGCCCCACGGTCAGGCCGGGCCGCCTGCGTACCTCACCCGCCGCGTGCAGCCGCCCGGCCAGCAGGGACAGCAGCGTCGACTTCCCGGCCCCGTTGCCCCCCGTGACCAGGAGCCGGTCCCCGTCCAGGACGTCCAGGCGCGCGATGCCCAGCCGCCCGGGCACCCACGCGTCGCGCAGCGCGACGAGCGGAACGTCCACCGGATCGCCGTCCACCGCATTGCCGTCCACCGCATTGCCGTCTCCCGGGCCGCTGTCCGCTGTCCCGGCCGTCAACGCGACGACATGCAGTCGCAACGGCTGCGGCGGTGCGCCGACCTGTGTCCGCTCCAGTTCGTCGAGCCGGCGGGTGGCGTTGCGTACCCGCCGGGAGATCTGCTGCTGCACCCGGCCGGCCCGGTGCCCGTACCCCATCTTCTCGTTGTCCCGCGGCCCGCGGTCCGGGGCGACCCGGCGCGCGGTCACCCCGGCCGAGCGGCGCAGCGCCTCCAACTCCTCCTGCTCCTCCGCGTACCGCCGCTCCCAGCGCTCCCGCTCCGCCCGCTTCTCGGCCAGATAGGCGCTGTAATGGCCACCGAAACGAACCGGGCCGTCCACGGCTGGATCGAGGTCGATCAGATCGGTGCAGACGGCGTCGAGGAACGCCCGGTCATGGCTGGCCGCCACCACCACACCGGGCAGTTCGCGGATCTGCTGCTCCACGAAGGCGGCCGCTTCGTCGTCCAGGTGGTTGGTCGGCTCGTCCAGCAGAAGGGCAGCCGGCCGGCGGACGAGGAGCGCGGCCAGGGCCAGCCGCCCGCGCTGCCCGCCGGACAGCGAACCCAGCGTCCGGTCGTGCGCGAAGCCGCCGAGGCCCAGCCCGTCGAGGACGATCGCGGCCCGCCGGTCGGCGTCCCAGGCCTCGCGCTCCTGGGCCTGTTCGAGCTGCTTGCCGTACGCCTCCAGCAGTGCGGTGTGCTCGGGGCGGTCGTCCGGGGTGTCGGCGAGCAGCCGGGTGAGCCGGTCGAGCTCGGCCAGGTCGGCCCGGGCCTCCCGCAGGGCGTCGTCCAGCACCCGCGCGATCGTCGTACCGCTGTCGAACGGCATCTCCTGGTGCAGGAAGCCCAGGTCGTCCGGGCGCGTGACCTGGCCGGAGTCGGGTTCGTCCACTCCCGCGAGCAGGCGCAGCAGTGTCGACTTGCCGACACCGTTCTCGCCGATCAGCCCGACGCACCGGCCGGGGGAGACGGTGAGGGAGACGCCGTCGAGGACCCGTCGAGTCCCCAGCGTACGGACGAGATCATGGGCGAGCAGAGCGGGTCGGGGCATGGTGGTCCTCCTGAAGTGAGCGCTGTACGCGGCCCGCCGGGTGCACACCTCGGACGCGGGCCAGGCCGGGGCCGGCCCTCACACCTCGGGAGCCGCCACCTCCCGCAGCTCGCCGCCGGCCAGCCGCAGCCACCGGTCGACGCCGATCCGGGCGAGGAAACGCTCGTCGTGGCTGACCACCACGAACGCGCCCTGGTAGGAGGCCAGCGCGCTCTCCAGCTGCCCGGCGCTGACCAGGTCGAGGTTGTTCGTCGGCTCGTCCAGCAACAGCAGTTGCGGGGCCGGCTCGGCGCAGAGCACACACGCCAGGGTGGCGCGCAGCCGCTCACCGCCGGACAGCACCCGCACCGGGAGGTGCGCCCGGGGCCCCCGGAAGAGGAAGCGCGCGAGCAGGTTCATCCGCTCCGCCTCCGTACGGTGCGGGGCGGACGCGGCGAAGTTCTCGGCCACGGTCCGGTCGAGGTCGAGCACGTCGAGACGCTGCGAGAGGTACGCGACCCGGCTGTCGGCCCGCTTGACCTGCCCCGCTTCGGGTTCGAGGCCGCCGTGCAGCAGGCGCAGCAGCGTGGTCTTGCCGGCGCCGTTGGGACCGGTCAGCGCGACGCGCTCGGGGCCCCGGATCGTCAGGTCGATCCCGTCGGCGGCGAACAGCGGCCGATCGCCGAGGCTGACCTGAAGGTTCTCGCCGAGGAAGAGGTTGCGGCCCGCGGGCACGTGGGTGTCCGGCAGATCCAGCGTGATGCGCTGCTCGTCGCGTACGGCGCGCCCCGCCTCGTCGAGACGTGCCTTGGCCTCGCTGACCCGGGAGGCGTGCAGCTGGCCCGCCCGGCCGGCCGACTCCTGGGCCCCGCGCTTCATGTTCCCGGCGAAGATGCGGGGCAGGCCCGCGTTCTTCAGGTTGCGGGAGGCGTTGCTCGCGCGGCGCTCGGCGCGCTCGCGGGCCTGCTGCAACTCCCGCTTCTCGCGCTTGAGTTCCTGCTCGGCGTTGCGGACGTTCTTCTCGGCCACCTCCTGCTCGGCCTGGACGGCCTCCTCGTATGCGGTGAAGTTGCCGCCGTACAGCCGCAGCGCGCCCGGATCCAGTTCGGCGATGCGGTCCATACGGTCCAGCAGCGCCCGGTCGTGGCTGACCAGGAGCAGACAGCCGTGCCAGTCCTCCAGCACGTCGTAGAGCTTGTGGCGCGCGTCGAGGTCCAGATTGTTCGTCGGCTCGTCGAGCAGCAGGACGTCGGGCCGCTTGAGCAACTGCGCCGCCAGGCCGAGCGAGACGATCTGGCCGCCGCTGAGCGTGCTCAGGCCGCGGTCGAGGGACAGCTCCGTGAGGCCGAGCCGGTCGAGCTGAGCGCGGGTGCGCTCCTCGATGTCCCAGTCGTCGCCGATGGTCGCGAAGTGCACCTCGCTCACATCGCCGGACTCCACGGCGTCCAGGGCGCGGATCACCTCGGCGACACCCAGCACCTCGGCGACGGTCAGGCCGGTGGCGAGCGGGAGGCTCTGCGGGAGGTAACCGAGGGAGCCGGCGACGGTGACGGAACCGGCGGTGGGGCGCAGCTCACCGGCGATCAGCTTGAGCAGGGTGCTCTTGCCGGAGCCGTTGGGCGCCACCAGCCCCGTACGGCCGGTGCCCACGGTGCAGGACAGGTCCTGGAAGACGGGGGTGTCGTCGGGCCAGGAGAAGGACAGGTTCGAGCAGACGACGGAAGCGTCGGACATGGGGATACCTCGGAGAGAACACCACGGGCACGGCAGACACCGGTGCCCGGAGACGGGCAGGAGGGCACGACGAGGCAGCCACCACGGCGGTGCGTCCGCGCACCGACCGGCGGCTGTCAGGTCCGGGTATCACCCGGAGATGTCGTCGTCACCCGCCACAGCTGCGTCTCCTCGATCCGAGATCAGGTCATCGCCAGGCTAACACCACCACTCGGCCGGCGTGTACGACCGGCCCCGGCCGTCGCTCCACCCGCCGGCCCATGCGCTGGTCCGAATTCCCCGATCCGACGCCCGGTAAAGGCGAGGTGCTGATGCGGCTCGCCGCCGCGGGAGTGAACTTCATGGATGCCGGGGCCCGGACGTCCGGCGGCCCCGGCTGGGCCGCGCCCACCCTTCTCGGAGTCGAGGGCATGGCCTGACGGCACATCACTTCACCACCGGGACCTACCCCGACGAGCCGGGGGACACCGCTGTCGTGCACGCCGCCGCGGGCGGTGCCGGAATGCTGCTCACGCAGATGACCAAAGCTCGCGGTGGCCGGGTGATCGGGCTGGTGTCACGGGAGGAGAAAGTGCATGAGCGTTCCGCCCCTCGCCCCGACCGGCCTCCCCGACAGCATCTTCCTGACGTACCCCGTGGTGCACCACCCTGCGCCCACCCGAGAGGCGCTGACCGCGCGCGCCGGAAAGGTTTTCGACCTGGTACGGAATGGACAGCTGACGCCGCGCATCGGCGGGCGTTACGCCCTGTCGGACGCCGCGCGGGCCCACGCGGACCTCGCATCCCGCAGGACCACGGGCAAACTCCTGCTCATACCCTGACCGTCGACCGTTATCGCTGTGGACGCGCAGCGCGTCCGCGAGCGCGGGCCAGCGTAGACCGCCGACTGCACGGCCACCGGGCCAGGCGAAGCGGACGGGCTCGGGCGTAGCGGCCTTTCCGGCCTCGCCGTTGGCCGGGGTTCCTCGGGGCGTCGGCGCTCAGGCCGTCGGTCGTCAGGCTGTGCTGTGATGGTGGCGGTCGTCGGGAAGTGTGCTGCGGTCCGCTTCGTCCTGGACGAGCAGGGAGAGCAAGGACGCGACGGTCAGGCCGGCTTCAGCGGGATGGCGCAGCACCTTGCTGGGGTCGATCCGGTAGGTGTTGCTGCGTCCTTCGCGGGTGTGGGAGAGGTAACCGTCGCGCTCCAGATCGGCGATGATCTTTTGAACGGCGCGTTCGGTCAACCGGCAGTGAGCGGCGATGTCGCGGATGCGGGCGTTGTGATTGTCGGCGATGGCCGCCAGCACCCGTGCGTGATTGGTCACAAATGTCCAGCCGGTGTGCGGTTCGGGCACCCCGTTGTTCGACTCGGTCAATCCATCCATGCTCCAACTCTACCGACCGAACATTCACGCGTCTCGATACACGCAACGATTTTCGTGTATTAGTTGACGTGTGTCTGTCGATGGGTGAGCCTGAGATGGACGGCGGACGAGCCGATGACGACGGGAGAGCAAGGCCATGCCGGAAGCTGCGCACTGGGCGCGCCTCCCCGCAGATCCTCCTGCAGGAGGCGGGGACGGCGGCACGCCGGCCGCCTCCTCGCCGGAGCTGCCGCGGATCGAGATCCTCCAGAACGGCGATCGCACCAGGGTGACGGTGCGCGGAGAACTGGACCTGGACGCCTGCGCGGGGATCGAGCACGAGCTGCGCGAAGCCCTCGGTCGCTCCCGCCGGGGTGTCGATCTCGACCTGGACGCGGTGCCGTTCTGCGACTGCTCCGGCCTCAACATGCTGCTACGCCTGCGGCTACGGGCGGTCGCGCAGGACAAGACCGTCGGCATCGTCACCGGCAGCCGAGCGGTCGAGCGGTTGCTGGCGCTGGCAGGGGCCCGTGAGCTGTTCCCGCCCGCAGAACCGAACCCGAACGGGCGCCCGGCGCCGGGCGCGTACCCGCCCCCGGACCTCCACCTGAACCACGCCCCACACGACGGCCACGTGACCTTCACCTCCGTCGACGGCTCGACCCCGGACGAAGACGCCTCCCGGGGGCTGCCGAGGGAGGTCGCCCAGCTCCGCCGCGCCATGCAGACCCGTCCGGCCATCGATCTGGCCCGCGGCATCCTGATGGCCACGTTCACGCTGACTCCGGAGGCCGCCTGGTCCGTTCTGGTCAGCGTTTCGCAGAACTCCAACACCAAGCTGCACCGGCTCGCTCAAAATCTGGTCGACAGCGTTCAGGGTTCCGCGCTGCCCGAAGCGATTCAGGAGCACCTGGGAGCAGCGGTCGCCAGGGCGAAGGCGGCTTCGACGGTCCCGGCGCAGCCGGGTGCGGCCGCCGACCGCCACACCGCGCCCGAGCCGTGGCGGGCGGCGCCCGGTGGTGAATAGCCACGGTCTGCGTGGCGTGATCGGCGTAAGCCGCACCGCTTGAGCGCTCGCAACCGGGTGCGTCCGTCCCACTCCGGCGGCCCCAGCGGACCCAGCGGCCCCAGTGGCCCTGGCAGCCCTGGCAGCCCCGGCGGCCTGGGCAGCCCCCACACTCCGGGCACCCCTTCAGCCCCACCCGGCCCTCGCCCACCTGATGGATTCCGGCGAGCGCATGGACGAGATACCTCGGGAGCGCGGCCCTCAGGGATGTCGCGTGCCGCACACTGACGGCATGGACCACATCAGTCAGCCGGAGGCTGTGTCCTCGCAGAGATTTCCGCCGCGGCCGGAGAGCGCGGGTCAGTCCCGGCGCTTCGTACGGACCGCTCTGGCCGACAGCGCGCCGGAGGCGGTGGAGACCGCTGAACTGCTGGTCAGTGAGCTGGTGACCAATGTGGTGCTGCATGCGCGTACGGAGGCCGAGGTGGCGGTCCGGCTGCTCGACGGCGCGGTGCGGGTACAGGTCGGCGACCACCGGCCGTGCCGCCGGCCGGTGCCGGGGGAGCCCGTCATGTACGCCGGTCTGGGCCAAGGGCAGGGGCTGGCGGTGGTCGAGCAGCTCGCCTCCCGGTACGGCGTCGACACCGACGGCGAACGCAAGACGGTGTGGTTCGAGCTGTGGCTCGACGAACGGCCGCCTCCGCCCTCCACCTGGGAGACCGCCGCACCGTCCTGCGGCCCGACCCGTACGGTGACCCTCGTCGACCTCCCCGGCACGCTGTACCTGGCGGCCCAGCACCACCAGCACGCCCTGCTGTGCGAACTGGTCCTCGCCGCGTACGCCGGAGAGGACACCGGCATGGCCCCGGAAGACCTCACCGTCGCGCTCGACACGCACAACGTGATCAGCGCGAGCATGTCGGCAGCGCTGGAGGGGCAGCCTTCGGTGGCCCACGTCCACTCCCTGGGCGTCCCCCTCCCGGCGGGCCTCGCGCGAGCCGTACGGACCCTGGGCCGCGTACTCGACACGGCCGAGGAAGCGGCCCGGGCCGAACGCCTCCTCACCTGGCCCTCGCTGCCCCAGAAACGCGTCTTCCGCCGCTGGCTCCTCGACCAGATCACCAGCCAGCTCTCCGGCGGTCCGCCCGCCGCGTGGACCATGGTTCCCCGTGAGCCGAGTGCCAGCCCTTCCGAGCTGGTGCCCTGGGACGCCAGCCACGTCTGGGCGAGCAGGGTGCCCACCATCGCGGCCGACGACGACAACCGGATCATCGTGGCGAACGGACCGGCCGCGGACATGCTCGGCTGGCAGGAGGGCGAGCTGGTTGGCCAGCGGCTCACCGCGCTGATCCCGGAGCACCTGAGGGAGCGCCACATGGCGGCGTTCACCCGCCTGCTGCTCACCGGTCAGCCCCACATCCTGGGCCGCTCGGTGCCCCTGCCGGCGCTGCACCGGGACGGCAGGCTGGTCCCCGTACGGCTGTTCATCCAGACCCAGGTGACGGCCGAGGGCCGTACCGTCTACGTCGCCCAGCTCGCCCCCAGGACCGCCCCTCCCGTCCCGGCCCCCCTGCCCGTCGGGGAGAGCCAGGCCATCCCCGCGCAGCAGCCCGGCGGGCCGGAGCTGCCCGACGACCCGGAGCGCGTCACGGGTACGGACAGCGACGGGGCCGACGGGCCGGCGCGGGAACGGCGGCTGCTGGCCGACATCGGCGAGTCGCTCAGCAGCACCGCGAACCTGGACGAGGGACTGCAGCGCGTCTGCAAGATCCTGACCCAGCGACTGGCCGGCTGGTGTGTGGTGGACCTGCTCGAAGACGGCGACCAGCTGGAGCGGTTCTGCGTCTCCCACCACAACTCCTCGGAGCTGCCGGCCGAGGCGTACGCGGGCCGGCTGCCCCCGGTGACCGGGGCGGCGCGCGGGCCGCTGGCCCGGGTGCTGCGCGGGGCCGGCCCGCTGCTGCTCACCGAGAGCCCGTCGCCGAGTGAGATCAAGAGCCCGCTGGACGCCCACGACCGCGAGCTGTTCGAACGGGTGGGGGCGAACAGCGCGGTCATCGCTCCGCTGCGGACCCGCGGAGCCGTCTTCGGCGCCCTGACCCTGATCCGTACCGGAGCGGAACGGCCCTTCACCGAGGAGTCGCTGCCCCTGATCGGCGACCTGGTCCGCAGCCTCGCCCTGGGGGTCGAGCACGCCCGCCTGTACCAGGAGACCCGCCACATCGCCGAGCGCCTCCAGCGCTCCCTGCTGCCCGTACTGCCCGAGATCGAGCACCTGCAGATGGCCGCCCGTTACGCGCCCTCCTCCACGACCGCGCAGATCGGCGGCGACTGGTACGACAGCTTCGTCGTGCCCGGCGGGCAGACCGCCGTGGTCATCGGTGACGTCACCGGGCACGACCTGGAGGCCGCGGTCGCCATGAGCCAGCTGCGCAGCATGCTGCGCGGTATCGCCATCGACCGCCAGGAACCGCCCGAAGAGGTACTGCGCCGGCTGGACATCGCCAACCACAGCCTGTCCCAGGAGGCCACCGCCACCTGCATCTACGGCCTGGTCACCGGCTCCGCGAGCGGGCCCTGGCGCCTGAATCACTCCTCCGCCGGGCACCTGCCGCCCCTGCTGACGACCAAGGAGGGCGAGACGTGCTACCTCGACGCGGGCTCAGGGCTGCTGCTGGGCATGGAACCCGACATGCCGCGCCCGGGAGCCGTCGATCCGATCCCGGCGCACGCGACCGTCCTGCTCTACACCGACGGCCTGATCGAACGCCGTGACGAGTCCCTCGACCACGCCATGGACAGACTCCGCCGGCACGCCGCCGCCCTGGCGAGCGAGCCCCTCGACGTCTTCTGCGACGAACTGCTCATCGCCCTGAGCGCCGACAGCGCCGACGACATCGCCCTCCTCGCCCTGCGGCCGGTGCCGCAGGACTGAACGCATGAGCCGGGGCCGGGGAGGAGGGCGGGGAGGGTCACGAGGCCACGACCTGAAGCCTCGCGGCTTCGCGACTCATGGCTCGCGACTCACGGCTCGCGGCTCGCGGCTCACGGCGAGAAGAACGCCCCGGGCGGTACGCCGACCACGCGCCGGAACGCCGCCACGAACGCGCTCGGTGACGCGTAACCGACCCGGGAAGCCACCGCCGCCACCGTCGCGCCGCCCGCCAGCAATGGCATCGCGGCCTGCAGGCGTAAGCGGGTGCGCCACTGCCCGAACGGCATCCCCGTCTCCGCGGCGAACGCGCGGGCCAGCGTCCGCGCGCTCGCTCCGACCTCCGCTCCCCACTGCGCCAGCGTCCGGTCGTCCGCCGGGCACGCGCGCAGGGCGTGGGCGACGCGGCGTGCCCGGTCGTCACGGGGCACGGGCGCCAGGACCGTCGTCACCGACACCGGACGCAACTGATCGAGTACGACCGCTTCCGCACGTTCCCGTGCGTTCGCCGGCAGGGCGGCGTCCGCCAAGTACGGGATCAGCTCGCGCAGCAGACGCGAGACGCCCACGACGGTGGGGACCGACCAGCGCACCGGGCAGCGGTCCGGCGCGTAGTACAGGCTCCGGCCCACGACCGGACCGGAGGCGCCCGTCGCGTGCTCGGTGCCGGCCGGTATCCACAGCGCCATGGTCGGCGGCAGGACCCAGGTGCTGCCCCGGGCGCGGACGGCGACGACGCCCTTCTCCGCCCAGGCGAGCTGGTGCGTCGTGTGCCAGTGCCGTCCGTACCACCGGCCGTCGTCGACCACGAAACTTCCCACGACCACGGCCGCTTCCGGGAACGGCCCCGGAACGAGGTGTCCGTACCGCGACAGGATGTGTCCCCCTACCTCGTGGTGGACGTCGTCCGCGCTTCTTAGCATCGCCGTATGGCCTCCATGAATCGCTTGCACCAGTGGGTGTGCAGTTCCGACAGGTGGGCACGGGGGGTGGAGCAGAAGCTGCTGCCCTGGGCCCTCGACGGAGTCGAACTCGGCACCGAGACCCTGGAGATCGGGCCCGGTTACGGCGCCACCACGCGCGTACTCGCGCGGCGCGCGCCGGGTCACCTCAGTGTCCTCGAAGTCGACGCGGAGTTCGCCAAGAAACTTCAGGACGCGTACGCGGGGCAGGCCGACGTCGTACACGGCGACGGCGCGGCGATGCCGTTCCCCGACGGCGGTTTCGACGCCGTCGTGTGCTTCACCATGCTGCACCACGTGCCGTCGCCGGAACAGCAGGACCGTCTCTTCGCGGAAGCCCGGCGGGTGCTGCGCCCCGGTGGCGTCTTCGCCGGCTGCGACGGCTGTGCGAGTACGGCCTTCCGCCTGCTGCACCTGGGCGACACGTACGTACCCGTGCCACCGGAAACCCTGCCGCGCCGGCTGCGCGCCGCCGGGTTCGGCCCGGCCGAGGTCACCCTCGGGAAGGGGAGGTTCCGTTTCCGTGCCGTACGGGCGTGAGGCGCGGCGGTCCGGCCGGGTGGTCACCCGAACGGGTGGTCAGGGGAGGGAGGGGGACGGCGGTGAACTCACTGATGCCGGACCGGCGGGCAGTAACCGGTCTCCTCGCCGAGGCTGTTGATCTCGGCGTTGGACCGCGGGTCGCTCGCGTAGTTGATCTGGTCGGTGCAGCTCATGTCGGGCTTCTTGGGGGTACCGGACGGCTTGGAGTCCCTCTGGGGCGCCGGGCAGCGGCCGGTGTCCTCGCCGATCGAGTTGATCTCGGCGTTGGACCGGGGGTCACCGGCGTAGTTGATCTGGTTGGTGCACTTGTCGGCGGTCTTCTTGACGGTCCCGGAAGGCGCGCTGCCGGCGGACTTCTTGACGGTCCCGGAAGGCGCGCTGCCGGCGGGCTTCCCGGCGGGCTGCTGGGTGCTCGTGGCGGCGGACGAGGACGAAGCCTTGCTGCCGGCGTCCTGACAGGCGGTGAGTCCGAGCGCGGCGACAGCGATCACCGTGGCGGCAGCGGCCTTGCGGGCGCGGAGAGTGATGCGGTGCGGCATGTTTTTCCCTGTCCTCTTCACGTGGCATTGCGGTTCGTACGGACAAGGCTGTCGGTCGCCGCTGATGATCCACCGCCGTGCGGCTAACGCTTCACTAACGGAGGCCGGGGTGGAGCGCGCGAGACGGCCTCCGCGCTTCTGTCATTCCTCGGTGCCGCCGTAGTCCGGGCTGGTGAGGTCCGGGCTGCTGAAGTCCGGGCTGGTGAAGTCGGGCCGTGAGTACCCCAGGAACGGGGTACGGCTGCCACCCTCGCCGTGCCGCGGTACGTGGGGAGCCGTGCCGCTTCGGTCGGTGTCGGCCGGACCGGTCATGGTCTCGCGGACCTCGCGCAGGAACGGCCGGATGCCGCGTTCCAGGAGCGCCTCCCGCCAGGCGTCCCGGGCGAGGTCCACCTCGCGGACCCGGTCGTCCCGGCCGTCACCGGAGCGTGGGGCGCGGAGCGAGGTGGAGCCGTTGCGCCAGGCCGCGTAGATCAAGCTCGCCATGGCGATGACAGCCCCCGCGGCGGTGATCGCCGCGCAGATGAAACCGGCGCTGATCACGGGCTGGGCGGTGGATGGGGCGACGCCCAGCGCGCGCAGCGCGTATCCGAGGATCAGGAAGAGTACGGCGGCGATACCCGCCAGGACGGGCGCCAGCACCGCGGCCACCTGGACCGAACCGGCGCCGGCGGGCTCGGTGGCCTCCGACTCCGCCTGGCTCAGCGTGTCACCGCTGACCTGAGCCACAGCGGGTTCCGGTGCACGCAGCTCCTCGCGGAGCCGTACGTAGTGCTGGTACTCGGAAGCAGCGCATGCGGCGATGGCCGACGAAGCGCCGAGAGCCATGGTGCGCACCTGCTCGACGCCGAGACGCCGCCCCGGCACGGCAGCCCGGCGCGAGGGGAGCTCCGCGGTGCGCAACGCCTCGTCCAGGAGGCGTTCGAAATCCGCACGGTCCTCGGTGAGCAGGTGCGGAGCGCGCCGGGGCGCGGCCTGGATCTGTGGCGCGGGGGGCGGCGTCGGTGGAGCGTCGGCCGACCGGTCGGGCTTGCGCCTGGTCCTCTTCGCCCCTTCTCCGGGCGTGAGGATCGCACCCGTGGCGTGCGACAGGTGTACGGAGGCGGAGCGGGGACCGGGCTCCCGCCGGCCGGCGGGTGAGGCAGCCGGGTCCTGGGCCTGAGCCTGAGGCTGCTTCTGAGTTTGGATCTGGGCTTGGACCTGGGCTCGGTCCTGGTCCTGGGCAGACTCGGTGAGGGCGGCGGACTGGGGGCCGGGGCGGCGCAGCGGGACGCCCAGGACCGCCGCCGCTATGCGCCGGCCGAGCGAGGCATCCTTCGGGCGGACCCAGTGGGGATCCGGGACTGCCCTGTCGCGGAGGCCGAGCACCGCGGCGGCCACCCGGCGCCGCCCGTCACTTCGAGCCCTCATGCGGGTTCCTCCTGCCCTCCGGCGGCGTCCGGCGGCGTGACGGGGCGTGCTCTTCTGGGTGGACCACCGGGGCGCGGCCCAGGACGCCCTCCCGTGTGCCGAGGCTCCTCGGGAGCGGGTGCATGCGCCGGGCCCGCGGCCGAAGGCGCCTGGGCCTGCGGGGCGTTGACCGGGCCGGCTCCGGCGGCGGTGGCAGTTCCGGCCGCCCCCGCACCGGCCGGCTGCGGTGCCCCGGCAACCGCTTCACCCACCGGCTGCGGTGGCTCCGCGCCCACCTCACCGGCCGGCTGCGGCAGCCCCGTGACCACCCCGCCGGCCGGCTGCTGCGCCGGCCCCGCGACGGCCTCGCTCACGAAGCGCAGCTGAGCCAGCTGCGTCAGGAGCACCGGCGCCGACGCGCCCACGGCGAAGGTCGCGTACACGCCGCTGATCTGCCCCGTCATACCGAACAGCGCCGCGGCGCCGCCTCCCATCACCGCGTGCACCATCAGCGCGACGGGGTCGGCGACCGGGTCGAAGTAGTCACCGAACCGTGGCCTGCCGCGCTCAGGCTCCGTATCGTCCGGGCACTGCCGCTGGAGGCGGCGGGCGGCCTGCCACGTCAGGACACAGTTGTACGCGTCGATCAGTCCGCGCAGCGTGCCGCCCGCGGCGCCCACCGCAATCAGCAGCCCGGTGTTCACAACTGCCCCGGGAAGTAGGGGAGTTGCATGCTCAGCGGAACCATGGGACGAGCGTAGGGCCCCGCAGGCGCGCCGTGGAAGGCGTGGAAGGCGGCTGCCCGTCCCCGCCCTGGCCTCCTGCTCCGTCCCCTACTCCGCCCCCACCTGCACCACCATCTTCCCGCTGTTCGCACCGCCCAGCATGCCGAGGAAGGCGTCCACCACGCTGTCGAAACCGTGGACCACCGTCTGCGCGTCCACGACGCGGCCCGACTGGAGGTGGGGGACGAGGAAGTCCTCCAGTTCGCTCTGCACATCGCGGTGGTTGCGTACGAGAACGCCCTCCAGGCGCAGGCTCTTCTCGACGATGTCGAAAAGATTGCGGGGCGCGGCGGGCGGCTGGGCGCTGTGGTACTGGGCGATCGCGCCGATCCAGGCGATCCGGCCGAACTCGCGCAGGCCCTGGATGGCCCCTTCGAGATGGTCGCCGCCCACGTTGTCGAGGTAGACGTCCACCCCGTCCGGCGCGGCCTCGGCCAGCAGGTCACCCACCGGCCCGTCGTGGTAGTCGAAGGCCGCGTCGTAACCCAGCTCCTCGGTGAGACGCCGGACCTTGGCCGGTGAGCCGGCGCTGCCGACGACGCGGCCCGCGCCCAGCAGGCGGGCGAACTGCCCCGCCGCACTGCCCACTCCGCCCGCCGCCGCGGAGACGAAGACGCTCTCGCCGGGCTGCAGGCGCACCGTACGGGTGAGGGCGACGTAGGCGGTCAGCCCCGTACCGCCGAGGACGCCCAGGTAGGAGCGGGCCGGCACGCCACGGTGACGGGGCAGGACGCGTACCTCGTCCGGTGTGACCAGGGCGTGGGTGCGCCAGCCCTTGCGGTGGAAGACGAGCGTGCCTTCCGCCAGATCCGCCGTACGGGACGCGACGACGCGTCCGACGGACCGGCCCTCCAGCGGCGCGTGCAGGTCCCAGCCGCCGTCCATCAGCTCCCTCATATAGGGGTCGACGGAGAGGTGGAGGTTCTCCACCAGGGCCTGGCCGGGAGCGGGCGCGGGCAGCCGCTCCTCGACGAAGGCGAAGTCCGCGGCGGTGGGGAAGCCGTGGGGGCGGGAGATCTGGTGGACGAAGCGGGCTGCCGTGCCGGGCACAAGTACTCCTGGGCGTGCGGGAAGGGGTGGCGCGGCGGTCCGCAGGTGACCACCGGCCGCGATGTGATCACCGTAGGAGGCGCCCGGCGGCCCGGGCAGGGGCTGCCGTCGATGGAAGCGCGCTTTCCATGAATGCCGCTCATGGAATACTTCCGTCGCATGAGCGACCTCGCGCCGCACGAACTGCGCATCCTGATCGCCGTCGAACGGGAACGTGGTTTCACCGCGGCGGCCACGAGCCTGGGCATGACCCAGTCCGCCGTCTCCCACGCCGTACGCACCTGCGAACGCAAGCTCGGCGCCGTGCTCTTCGACCGCGGCCGGCACGGCGCCCGGCCGACGGCCGCGGGCGAGCGGGCGGTCGCCTACGCCCGGCGGATCGTACGGCTCACGGAGACGATGGCGGCGGAGGTGCGCGGCGCGCGGGACGGAGCGGTCACCGGCCCGTTGCGCATCGCGGCGTTCCGCAGCGCGGCGGCCCATCTGCTGCCCGCCGTCCTGGAGCGGCTGACCGCCCGGCACCCCGGCCTCTCGCCCGAGGTGCGGATCGTACGGGAGATCGGCCGGGGCACGGCCGGCGAGGTCGCCGACGGGCGGGCCGACCTGGGCATCGCCACCCTGGACGCGGCGGGCCCGCCGCCGGGCCTGACCGGCGCCCGCCTCTTCGAGGAGCCGTACGCGCTGGCGCACCCCGAGGACCGCCCGGACACCGACCCCAGGACGCTCCCGCTGATCGACTGGGACGAGAACTGCGGCTCCTACACCCGTGAGTGGTGGGCGGGCCAGGACTGGATCCCGTCGGCCACGCTCCGCGTGGAGGACGACACCGTGGTGCTGTCGATGATCGCCCGCGGGATGGGCATGTCGATCATGCCGATGCTGACCCTGGCGGGCGCACCGGCCGGCGTCGCCGTCACCTCCCTCGCGCCCCGGCCGCCCCGGCGGGGCGTCGGCTACGTGATGGCACCCGAATCGGCGGAGTCGGCGGCGGTACGGGCGCTCGTCCGCGAACTGCGGTCGGCCGGCGCGGCTGCTGCCTGGGGTTCCCCGGAGGCCGCGCGCTGAAGAGCGGCGCGGCCTCCGGCTCGTGGGCGGTTCAGCCGGGGAGACCGTCCACGGTGGGCACGACGAGGCCGAACAGGTCGCCGATGGTGGTCAGGGCGGCGGCATGCAGGGTGGTGGTCGGCAGTACGGTGCCGTCCGGTGCGGCGAGGGCCCGGGTGGCGGTGGTCTCCGCGACGACGGTGGGCCGGTACCCGAGGTTGAAGGCGCCCTGCGCGGTGAAGCTGACGCACATATGGGTCATGAAACCGGCCAGTACGAGGTCCTTGCCGCCACCGGGCTCGAAGCCCAGACCGGACAGGGTCTTCTCCAGCTCGGTGGCGTGGAAGGCGTTCGGGAACTGCTTGACCACGACCGGTTCCCCGTCGACGGGGGCGACCTGGTCGCTGATGGCGCCGATGTGGGCGCGGACGTCGTACGGCGTGCCCTCGCCACCGTCGTTGACGATGTGGACGAGCGGCGTGCCCGCGGCACGGGCACGCGCCAGCAGGCGGGCGGCGGCCGAGAGGGCTGCGTCGGCGCCCTCCAGGGCCATGACGCCGGTGCGGTAGGTGTTCTGGAAGTCCACCATGAGCAGGGCGGACTCACTCAGCCGCGGCAGCTGTTCGGGCAGGCCGATCACGTCGCGCAGGGTGGGGGAGGGGGTGGTGGGGCTGGAGGGGGTCATCGGAGGAACCTTTCGTCGTTGCGGGCGTGAGGGCATGGCGAGGTCGGCTGCCTCGCCGTGCGCCAGGGAAGAGATGCAGGCAAGAATGCGGAGCGGAAGGGGCAGAGAGTCGCGAGAACGGGAGAACGGGAGAACGGGAGAACGGGACGACGGTCGGGTCAGCCGACCCGGGTCCGAAAGCGACGGCGGTAGGCCGCCGGAGTGGTGGCGAGCTGCCGTCGGAACGCCCGGTGCAACGTCTCCGCCGAGCCGAGCCCGGCGGCGGCCGCGACCTGGTCGAGCGGGCAGTCGGTGGTCTCCAGCAGGCGCCGGGCCAGTTCGACGCGGGCCGCTTCGACGTACGCGGCGGGACTGCTGCCCGTCTCCTGTTTGAAGACCCGGGCGAAGTGCCGTTCGCTGAGGCACATCCGGGCGGCCAGGGCCGGCGCGGAGAGGTCCGCGTCGAGATGGTCGGAGATCCACAGCCGTAGCGCGTCGATGTCCCGGCGCTCGGCGGCCGGGCGGCTCAGCGGTACGGAGAACTGGCTCTGCCCGCCTTGCCGTTTGAGGTACATCACCAGCTGCCGGGCCACCGTCAGGGCGGTCTGCTCACCCAGGTCCTCCGCCACCAGGGCCAGCGCGAGATCCAGACACGCGCTGATCCCGGCCCCGGTCCACAGGCGGCCGCAGTCGGACCGGACGAAGATCGGGTCCGGGTCGACCGTGACGTCCGGGTGGTCGGCGGCGAGCTGGGCGGAGGTCGACCAGTGGGTGGTCGCCGTCTTCCCGCCCAACAGCCCCGCAGCGGCCAGCAGATGCGCGCCCACACACACCGACGCGATCCGCCGGGCGTGCGGGGCCGTCTCCTTCACCCACGCCACGACGCCGGGGTCGGTACGGGCCACCGGACCGTCGTCCGTCATGTCGACCGCGCCCGGCACCACCAGGGTGTCCACCTGCTCGCCGACGTCCTCGAAGGCCACGTCCGTGAACAGCCGCACGCCCGCCGA
Source organism: Streptomyces sp. NPDC052496 (assembly GCF_040679095.1). NCBI lineage: Bacteria > Bacillati > Actinomycetota > Actinomycetes > Kitasatosporales > Streptomycetaceae > Streptomyces > Streptomyces sp. NPDC052496. Next base: position 130,123 of record NZ_JBFAUH010000020.1, read on the forward strand.
CGTCCGGACCGCCCCCGCGACCGGCCCGGCGAGACGCACCTGGTAGCCGGCGCGGCCCCCGGTCTCCCGGTTGGCCAGCGCGAAGATCTCGGCCGGGCCGGTGACGTCGAGGAGATCGACATCGGGGAAGACCGCGATGACGACACGGTGCGCAGTGGGCATGAACCGATCCTCACCCGCTGCCGCGGTGACCGCAATGACGATTACCTGTCACATCCGGACATGGCGCCGTGGGTGTGCGGCCCTGGGGAGGGGGAGACCGGGGTGGATTCCCGTCTCGTACGGGCTCAAGGGTGACGCCACACGAGCGTGTAGCGCCAGAACAGCCGACGGCGCAGGCGGGCGCCGGGCAGGATGCGGTGGGCCTCGCGGAGGACGACGGAGAAGGGGAGGTCCGCCGGGCGGGCCGGGGCGGTCATGGCGACCGGCCGGCGCGCCGTACGGTCCCTGTCCGCACAGCTCCCGCCGGCACGGCCCCTGCCCGTACGGCTCCTGTCCGGACAACCCTCGCGCGTACGGCCCCTGTTCTTGAACCAGCCGGTGGCGACGTTGAGCGGGACGGACGCGGCGGCGAGCAAGCGGTCCGCCGGGGACTGTTCCCGGGCCAGGCCGACGATCACCAGGGTGCCGCCGGGGGCCAGGTGGCGGCGGAAGACGGTGAGGGCGTCGGCGAGCGGCAGGTGGTGGAGGACGGCGACGCAGGTGATGACGTCGTACGAGTCGCCCGGGATCCCGGTGAGCGCGTCCGCGACCGTGAACGTCACGGGGGCCGACCGAGGGACCGCCTCCCGTGCCCGGGCCGTGATCGCCGGGTCGGCGTCGATGCCGTGCACCGTGGCGGCGCGGGTGGCCAAAAGTGCGGCCAGGTCGCCGCTGCCGGAGCCGACGTCCAGGGCGCTGCCGAAACGCCGGGGCAGTTGCCGCAGGATCCATGGGTGGAAGTGGGCGTTGTGGTCCCAGGGATGCGCGGCGTTGAACCGGTCGAGCGCCCGGAGGAGGCGGTGCGGCAGTGCGGTCATGGCGTCAGGCATACCGGAAGGTACCCGGCGTGATGCCGTACACGCGATGGAACCAGCGGCTGAAGTGCGCCTGGTCGGCGAAGCCGGTGGCCGCGGCCGCGTCGGCCGGTGTGGCGCCGGAGACGAGCAGCGAACGCGCGTGACGCAGGCGCAGCTGCCGCTGGTAGTCGCTCGGCGCCAGGCCGAACTCGGCGCGAAAGGCCCGGTAGAGGGCGAACCGGCTGCACCCGGCGGCCGCTGCCAGCTGCTCCGCGGTCAGGGGCTCCAGGTAGGTGTCGTCGAGCAGTTGCCGCGCGCGACGGGCCGCCTGGCGGCGTGCGCGGTCGGTCGGTGTCCGGGCCCGTACCGGGGACGCCGTCGTGGACGCGCCGCGGCGCGTCATGGCGGTCACGGCGGCGGTCAGCCACTCGTCCCGTACGAGCGGATTCGGGGAACCGGTCAGCGCTGCGTGCAGCCCGGAGAGGGCGTCGGTGAGCGCTCGGTCGCTCAGTACGGGGGCCGTGAAGAGGGGCAGCGCGGCGGAACGGCCTTCGGTGGCGTCGCTGATCATGTCGCTGACCACGGACGGGCCGAGGTGCACGATGCGGTACAGGTACCCCGTGTCGGCCGCGGCCCAGCCGTCGTGCACCTCGTCCGGGTTGAAGGCCATCACCATTCCGGCGCCACTGGTGTGGGTGCCGCCCCGGCAGTGGAAGCTCTGCGCGCCGGCGACGGTGATGCCGAAGGAGTACGTGTCGTGACTGTGCGGCGGATAGACGTGGTCGAAGAAGTGCGCGTGCATGGCCTCCACGGGGCGGTCGCCGTCGCGCCAGTACCGCACCCAGCCTTCGGCGGTGGTCATGTCGGCATTATGCGCGGCGCACCGACGAGCAGGATCGATGGGGGCGGTGACCGCCGGGCCGCCCGCCCCTGGGCTGGTGGGCGTCGGCCAAAAAGCAAAGGCAAGGAGAACCCACTCCTCGCCACTCCTAACATATAGCGCACCAGGGGGCTTGCGGCAAGGCCCCTCCCACCCCGCAGAATCGGCGGCTGAAAGCCGGAAGACCTCCGGGAAACCTCCGGAAATCCTCCGGAAGACCTGCGGAAACGGGGATCGTGAGATGCGAGTGCTGCTGACGACGGTGGGATCGCGCGGAGATGTCGAGCCGCTGGCGGGACTGGCGGTGACACTGCGCGGACTCGGCGCGCAGGTACGGATGTGCGCGCCGCCGGACGAGGAGTTCGCGGCGCTGCTGGAGCGGGCCGGCGTACCGCTGGTGCCGCTCGGCCCGACCGTGCGCTCGGTGGTGGCCGGCGAGCGGCCGCCGACGGCGGCGGCCGCCTTCCGGCTCGCCACCGAGCTGGTCGACGCCCGGTTCGACACGCTCACCACGGCCGCCGAGGGATGTGACGTGCTGCTGGCGACCGGTCTGATGCCGGCCGGCGCCCGGGACGTGGCCGAGAGCCTGGGCCTGCGCTACGTGTACGGGTGCTTCCACATCTTCGGCCTGCCGTCCCGGCACTTCCGCCCCGGGGCGCGGCCGGGCACGCCGTCCCCGCGGGACGAGACCGACCACCGGGTGCTGTGGGAACAGGACGCGCAGAGGGTGAACGCGCTGTACGGCGAGGCGCTGAACCGCCGGCGGGCGGCCATCGGCCTGCCGCCGGTGGACAACGTCCGTGACCACGTCTTCACCGGCCGGCCGTGGCTGGCGGCGGACCCGACGCTGTGCCCGTCCCAGGGCATGACGGACCTCGACCTCGTGCAGACCGGACCGTGGATCCTGCCCGACGACCGCCCGCTGCCGGACGGGCTGGAGGCGTTCCTGGACGCGGGGGCGCCACCGGTGTACGTGGGCTTCGGCAGCATGGCCGCGTACGCCCCGAAGGACATCGCCCGGGTGGCCATCGAAGCGGTCCGCGCACAGGGCCGCCGCGTACTCCTCGCCCGCGGCTGGGCGGACCTGGCCCCGATCGACGACGGCGACGACTGCTTCGTCGTCGGCGAGGTCAACCAGCAGGCACTGTTCCGGCGGGTGGCGGCCGTCGTGCACCACGGCGGCGCCGGCACCACCACGACGGCGGCCCGGGCCGGTGCGCCCCAGGTGGTGGTCCCGCTGATCGCGGACCAGCCGTACTGGGCCGCCCGGGTGGCCGAGCTGGGCATCGGCGTGGCCCACGACGGTCCGGCGCCGACCTTCGCCTCCCTGACGGCCGCGCTCACCACGGTCCTGACACGCGGAACCCGTGCACGGGCGCGAGCCGTGGCCGGCGCCGTCCGTACCGACGGGGCGGCGGTGGCCGCGCAGCTGCTGCTGGACACCGTCAGTCAAGGAAAGCCGGCCCGGTCCGCGTGAGCGGCCGCGGGGCCGGCGCGCGCCTGCTGACACCTGCCTGCTGACACAAGCCCTCGCACCACGGTCAGCGCGGCGATCTTCCGACACACGCACCGGAGCGGTACCTCCGGCCGCGGTGCGGGACGCGTACGGTGTGGGCCGGAAAGGGTGTGTCCTGGGCGGTCGTGGTGCGGTGCGGCGGGCGGGGGCGCGGCGGTGCAGGCGCCCGGTCGGAGGATGGAACGAGGCGAGGACGCAGTGACGACGCACGAGACGGTGTCCGCACCCGGCGGGGTGGTGCTCGACAGCGACCTGGAACTGCCGGATTCACCGCGCGCCGTGGTGCTCTTCGCACACGGCAGCGGCAGTTCACGGCGCAGCCCGCGCAACCGCGCGGTCGCCCTCGCGCTGCGCCGTTCCGGTCTGGCCGCCTTGCTGCCGGACCTGCTCACCACGCAGGAGGCCGAGGAGGACGCCGTCTCCGAGCGGCACCGTTTCGACATTCCGCTGCTGGCCGAGCGGCTGGTCGCGGCGGTCGACTGGCTGTGCGAGCACCCGGCCACCCGGGACCTGCCGCTGCACCTGTTCGGCGCCAGTACGGGGGCGGCGGCCGCCCTGGTGGCGGCTGAACGGCGGCCCGCCCGGATCCGGTCCGTGGTGAGCCGGGGCGGCCGGCCCGATCTGGCGGGCGAGGCGCTGGAACACGTACGGGCCCCGGTGCTGTTGCTGGTCGGCGAGCTGGACACCGAGGTGTTGCGGCTGAACCGCGAGGCCGCCGCCGCGATGCAGGCGCCGTGCGAGGTGGAGGTGGTGCTCGGCGCGTCCCACCTGTTCGAGGAGCCCGGAACCCTGGAACAGGTGACGGAAGCGGCACGCGAATGGTTCCTGCACCCGCCGGCGCCCGCCGGGCCCGTCCGGCCGCCCGCTCCCGGAGGCGGCGATGGCCGCCGCTGAACCGCTGGATTCCGACCTGACGCACGTTCTCTCCACCGCCCTGCCGCTGGCGGACCCCGCCACGCTGGACCCGCTGATGGAACGGATCGGCGACGCCCGCTACGTCCTCCTGGGGGAGGCGTCGCACGGCACCGCGGAGTACTACTGGTGGCGCGCGCAACTGACCCAGCGGCTGATCGCGGAGAAGGGGTTCGCCTTCGTCGCTGTCGAGGGTGACTGGCCCGACTGCCTCGACCTGCACTGTTCGGTGACCGCGGCGCCCGGCGCGCCCGAGGACCCGCAGCAGGCGCTGGAAGGGTTCCGCCGCTGGCCGCGGTGGATGTGGGCCAATACGGACGTGGCACGCTTCGCCCGCCGGCTGCGCGCGCACAACACCGGCCTGCCGCCCGGTGAGCGGGTCGGCTTCTACGGCCTGGACGTCTACAGCATGTGGGAGTCGCTGGAGGCGGTGCTGTCCTACCTGGGTGAGCACCACCCGGACCAGGTGCGGCAGGCGGAGGAGGCGTACCGGTGCCTCGAACCGTACGGACCGGACCCGCAGACGTACGCCCTGGCCACCCGGATGCTGCCCTCCGGGTGCGAACCCGAGGTGGTCCGCCTCCTGGTGGCCCTGCGCGAACGCGCCCGGCAGCCGGCGGACACCTCGTCCGTGGCGGAGCTCGCCGCGCTGCAGAACGCCGAGACGCTGGCCGGCGCGGAACGTTACTACCGGGCGATGGTCCGCGGCGGGCCCGAGTCGTGGAACATCCGCGATCACCACATGGCCGACACCCTGGACCGCCTGACCGCGCACCACGGTCCGGGCGCGAAAGCGGTGGTGTGGGCCCACAACACGCACGTCGGTGACGCGCGGGCCACCGCCATGGGCCCGGCCGGGATGATCAACATCGGCCAGGTGGTACGGGAACGGCACGCCGCGGACGGTGTCGTGCTCGTCGGCTTCGGCTCGTACCAGGGGACGGTCGTCGCGGGCAGCCGCTGGGGAGCGGAGGCCCGTACGCTCCGCGTCCCCGAAGCACGCGCGGGCAGCGTGGAGGAACTGCTCCACCAGGCCCTGCCCGAGGAACGGGCCCTGTTCGTCTTCCCGCCCCGGGACAGCGGCACCGGCCTGCACCCGGAGGCCGCGGCACCGGCCGGCTGGGCCGGTGTGCGCCGGGACCACCGCGCCATCGGCGTCGTCTACCAGCCGGAGCGCGACGCGTACGCGAATTATGTACCCACCACCCTCGCCCAGCGTTACGACGCCTTCCTGTACCTGGACCGCACCCACGCCCTGACCCCGCTGCACCCCGAACCGCCCGCCACCGGCGAGGAGGAGACCTGGCCCACCGGCCAGTGACCCGCCCGCGGTCTTCCCGAGCAAGCCACCCAGGGCAAGGAGCATCCATGCGTTTCACCGACCGCCGGCACGCAGGCCGGGCCCTCGCCGAGTGGCTGCGCGCGCCCGCCGACGCCACGGACGACGCAGGCGGCACGGCCGGTACGTCCGGCGGCGCGCCCGGTACGTCCGGTGCCGCGGCCTGGCCGTACGGTGCGGCCGACCCGCTCGTCCTGGCGCTGCCGCGCGGCGGCGTGCCCGTGGCCGCGGAGGTCGCCCGGGAGTTCCGGGCGCCCCTCGACGTGCTGGTGGCCCGCAAGATCGGCGTACCCGGCTCGCCCGAGACGGGCATCGGCGCCCTCGTCGCCGAGGAGCAGCCCGTCTTCGACCACCGGGCCCTGCGGTTCCTGGGCCTGGCCGAGGACCGGCTCGCCCCCTCCGTGGCGCGCGAACGCGCCGAACTGCACCGGCGCGAAGACCTCTACCGGGAGGGCCGGCCCGAGCCCCGCATCACCGGGCGCACCGTACTCCTCGTCGACGACGGCCTCGCCACCGGCCTGACCGCCCTCGCGGCCCTGCGCCACCTGCGCCGCCGGCAGCCCGCGCACCTGGCACTCGCCGCACCGGTCGGCTCCCGCAGCGCCGTCACGGACCTGTCCGAGGAGGCCGACCGGGTGTTCGTCCTGCACCAGCCGGACCACTTCCGGGCGGTCGGCGAGTGGTACGACGACTTCGGCCAGGTCGGTGACGACGAGGTGATCGCCGTGCTGCGCGCCGCGTCCTCGCCGGCCTGAGCGGTCGTACCGAGCGGGCTGACGTGCAGGCCGATGGCCGGTCATGTGCCCATGGCGGCCACGCCGATGAACCGAGGAACGGCTGCTCGCGCTCTTCGGATCCGGTGAACGCTGCCCGCATGACGGCTGTGGCCGCGAGAGCCGAGAACCCGTCCCGCCTTCGGAGTCGGAGAGCCCGACCGGTCCTTCGTACGCTCGGAGGGCCCCGGGGGGCTCGGCGCGTGACCAGGAACCCATCACAGTTCGACGCCACCGAAACTTGACCGCCTGCGGCACGATGTGACACCTCGTACGCCTGCGCCGCGCCGGGCACCGAGCAGAGCCACGGAGGTGACGGAGACCCGTACCCGAGCGCGGGTCCTGCAGAGCGGACTGGTCAATGCACGCAGTGCCGGTACGGTCCGCGCGTAAGTCCGCCCCGGTGTCCCGGCGGCCTGCGGACCCACTGGTTCCGGAGCGAAGCCGCACGGAGAGTGCTTGTCCGGCTACGGCTGTGCTGTGAAGCTTCCGCCGTACGTTCCGCGGCGGGCCGGGGCACGGGGCAGCACCCGGCCGGACCCAGCCGCTGGTTCTGCCCCGTGGACCACCCCTCAGAAGGGCAATCTCATGGTGCGACCGAAACTGCGGCCCTTACTGCTCGGCTTGGGCACTGCGGCCGTCATGCTGGGCACCACTCCGGCAGCGGCCACAGCGGCCGAAGCCCCGGCTCCGAAGGGCGCGTCTGACGCCGCCTACTACTCCTGCACGGTTCCCCGCGGCTACACCTACAACCACGTCTCGCGCACCACGACCTGCTCCACCGGCGTGCTCTATCACGTGGTGAAGCCCAAGACGGGCCTGTGGGCCTGCACCGTTCCGGCGGGTTTCACCTGGACCCAGACCTCGACCACCATCGTCTGCACCACCAGCGGATTCGGCACGCTGTACCTCCTCCGGGCCAAGTGAGCCCGGCCGTGTCGGGTGCTCCGACGCGTGCTCGTCCATGACCGTGCGCGACTCCGGGCGGATCGTCAGGCGTGCGGGGTGCGTGCGGCAGAGCGCGTACGCATCCGGTCGACGACCGACGGTCCGCCCGCGAAGCACCACAGGGCCAGTACGGGGTCGCAGACCGCGCAGCCGAAGGAGGAGTACTCGGCGAGCGGGATGATGGGGCTGCCCTGGAGATGGTGCAGGACGTCCCAGGCGGTGTGGGCGAGCCAGCCGATGCCGATGAACGTCCAGTTGTCGAGCCCCCGGTAGGCGAGATACCAGAGGGCGACCGGGAGCACGAACTCCCACGGGCCGAGGCCGCCACCGCTGATGTAGGCGGCGCCCGCACCGGCGATGCCCAGCGCGTTGACGCGGCGTCGGTGCGGTTCGGGGATCAGGGACATGCAGACGATGGCGATCAGGGCTATCAGGATCGGCATGACCACGGACATGGTGCAGCGTTCCCTTCGGATGCGGAGGTGGGAGAAGAGGTAAAGGGAAAGGGAGCCGCCGGTACGTGTCTCAGCCGGCCTCAGCCGACCGGCCGCCCCGCTCCGTGGCCCGTGTCAGGCTCCGTAGAGCCAGGAGCCCGCCGACGCCCGGGAGCAGGGACAGGGCGACGGCCGCGGGGGAGCGGCGCGGATCGCGGGCGGTGGCGATGACGGTGAAGAGGTAGGCGCAGCCGTGCAGGGGGCCGGCCAGGGAGGAGACGGCGGGCAGGTGGGCGGTCACCAGGTTGGCCAGCAGGATGACCAGTGAGACGAGTTCGACGGTGGCGGCGGTACGGAGCGGCTGTCGGTCGCGGCGCACGGTCACGCCCCCGTGGTCGAGCCGGGACGGATGATCATGAGGACGGTCACCACGGCCCAGAGCAGGTTGAAGACGCCGGTGAGCATCGCCAGCCGGGCGGTGGCGCCGCGCTCCACCGGGGATCCGGCGCCGTCGAGCCGGCCGAGCAGCGCCTCCTGGCCCGGGAGGACGAGCAGCGCGAGGATGCCGGCCGCGGCGGCGGTGAGGATGATGGACGTGATCAGCCACGCGTCACCGAGGACGCCGAGGCTGCGGGCGGTCGCGAAGCCGAAGACCGGTACGGCCAGGCCGATGACGGCGTAGACACGGCAGATGCGGTGCAGCAGCCGGACGCCGGAGAGCGCGGCGGCGTCCGGTCCGGACGCCTGGGCCCGGCGTACCGCCGCGGGGAACATGCTGGCCGCCACGGTCACCGGACCGATGGCGATGATCGCGGCCAGGACGTGCACGGCGAGGAGGAACTTCGTCACCGGCCGGCTCCGGACTGCGCGTGCCGCAGGGCAGGGGGAGTGGTGGCAGCCGGGGCCGAAGTGGCTTCGTCGACAGGCATGACAGGGTGTTTCCTTCTTCCGCTCGGGGAGGGCGGCGTGCTCCCGCACCGCCGCCGGGATCGTGCAGCGTCAGGCTAGGCAGGCCACGCGTCGAGCCCCAGGGGCTGAAATGACAATTTCCAACGGGTTCCCGCCACCCGTGTCCTACTGCGAAGCATCCGGCCATGGCTATCTGACCTGGCTCTTTCGGCGCGGCGGGTTCTCGCTTACCGTGTCCCGCATGCATACGGTGGCGGTACTGGCGCTGGACCACGTGGTGGCGGGGGACTTGGCGACCCCGGTCGAGGTGTTCGGGCGGGCGCGGCTGGCGGACGAGCGCCGCCCGTACCAGGTGCGGGTCTGCGCACCACAGCCCCAGGTGATCACCGAGACCTTCACGCTCGTCGCGCCGCACGGCCTGGAGGCGCTGCGGGACGCGGACACGGTCGTCGTGCCGGGCTGTACCGAGGAAGCCGCCCCGCCGAGTGCGGAGGTGTGCGACGCCTTGCGCGCGGCAGCGGCCGCCGGCACCCGCATCGTCTCCATCTGCACGGGCGTGTTCACCCTCGCCGCCGCAGGGCTGCTGGACGGACTGCGCGCGACCACGCATTGGATCGCGGCCGACGTGCTGGCCGAGAGGTTCCCGCTCGTCGACGTACAGCCGGACGTGCTCTACGTGGACAACGGACAGATCCTGACCTCGGCCGGAGCCGCCGCCGGCATGGACCTGTGCCTGCACATCATCCGGCGGGACTTCGGTTCGGCGGTCGCGGCCGACTCGGCCCGGCTGTCGGTCATGCCGCTGGAACGCGAGGGCGGCCAGGCGCAGTTCATCGTGAACGCCCGGCCGCCCGTGCCCCAGGGCTCCCTGCTGGAGCCGGTGCTGACGTGGATCGAGGACCACCTCGCCCAGGACGTGACCCTCGCGGAGATGGCCGCGCGCTGTGGGCTGAGCGAGCGGACGTTCAGCCGCCGCTTCCGGGAGCAGACGGGCACCACACCGTTGCAGTGGCTGCTGCGGGCCCGGGTGCGGCGTGCGCAGTTCCTGCTGGAGACCACTGCGTACGGTGTCGAACGCATCGCGGCCCAGGCGGGTTTCGGCTCGCCCACCGCTTTCCGGGAACGGTTCAAACGCGTCGTCGGTGTCACGCCGCAGTCCTACCGATCGGCCTTTCGCGCCGAAGCCTCCTGAGGGCACCGCGGGAGGTGGCAGCGCGGTTGCCCGGGTGAGTGGCGGGCGGCTGCGCGGGTGCGGGCTGTGCCGGTTCAGGCGGTGTCCGTCCGTCTCGCGACCACCGCCACCGTGGCGTACCGCAGCGTGAAGCTGCCGCCCATCGCGTCGATGGCGGCGCCGATGCCGGACAGCAGCTCCTCCAGCTGGGCCGGGGGGAGCCGGGTGTGGTCGCCGGTGGTGGGCACCTGGTCCAGCCAGGCGTCTCGTGTGTACGTGTGCTCCCAGTCGAAGCGCCACCGCTCCGGAGCGTCGAAGGCGCCGCCTGTCGCGCGTATGCCGTGTGCTGCCTGATCGCACAGGGCTGCGTACGCGTCTCCGGTCGTCGGTGTCGTCCATTGGCGGGCGGCGAGCGAGTCGGGCAGCAGGCTGCGGTAGACCGCTGCGAAGGCCGCCGCCAGTTCGGGGGTGGGCTGGGCCGCGTTCCAGATCGTCGCCAGCAGGCCGCCGGGGCGCAGTACTCGGGCCGCTTTGCCCGCCCCTGCCGCCGGATCCACCCAGTGCCAGGCCTGCCCGGAGACGACGGCGTCGAAGGTCCGGCCGGCCGGATCCCAGGTCTCGAAGGCAGCCACTTCGGCTTCGAGCCCGAGCCGCCGTGCCGGACCGGTCATGCGCGCGTCGGTGTCGACGCCGAGTACGTCGCAGCCGGCCGCCGCGAACTGCCGGGCCAGGATGCCCGTTCCGCAGCCGACGTCGAGAACGGCGGTGCCGGCGGCGGCCGTACGGGGCAGGGCGGCGACCACGCGGTCGACCAAGGCCTGCGGGTAGCGGGGGCGGGCGCGGTCGTAGCGTTCGGCGTCGGTGCCGTACGACTCGGCCACCTGCCGGTGCCGGTGGGGTGCGGTGTCAGGGGCCGAGGGATGCTCCGGAGGTAAAGTGGGCATGCGCCCACTATGAGTGGGCGAGTGCCCACTCGTCAACGGGGCGAGTGGTGCGGACGAGAGAGGGGAAGGGCCCGTGCCGACTGGGGTGGCCATCCGAGACGTACGTGAGCAGCTGTTCGGCGCCGCCGAGCGCGTCCTGCTGCGGGACGGGCCGAGCGCGCTCACCAGCCGGGCGGTGACCACGGAAGCGGGCTGCGCCAAGGGCGTACTGCACCGGCACTTCGAGGACTTCGACGCCTTCCTCGCCGCTCTGGTGGAGGACCGCATCGCCCGGACCCACGGCTGGGCGGCCGCCCTGCGTGCCGCGGCCGGGACGGGCGCCGTCGCCGGTCATCTCGCCGACGCGCTGACGGAGCTGTTCGAGTCGGTGGCCGTGGCGGTCGTCGGCCTCGTCAGCTCGCGCGACGAACTGCGCGCACGGCTGCGCCGGACCACGCCGGCCGGCCTCCCGCTGCTCACCGAGGCCACGGCCGCGATCGCCGCCTACCTGGCCGCCGAGCAGGAACGGGGGCGGATCGCGGCGGACGCCGACATCGACACGCTCGCCCCCACACTGGTCGGCGCCGGGCACCTGCTCTTCGCCGACCGGAAGGCCGCCCCGCCGGAGCCCGAGGCCGTCCGCAAGGCCGTGGCCGCGGTGGTGGCCGGAGTCGTACGGGATACGCCCTGACCTGAATGCGGGGGCTTCCGTTCCCGGGTGTTCCTCCCGGGCGTCTCCCGGGCGTTCCACCCGGACGTCCCTGCCGGGTTCAGCAGAACCAGCCCCACAGTTGCTGTCCCGGCCCGCACAGCCACCGGCTCAACTCCCCACCCCCGGCGGCCCGGTGCTGCTCCGCAGGACGAGTTCGGTGGGCAGGACGATGTGACGGCCCTGGTCGGTCTCGGAGCCGTCGATCACCGCGCGGGCCAGCCGTACGGCGGCGCGGCCGATCTCCGCAGCGGGCTGGGCCAGGGTCGTCAGGCCCAGCGGCCCGGCCATGACGTGGTCGTCGAAGCCCAGCACCGACATCCGGCCCGGTACCGGGACGTTGGCCGCGCGCAACGTCGTCAGCAGGCGGAACGCCAGGTCGTCGGTCTCGGCGAACAGGGCGGTCGGCGGGGCCTGGAGGCTCAGCAGCCCGCCCACGGCCGCGGCCAGGCCGCCGCCCTTCCAGTCGGGCACGCTCAGGACCAGCGCCTCGTCGTGCTCCACGCCCGCCTCGGCGAGGGCGCGCAGATGGCCGGCCAGGCGGTCCTTGCTGCTCCAGGCGAAGCCCGTCTCGTCGGAGGTCTGGAGGAACCCGATCCGGCGGTGCCCGAGGTTGAGCAGGTGGCGGGTGCCGCGCAGGGCCGCGTCCTGGTCGTCCACGTAGACGCTCGGGCACCCGGCGGCGTGCTGGCTGACGAAGACCAGCGGCATGCCGAGGTCGTCGAGGCGGGCGCGTTCGGCGGGGGAGAGGGCGAAGCTCACCACCAGCAGGGCGTCGGCGTTGCGGCGGGCGGGCAGCCGGTCGAAGAAGTCGGCGCGTTCGTGGACGTCGGTGACGCTGTAGAGCAGCAGGTCCAGGCCCGCGTCGCGCAGGGCGGGGGCCATCCCGGACAGAGCCGCGCCCAGGAACCACGACTCCAGGTCCGGCAGCAGGACCGCGACCCGCCCCGTACGGCCGGTGACGAGGCTGGAGGCGCTGCGGGTGATGGCGAAGGACAGGTCACGGGCGGCCGCCTCGACCCGGGCGCGGGTGGCGTCCGAGACGGTCGGCAGGCCGCGCAGGGTGCGCGAGACGGTGGAGACCGACACCCCCGCCCGATCCGCGACATCGGCCATCGTGGCCGCGCTGCGAGCTGAGGACATGGCGGGACGCTAGCACAAATGGGTGATGACAGCGTTGCCAGGTGGACTGCCAAGAAATCTGTTGTTCACCGGCCGTTGACCCTGCGACGAGCGCACTCCTAGCCTGCAAGCGCTGTCATGGCGACAGCCAAGACGTGAGGAGCACTCATGGCCTTGAGCCGCAGGACCCTGCTCGCCGGCGGGCTCGCCGCCGGAGCCGGGCTCGCCGGCGGTTGCGCGGGAAAGCCCCTGGACACCTTGCTCACCCAGGCCGCCCAGACCCCGCGCACCCCGGCCACCCTCACCTGGTGGGTGTCCGAAATCCCCGCCCGGGACGGCACGGTGGTGGCCGACCTGGTCATCCGCGCCTTCCAGCGCCGCCACCCGCACCTGCGGGTACGCAAGTCCAACGCGCTCAGCACCACCGACGGCAACCGTGCCGCGGTCACCACCCAGCTCGCCGGCGCCTCCCCGACCCCCGACGTGTACCTGGGCGACACGACCTGGCCGGCCCAGTTCGGCACCCACTCCCTCGCGCTGCCGCTCCAGACGCTGCTGCCGAAGGACTTCTGGTCGGGCTATCCGGAGGCGCTGCGACGGGTCAGCGAATACCGCGGGTCCGTCTACGCGCTGCCCTTCTTCACCGACAGCTCCTTCCTGTACTACCGCAAGGACCTGCTGGCCAAGCACGGCCGGCCGGTACCCCGCACCTGGGAGGAACTGCTGCACACCGCGCGCACCGTCCAGCGGGCCGGCGACGCGGCGTACGGGTTCCTCTGGCAGGCGTCCGTGTCGGAGTCGCTGACCTGCAACGTCACCGAGTTCCTGGCCGACGCCGGGGCCCCCGTCCTGGATCCGGCGGGCCGCCTGGCGCTCCACGGGGCGGGCGCGGAACGGGCGTTCGCGCTGATGGCGGAGTTCACCGCGACCGGCGTCACGCCCCGTACCGTCACCACCTACGTGGAGGCCGACTCCCAGGACGCCTTCACCGGCGGCCGCGGTGTCTTCCTGCGCAACTGGTCCTACGCCTGGGGCAACGCCGCCGACCGCAGGTTCTCCAGAATCGCCGGCCGGGTCGGTGTCGCGCCGCGCCCCGGCTTCGAGGGCGGCGGACCGCCCGGCGTGAGCTGCGCCGGCGGCTGGAGCAACTTCGTCAACCCCAACTCCCGCAACCTCGCGGCCGCGGTCGCCTTCGCCCGCTTCTGCGCCGGCGAGGAGGTACAGATGATCCTGCTGAAGCACGCCGGGGTGATCCCCGCGCTCCACGACGTGCTGACCCGGCCGGCGGCCCGGGCCGTCGGCGACCCCACCCTCACCCGGGCGCGCGACCTGCGGCTGGTGGCCCGGCCGGTGCAGACCCCGCACTACCCCCAGGTCAGCAAGGCGCTCTACACCCAGGCCAACGCGGTGACCGGGGGCCGCGCCACACCCGCCGAGGCGGTCCGCGCCGTCCGCGCCGACGTGCGGGCCGCTCTGGAAGGCGAGGCGCTGTGAACGCGATGACCTCGACCGCGACCGAGGCGCGCCCCGTCGGGGCCGGGGCCCGGCGCGCCGCCACCGCCGGTGGCTCCGCCCGGCGGACCGGTCGCCACCAGGCCCGTACCGGCCGGTTCTTCGCCGCACCGGCGCTGCTCGTCGTCGCCGTCGGCACGGTCTTCCCGGTGCTCTTCTCCGTCCTGCTCAGCTTCGCCGACGTACGGCTGGAGTACGGCGGGTTCCGGATCGGCTCCCTGACGGGCGAGCACTACGCCGCGGTGCTCAGCAGCCCCGAATGGCGCCAGGCCCTGGTGTTCACCTTCGGGTTCACCGCCGTCACCGTCCTGCTGGAACTCGTCCTCGGCACCGCGGCCGCGCTGGTCCTGGAGCGGCTCGGGGCCGCCCGCGGCCGGCTGCTGGCCCTCCTGCTGCTGCCCTGGGCGCTGATCAACGTGGTGGCCGCGCAGCTGTTCGGCTATCTCTTCAACGGCACGTACGGCGGTCTGACCTGGCTCTTCGAGCAGGTCCTCGGCCATCAGCCGGACATCCTCGGCCAGCCCGCCTCCGCCATGGGCGCCATGGTGGTGGTCGACGTCTGGAAGACCACGCCCTTCGTCGCGATCGTCGTCCTCGCCGGGCTGATGCTGATTCCCGGCGACGTCTACGAGGCGGCGGAGGTGGACGGCGCGGGCGCCTGGACGACGTTCTGGAAGGTGACGCTGCCGCAGCTGCGCCCGATCATCGCCATCGCCGTCCTGTTCCGCATCCTCCAGGCGTTCGGCGTCTTCGACCTGCCGTTCGTGCTGACCCAGGGCGGACCCGGCACCGCCACCCAGTCCCTGGCCATGCTCGGGTACAAGACGCTCTTCCAGAACCTGGAGATCGGCCGGGGCGCCGCCGTCGCCACCACCACCGCCGTCATCGTCATCGGCTGCTGCCTGCTGTTCCTGCGCGTCTTCAAGGCGCAGGCCGACGAAGGGGGACGGGCATGAGGACCGGGCACCGTACCGGCCTGCGCCGCCACCTCACCGGCGTCAACCTCGGCGCCCTGGTCATCGTCGTCCTGACGACGCTCCCGCTGTACTGGATGATCACCGCGTCCTTCAAGGGCCCGGGCGAGATCAGCGCCGCGCCGCCGACCGCGTTCCCCGGGGAGCCCACCCTCTCCAACTACACGGAGGCCTTCGTCCGCAACGGCATCGGCCGCTACCTGCTCAACAGCGTGCTGGTCGCCTCGGTCTCGACGGCCGCCGTCCTGGGCCTGTCGTTCTTCGCCGGGTACGCCCTGGCCCGTACCCCGCTGCGCGGGCGCGGCGCCGTCATGACGGCGCTGCTGATGCTCTCCGTCTTCCCACCGGTCGCCCTGGTCGTACCGCTGTTCCTGCTGGAGCGGCAGGCCGGGCTGCTCAACTCGTACGCCGGGCTGATCATCCCCTACGTCGCGCTCAACCTGCCGTTCGCGATCTGGATCATGCGCAACTACCTGGCCGGCCTCCCGCGCGAACTGGAGGAGGCCGCCACCATGGACGGCGCCGGGCCGCTGCGCACCGTCCTGACCGTCATCGCCCCGCTGGCCCGGCCGGGCCTGTTCACCGCCGGGATCTTCACCTTCACCGCGACCTGGACGGAGTTCCTGCTGGCGCTGACCTTCAACAGCGAGGACGGCCACCGTACGGTCCCGGTCGGCATCGCCCTCTTCACGAGCCAGTACACGGTCCCGTACGGGACGCTGTTCGCGGGGGCCGTGGCGGCCACGCTGCCCATCGGCATCCTCGTCCTGATCTTCCGCCGTTCCCTCGTCTCGGGCATGACCTCCGGGGCGGTGAAGGGATGACGCCACGGGAACCGCGGCCGGCCGCCCCGCACCGAACGCCCCCTGACCTCCGTACCGCACACCGAAAGGCAGCCACGTGACCGCACAGCACTCCGCCGCCGGCCCCGCGACATCCGGCGGCGCACTCCGCGACTGGTGGCGGCAGGCCGTCGTCTACCAGGTCTACCCGCGCAGCTTCGCCGACTCCGACGGCGACGGCATCGGCGACCTGCCCGGCGTGACCTCCCGCCTCGGCCACCTCGCCGCCCTGGGCGTGGACGCCGTCTGGCTCAGCCCCTTCTACCCCTCCCAACTCGCCGACGGGGGCTACGACGTCGCCGATTACCGCGACGTCGACCCGCGCCTGGGCACCCTCGACGACTTCGACGCACTGGTGGACCAGGCGCACCGGCTGGGCCTGAAGGTCATGGTCGACATCGTGCCCAACCACTCCTCGGACCAGCACGTCTGGTTCCAGGAGGCGCTGCGCTCCGCCCCCGGCTCCGCCGCGCGGGAACGGTACGTCTTCCGCGAGGGCAAGGGCGAGCACGGCGAACTCCCGCCCACCGACTGGGCCTCCTGCTTCGGCGGCCCCGCCTGGACCCGGCTGCCCGACGGCTGGTGGTACCTCCACCTCTTCGCCCCGGAGCAGCCCGACTTCAACTGGGACAACCCCGAGGTACGCGCCGAGTTCCGCACCACGCTGCGCTTCTGGTCCGACCGCGGGGTGGACGGCTTCCGCGTCGACGTGGCGCACGGCCTGGCCAAGGATCTGGCCGCGCCGCTCCGCGACACCGGCGGCGTCGAGGCGTACGAGCCGGACGACCTGCCCGAGGACGGCAGCCACCCCTTCTGGGACCGCGACGAGGTGCACGAGATCTTCCGCGACTGGCGCAAGGTCTTCAACGAGTACGACCCGCCGCGCGTCGCGGTCGCCGAGGCGTGGGTACGCAACTCCCGCCGCACCGCCTACGCCACCCCGCAGGAACTGGGCCAGGCCTTCAACTTCGACTTCCTGAAGGCCTCCCTGCACGCCGGCGAACTGCGCGCCTCCATCGACACCGCGCTCGCCGACGCCCGCGCCGCCGGGGCCACCGCGACGTGGGTGCTCTCCAACCACGACGTGATCCGGCACGCCTCCCGGCACGGCCTGCCGGACGGCTGCGACGAGGAGGCGTGGCTGCTGGCCGACGGCCTGGCGCCCGCCCTCGACCGGGAGTACGGGCTGCGCCGGGCGCTCGCCGCCACCTTGCTGATGCTGGCGCTGCCCGGCTCCAGTTACCTCTACCAGGGCGAGGAACTGGGCCTGCCCGAGGTCGCCGACCTGGACCGGGCAGCCCTCCAGGACCCGGTGTGGTTCCGCAGCCAGGGCCGGTCGAAGGGCCGGGACGGCTGCCGGGTGCCCCTGCCCTGGAGGCGCGGCGGCAGCTCGTACGGCTTCGGCAGTGGCGGCTCCTGGCTGCCGCAGCCGCCGTACTGGGGCGACCTGTCCGTCGAGGCGCAGGAAGGAGACCCCGCCGCGCCCTTGGAGCTGTACCGCGCCGCACTGCGCCTGCGCCGCGAACTCCTCGCCGACGAGGCCCTGGAGTGGGCCGACGGGCCGGACGCGGCCGCCGAAGGGCTGCTGCACTTCCGCCGCTCGGGCGGCTGGCACTGCCTGGCGAACCTGTCCGGCACACCGAAGCCGCTGCCCGGCGGCACGCTGCTGCTGTCCTCCGCGCCTGTCCCGGGCGACGCGCTGCCGCCGTGGACCACGGTCTGGCTCCGTACGGCGACGGACTGAGCGGGCGAAGGACACCCCGGGGCCCCGGAGGAGAGGTGCGCGGGGCGGCCGTGTCCACCGGCCCGCCACCGCCGTTTCCTCCACGACCGGCGCACGCCGCGGCCGCGCGGCCCCGCGCCACTTCCGGGAGGAGACCGCTCATGAGGAGTCGCAGAGGACCGGGAAGGAAGACCGGCGTCGCGGCGGCCGTGGCCCTGCTGTGTGCGGGAGCAGCGGCCCCGGCCGCACCGGTCGACGTACGGCCGGGGCCCGGTGCCGGACAGGACCATGTCACCGTACGGACCGACACCGGCCGGGTACGGGGCGTCCGCACCGCCCGGCACCGGCTCTTCCAGGGCATCCCGTACGCCGGGCCGCCCAAGGGCGCGTACCGCTGGGCGGCTCCCCGCCCGGTGGCGCCCTGGCGCGGGGTCCGGGACACGACCCGGCCGGGACCGCTGTGCCCGCAAGTCCCCTCCCCGTACGCGCAGGTGGCCAGCGAGGAGGAGGACTGCCTGGTCCTCAACGTCACCACGCCCGCCCGCGTACGGCGCCCCGCTCCCGTGCTGGTGTGGATCCACGGCGACGGCTCGGTCGGCGGCGGCAGCTTCTTCGACGCCCGCCGGCTCGCGGACCGCGGTCTCGTCGTCGTCACGGTCAACTACCGGCTGGGAGTGTTCGGCGGCTTCGCCCACCCGGGCCTGAAAGGCTCGGGGACCTTCGCCCTCCAGGACCAGCAGGCCGCGCTGCGCTGGGTACGGCGCAACGCGGGCGCCTTCGGCGGGGACGCGGGCAACGTGACCGTGGCGGGCTCCTCGTACGGGGCCTCGGCCATCACCGCGCACCTCACCTCGCCGGGCGCCCGAGGGCTGTTCCACCGGGCCGTCCTGTCCAGCGGCGAGGGCATGATGGACATGCCGGCCGGGACCATGGGGCCCGGCGTGCCCGGCTACCCGTGGTTCGTGTGGCGCCAGGGCCGGGAGATGGCGGACATCAGCGCGGAGATGACCTCCTCGCTCGGCTGCGCGGCGGACGGTCCCGCACGGACCCTGCGGTGCCTGCGGGCCCTGCCGGTCAAGAAGATCCTCGAGGTGCCGTTCATCATGAACGCCTTCCAGGCCTTCGCCTACGGCAACGAGACCCTGCCGGACCTCCCGCCGCGAGCCCTGCGCGCGGGCCGCTTCCAGCACGTACCGGTGCTTTCCGGAGCGACCCGCGACGAACACCGGACGTTCGTGGGCCTGCAGTACGACGCCGTCGGCAAGCCCTTCACGCAGGCGCATTACGGTCAGAGCCTCGCGACCGCGTTCGGCGAGAACGCGGAGCGGGTGCGCGCGCGGTACCCGCTCTCGCAGTTCCCCTCCCCGGCCATCGCCTGGTCAGCGGTCGTCACCGACCGGATGTGGGCCCGCGGCACGCACGCGCAGCACACCGCGCTCGCACGCCGAGTCCCGCTGTACGCCTACGAGTTCGCCGACCGGAACGCCCCCATGTACCTGCCCCTGCCGGGCCGGTTCGACTTCGGCGCCTATCACGCGGGCGACACCCCCTACCTGTTCGAAGAGGCGGCGGCGCAGCAGCGCTTCACGGCGGCGCAGCGGTGGCTCTCGGCCACCATGACGAGCCAGTGGGCCGCCTTCGCCCGCACCGGAACGCCCAACGGGCCCCGCCTGCCCGCCTGGCGCCCGTACCGGAACGCCGACGCGCGTCCGTACACCCAGTCCCTGGCGCCGGACCGGATCGCCCCGGTCGATTACGCCGCGGAGCACGCGCTGGAGTTCTGGCACCGGCTGCCGTGACGCGACGTCACCGGAACACCGGGTACGCGGGGGAGCGGCGCGCCGGACGGAGAGGTGTACGTTCCGCCCGACGCGCCGCCGCATGTGCGAACTGCCCGGTCAGGCGCCGACGTACGCCGCCAGGTGCTCGCCGGTGAGGGTGGCACGGGTGGCGACGAGCTCGGCCGGGGTGCCCTCGAAGACGACCCGGCCGCCGTCGTGACCGGCACCGGGACCGAGGTCGATGATCCAGTCGGCGTGCGCCATGACCGCCTGGTGGTGCTCGACGACGATCACCGACTTGCCGGAGTCCACGAGCCGGTCCAGCAGACCGAGCAACTGCTCGACATCGGCGAGGTGCAGCCCGGCGGTCGGCTCGTCCAGGACGTACACGCCTTCCTTGTCGGCCATGTGCGTGGCGAGCTTGAGTCGCTGCCGCTCGCCGCCGGACAGGGTGGTCAGCGGCTGGCCGAGGCTGAGGTAACCGAGCCCGACGTCCGTGAGCCGGTCCAGAACGCGCTGGGCCGCCGGAGTCCGCGCCTCACCCGCGCCGAAGAACTCCGCGGCCTCGGCCACCGGCATCGCCAGCACCTCGCTGATGTCGCGGCCCGCGAGGCGGTATGCGAGCACCGACGGCTCGAAGCGCTTTCCCTCGCACTCCTCGCAGGTGGAGGCGGTACCGGCCATCATCGCCAGGTCGGTGTAGACGACGCCGGCGCCGTTGCAGTTGCCGCAGGCGCCCTCGGAGTTGGCGCTGAACAGCGCCGGCTTGACGCCGTTGGCCTTCGCGAACGCCTTGCGGACCGGGTCGAGCAGCCCGGTGTACGTCGCCGGGTTGCTCCGCCGTGAGCCGCGGATCGGTGTCTGGTCCACCGAGACCACCCCCGCGCCGGCCGGGACCGAGCCGTGCACCAGCGAACTCTTGCCGGAACCCGCCACACCGGTGACCACGCAGAGCACCCCCAGCGGGATGTCCACGTCGACGTTCCGCAGGTTGTGCCTGGTGGCGCCGCGGATCTCCAGCGCACCGGTGGCCTTGCGCACGGTCTCCTTGAGCGCGGCCCGGTCGTCGAAGTGGCGGCCGGTGACGGTGTCCGAGGCCCGCAGCCCCTCGACGGTGCCCTCGAAGCAGACCGCGCCGCCCGCCGTACCGGCACCGGGGCCCAGGTCGACCACATGGTCGGCGATCGCGATGGTCTCCGGCTTGTGCTCCACGACGAGCACGGTGTTGCCCTTGTCGCGCAGCCGCAGCAGCAGATCGTTCATCCGCTGGATGTCGTGGGGGTGCAGACCCGTCGTGGGCTCGTCGAAGACGTACGTCGTGTCGGTCAGCGAGGAGCCCAGGTGGCGGATCATCTTGACGCGCTGGGCCTCGCCGCCCGACAGCGTGCCCGACGGCCGGTCCAGCGAGAGATAGCCGAGACCGATCTCCACGAACGAGTCGAGGGTGTGCCCGAGAGCGGTGAGCAGCGGCGCCACCGAGGGCTTGTCGAGGCCGCGCACCCACCCGGCCAGATCGCTGATCTGCATCGCGCACGCGTCGGCGATGCTGGTCCCGTCGATCCGCGAGGACCGGGCCGCCTCGCTGAGCCGGGTACCGTCGCACTCGGGACAGGTCCGGAAGGTGACCGCCCGGTCCACGAACTCGCGGATGTGCGGCTGCATCGCCTCCCGGTCCTTGGCCAGGAACGACTTCTGGATCTTGGGGATCAGCCCCTCGTAGGTCAGGTTGACGCCCTCGACCTTGACCTTGGTCGGCTCCCGGTACAGGAAGTCCTGCATCTCCTTCTTCGTGAACGACCGGATCGGCTTGTGCGGGTCCAGGAAGCCCGACTCGGCGTAGACCCGCACGGTCCAGAAGCTGTCCGACTTCCAGCCGGGGATGGTGAACGCGCCCTCGGCGAGCGACTTGGAGTCGTCGTAGAGCTGGGTGAGGTCGATGTCGGAGACCGCGCCGCGGCCTTCGCAGCGCGGGCACATGCCGCCGGTCCGGCTGAAGGTCGCCTTCACCGCCTTCTTGCTGCCGCGCTCCACGGTGATCGCCCCGCTCGCCCGCACCGAGGGGACGTTGAAGGCGAACGCGCCGGGCGAGCCGATGTACGGCTGTCCGAGCCGGCTGAAGAGGATGCGCAGCATCGCGTTGGCGTCGGTGACGGTACCGACCGTGGAGCGCGGGTCGGCGCCCAGCCGCTGCTGGTCGACGATGATCGCGGTGGTCAGCCCGTCCAGTACGTCGACCTCGGGCCGCGTCTGCGTCGGCATGAAGCCCTGCACGAAGGCGCTGTACGTCTCGTTGATCATCCGCTGGGACTCCGCGGCGATCGTGTGGAAGACCAGCGAGCTCTTGCCCGAGCCGGAGACCCCGGTGAACACCGTCAGACGGCGCTTGGGGATCTCGATGCTGACGTCCTTGAGGTTGTTGACCCGCGCGCCGTGCACACGGATCAGGTCATGGCTGTCGGCGGGGTGCGGCGCAGGTGACCGGGGGGCGGGTCTCGCGGCCTTGCTCATCGTGCGTCTCCTTCGTCGGGCGGGGCCGGTGGCGCGGCTCCCGTTCGGCGTCACCTGGCGGTGAGGTCCATGGCGTCACGCTAGCTCCGGCACGGTGGCCGGCGCTTCTCGAATCCTGACCGGTCCGGCCGCGCGCGAGGTGCCGCGCAAGCGGTGACCTCGGCGTTCCCGCGGCCCAGTGATCCGCTGTCGGGCATTTCGTGTAAAGATTCCCTGCCCGGCCCGGGTGGGCCGGGGTGACAAGGGGAAATTTCGTGAAATCAACGATCCTCAGATCCGCCGTCGGCACGGTCCTCGCCGTGGCCGCGGCGGCCGTGTGCCTGCCTGCCTCGTCCGCCGCCGCGGCGCCGCGGACCGCCGGCGTGGACCAGGCGACGACGCAGACCTTCGGCCGTACCGCCGACGCCGTCCTGACACAGCGCACGGCGGCGCTGCTCGACAACCGCTCGGGCCGAATAGCCCCGCTGCCCCGCAAGCAGGTGCGCCTGTCGGCCCGCCTGGCACGCGCCGAGAACGCCGGGGTCTCCTCGCTGCGGGCCCGCAAGCAGCGGCTCGCCGGCCTGGGAGAGGCGTACACCGCCGCCGACACCCAGGTCACCGTGGACAGCACCCGGCTCACCGGCCGGCACGCCACGGTGGAGGTCACCGAGAGCACCACGCTCACCTACAAGAAGATCCGTGGTGACGAGCCGGCCACCACCGGCTTCAAGGCCCGCCACGAGCTGGACTTCACCGCGGTCCCGGGCGGCACCTGGGAGCTGACGGGCATCACGTCCAAGGACGACGGTCCCGGTGCGATCAACGCTCCCACGCTGCGGGCGGCGGTCGCGGACGCCGCGGACACCACGCCCAGCGCGCCGCCCGCCGACACCTCCCGGCCCTGGCGCGCGTACCCCCGCAAGCAGCTGACCGGCGGGTACGACTACGCCGCCATGGCCGCGTACTCGGAGAAGTACTGGCGGAACTACAACCCCGAGTACCGCGCGTTCAACGCGGCCGGCGGCGACTGCACCAACTTCCTGAGCCAGGCCCTGAAGGCGGGCGGCTGGAAGACCGAGGGCGGCGCGTCCTCGGACTACCGCACGTGGTGGTACGACGCCGCCCACCAGTCCGACAGCTGGGTGGGGGCCAACGAGTGGTCCTGGTACGCGCTGAACTCCAAGCGCGTGACCAGCCTGTCGAACGTCTACCAGATGGACGTCGGCGACGTCATGCAGATGGACTTCGACGGTGACGGGTCCAAGGACCACTCCATGATGACGACGTACCGCAGCAGCTACGGAGTGCCGTACCTGACGTACCACTCGACCAACACCTACCGGAAGTCGGTGGCGAGCATCATCGCGTCCTACCCGGACGCGGTGTACTACGCCTACCGCACCTGACGGCCGGGCCGGGCGGCCCTGAGGTGCCGCCCGGCCGCCGGGCCCCGGCGTGTGACGCGATACGGACGCCAGGGGTTGAGGAGCGGCATGACACCTCTGTGATACTTGGGCCAGAACACGTGTTTTGGTGCCAGGGGGTAGGGAAATGTCGAAGAGAAGTGCGCTCGGCGCGCCGGCTCTGGTCACCGTGGCGGCTCTCGCCCTCGGCCTGACGGCCTGCGGTTCCGACGACCAGGGCGAGGACAAGCAGGCGGCGGCGCCGTCGCAGGGCGCCGACCGGCCGCGGCCGGCACCGCCCGAGGGCGGCGCGGGCAAGGGCGGCGGGACACCGAAGCCCGAGGAGAAGTGGGACGGCAAGGTCAAGGTCCTCGGGGACGGTTCGACGTCCTACACCGGACCCCAGCCCAAGCAGCCCAAGCCCGCGAAGCTCAAGCCGGGCGAGAAGCCGCCGCAGTTCGTGGTGTTCTCCTGGGACGGCGCGCTGGAAGGCGACGACCACCTCTTCTCGCACTTCCGGGAAGTCGCCAAGGAGAACAACGCCAAGATGACGTTCTTCCTCACCGGCACCTATCTGCTGCCGAAGTCGAAGGCGACGCTGTACAAGCCGCCGCAGCACAAGCCGGGCGCTTCGGCCATTTCGTACGCGACGAACGAGCACATCAAGGACACCCTGCGACAGGTCCGGGGCGCCTGGCTCGAAGGAAACGAGATCGGCACCCACTTCAACGGCCATTTCTGCGGGGCCAAGGGCGGCGGCGACTGGAGCGTCGCGGAGTGGAAGAGCGAAATCCAGCAGTCGTACTCCTTCGTCCAGAACTGGAAGACGAACACCGGGTACACGAGCCTGCCCCCGCTGCCCTTCGACTACAAGAAGGAGCTGGTGGGAGGGCGCGCGCCCTGCCTGGAGGGGCAGGAGAACCTGCTCACGGCGGCCAAGGAGTTCAACTGGCGCTATGACGCCAGTTCGCCCGGTGACTTCCAGATATGGCCGTCGAAGAAGAACGGCATATGGAATTTCCCGTTGCAGCTGCTGCCCTACCCGCAGAGCGAGAAGCAGGTCCTGTCCATGGACTTCAACTTCCTCTACAACCAGTCCGGGGACAACACCAAGGGTGACCCGGCGAAGTACGCGCAGTGGCGCAAGCTGACCCGTGACGGATATCTCAACGGATTCAACCGCGTCTACCACGGGAGCCGGGCGCCGCTGTTCATCGGCAACCACTTCGAGGACTGGAACGGCGGCATCTACATGAAGGCCATCGAGGACGTCGTGAAGGCGGTGTGCACGAAGAAGGAAGTGCGCTGCGCCACGTTCAAGCAGGTGGCCGACTGGCTGGACGCCCAGGACCCGGCGGTGCTGGAGCGGATGCGCGGCCTCGACCCGGCGCAGATCACGGACTGGGCGTCGGTGGTGAAGTAGGCCCGGGCCGCCTGCGCGCCGGCGCGCGGAGAGCGGAAAGCCTCCGGCCCGCGACCCCTGACGCAGGGGACGCGGGCCGGAGGCTTCCGCGGTACCGGGGGCTACCGGGCGGCCATGTACCGCGTCCAGATGTCGATCGGGAGCGGGCTGCCGATCGCCTTCTTCGGCCGGCCGCCGATGCCGTCCAGCGGCATCAGCTCCTGGCTCTTGGGGTCGATGCGCGCGAGCGAGACGGCGGTCGACAGGGTGCCGCGGTAGCCGACGAACCACGCGGACTTGTTGTCCTGCTCGGTGCCGGTCTTGCCGGCCGCGTCGGGGCCCGCCCCCTTCGCCGCGGTGGCCGTGCCCCGGCGGACGGCCTCGCGCAGGGCGTCGTCCACCGCGCCCGCCACGCCCTGGGGCAGCACCTGCCGGGCGGTCGGCTTGCCGACCGGCACCTCGCTGCCGTTGCGCATGAGCTTGCCGACCGAGTACGGGTCGCTGTGCTTGCCCCGGCCCGCGAAGGTGGCGTACGCGTCGGCCATCCGGATCGCGCTGGGCGTGGCGGTGCCCAGCGCGAAGGACGGCAGCTTCTCGCCGAGGCTGCTCTCCAGCAGCCCGGTCTGCACACCGACCGTGCCGACCCGCTCCAGGCCCACGTCCATGCCCAGCTGCATGACCGTGGTGTTGACGGACTGCGCGACCGCGCTCTTCAGCGGGATCTTCCCCCAGGACCGGCCGCCGTCGTTCTCCGCCTTGGCGATCCTTCCCGCGCGGTCCCAGTACGGGCCTTCCGGCGTGCGCAGCGTGATCTTGTTGTCGCCGTCGTAGACCGTGGCCGGCGTGACCGGCGTCCGGGGCTTGCCGCGCTCGCGCTCGACGCCGTCGCGCAGCGCCGCCGCGTAGACGAACGGCGTGAAGGCGCTGCCCGCCGGCACCACCGAGGAGTTGGCGTCGTTGAACCCCTGCTTGAGGTAGTCCGGACCGCCGTACAGTGCCACGATCCGCCCATCCGTGGTCACCGAGGCCGCGCCGATGCGTACGTGCCGGTCGGCCGCCCGGCTGCCCGGGTCGAGCTTGGCCCGGGCGGACTCGACGGCCTTGGACAGCGCCGTCATCCGGGGCTTCTCGAACGTGGTGTGGATCTGGTAGCCGCCGAGCGCGAAGTCCTTCTCGGAGATGTCGGTGTGCGCGCCGACGTAGGCCCGGGCGGTCTCCACGAGGTAGCCGTTCTGGCCGGTCAGGCCGGCGGGCTTGGGCGGGGCCTGCGGCTCGGGGAAGCGGGTGTAACGGCCGCGCTCCTCCGGGGAGAGCTTGCCGATGGCCACCATCCGGTCCAGCACCCAGTTCCAGCGCTCCACCGCGCGCTTGCGGGGCTCGGCGCCGAGCGCCGGGTCGTACAGCGCGGCGCCCTTGAGGAGCGAGGCGAGGAACGCGCCCTCGCTGACGTTCAGCTGGGCGGCGTCCTTTCCGTAGTACGCGTGCGCGGCGCGCTGGATGCCGTAGGTGCCGCGCCCGAACCAGCTCGTGTTCAGATAACGCTCCAGGATCTCGTCCTTGGTCATCTTGTTGTCGAGCTTGATCGCGATGAACATCTCGCTGAGTTTGCGGGTGAAGGTCTGGTCCTGATTGAGATACGCGTTCTTCACGTACTGCTGGGTGATGGTGGAGCCGCCCTGGGTGTCGCCCCCGGTGATCATCCTGGTGGCGGCCCGGACGATACCGCTGGGGGAGATGCCGCTGTCCTCGTAGAACGTCTCGTTCTCGGCGGCCAGCGCGGCCCACCGGACCTTCTCCGGTACCGAGGCGAGGGGCATGTCCTGCCGGTTGATGTCTCCGGTACGGGCCATCTCGGTGCCGTCGGCCCAGTAGTAGACGTTGTCCTGCTGGGTGGCAAAGGCGTTGAGGTCGGCGGGTATCTCGGTACGCGCGAACATGATCGTCAGGAGGACGGCCAGTGCGCCGAAACAGGAGCCGGCCAGCCCCAGCGACTGGCGCCAGGACGGCACCCAGCGCCGGAAGCCGGTGCGCCCGGGGAGTGGGTAGGCCGGGCGGCGGAGCCGGAGTCTGCGGCGGTTCGCGGCCCACCACCGGCGGAGGACGGACCAGCGGCCGCCCGCTGCGGCGGTGGTGGCGGTCCGGGCGTGTGCCCCTTTTCGACGTTCGATCACCGCTCGACCCTATGGGATGACTCCCCGTACCTATGTTCTGCTCTGCCACGAAAACGTTACGTTTCCCCGGCGCGGGGGTGGCGGGCCGCCGGAGACCGGGCCGCGGCGCCCCGGCCGGGCGTCGTGCGCACGGGGGCGGCCGGGGCGGCCGCGCGGTCTCCGGCGGCCCTGGGGAGGACGCCGAATTCGGCCACCGTCAGGCTCGTTCAGCTGAAATGAGCCTGTTATTCGAACAGTGGCCGGAATTCCTGGATGGCGTGCGAAACTTCCATGATGACGGGCGTGCGGTTACGTCGCGGTTACAGGTCCGATTCTGTGGAATTGAGGCAGGCCGATAATGTCCAACCGCCCAATGGGGGCGGTTGGACGTGGTGCGGGAAGGTCAGAACTCGGAAGGCAGACTCGGCGCCTTGGGTGCCGCCGGGCAGTCCTCGGTGCAGGTGAAACCGAGCGCCGGAGTCTCCGGGGTCACCGCGGCGGGCTCCTTCGGCAGGCTGCTGTCGGCGGGCAGCTTCGACGCGCAGGCCTTGGCCGCGGTCCGGTACGCCTTGGAGACCGGGTTGATGTTGCCGCCCGACTTCAGCTGGAGCTGCCCGTTCTCCTTGATGGTGATGCCGGGGAAGTCCTTGACCCCGTTGTCCTTCATGCACTGCGTGAACGCCGCCGCCTGGCGTTCCCGGGTCGCGGAGTCCCCGGCGGCGGCCTTCCCCGTACTGTCCGAGGCCGACGCCGAGGACGTGGCCTGCGCCGCACGGGCGACGGACTGCGTCGATGCGGCCGGGGCCGCGGACGACGAGGTCTGGAGCGCCAGGACGGTCCCGCCGGCCGCCAGTGCCGCGACGAGCAGCGGGACGGCGAACAGCCTGCGCTTCTTACGTGGTGTTTCCTCTTCGGACGGTGCCGACATGTCAACTCCTCTGGGACGCTGGACGTCTGGAAGCCAGTTCAGCAACCGGGCGGTTACCGCGACGGAACATCGGGTGTTAAGCGCCTGTAACCCCGATCAGCCCTTACGCCGCTGTAACCGTCCCCCGCGCAAGATCACAGACAACGGTGACGGACCGACGGTGGGGGCCATGCGGATTCTGGTGGTGGAGGATCATCGCGATCTCGCGGAGACGCTGGCCGCGGGCCTGCGCCGGGAGGGCATGGCGGTCGACGTCGCCCTCGACGGCGCGGCCGCGCTGGAACGTACCGCGGTCAACCGGTACGAGGTCGTCGTCCTCGACCGCGACCTGCCCGGCCTGCACGGCGACGAGGTGTGCCAGACGCTGATCACCGAGGGCTACCCGGCGCGGGTGCTGATGCTGACGGCGGCGGCCACGATCGAGGACCGGGTCGTGGGCCTGACCAGCGGCGCCGACGATTACCTGCCCAAGCCGTTCGCCTTCGCCGAACTGGTCGCCCGGATCCGCGCCCTGGGGCGCCGCAGCCAGCCCGCGCTGCCCCCGGTGCTGTGCCACGCCGACCTCAAGCTGGACCCCGGCAAGCGCACCGCGCAGCGGGCGGGCACCCGGCTCGACCTCAGCCCCAAGGAGTTCGCGGTACTCGAACTGCTGCTGGCGGCGGGCGGCCGGGTCGTCTCCGCCGAGGAGCTGCTGGAGCGGGCCTGGGACGAGGCCGCCGACCCGTTCACCAACACGGTCAAGGTCACCGTGAGCCGGCTGCGGCGCAAGCTGGGCGACCCGCCGCTCATCGAGACCGTGGCCCAGGCCGGATACCGGATCTGAGGGGAGGCCGGGGATGCGCCGTACCCGCCGTCCGGACCGCCGCACGCCCGGCCGCCGCCCGTCCGGCCGTGCCGGGTCCGGCCGTCCCGCTCCCGGCCGCCCCGCACCCGGCCCCTTCGGCAGGATCCGCTGGACCATCCGGCTCCGGCTGACCCTGCTGTACGGGGCGCTCTTCCTGGTCACCGGCGTGCTCCTGCTCACCGTGGTCTACCTCCTGGTGGCCGGCCGGCCACCGTGGGCCGGTGTCGAGCCGCCCGCCCCGCCGGCCGCGTCCGTGAGCCCCAGCGGCCTCGGCGCCGCCGTCGGCGTACCGGCTCCGACGGTGGACCTGGAGACGCGGTTGCAGCAGCAGCGCAGCGACTACCTGGAGAAGCTGCTCACCTCGTCCGGGATCGCGCTGGCGCTGCTGACGCTCCTGTCGGTGTGGCTGGGCTGGCTGATGGCCGGCCGGGCGCTGCGGCCCCTGCGCACCATGGCCGACACCGCCAAGGCGATCTCGGCGAACGACCTGCACCGACGGCTCGGCGCGCCCGGCCCGGCCGACGAGATCAAGGACCTGGCCGACACGTTCGACGCGCTGCTCGACCACCTGGAGGGCGCGTTCGAGGCGCAGCGCAGATTCGTCGCCAACGCCTCGCACGAGCTGCGCACCCCGCTCACCTTCGAACGCAGCCTGCTGGAGATCACCCTCGCCGACCCGGACGCGAGCGCGGCCGAACTGCGCGAGACCTGCGTCCGGGTGCTCGGCAGCAACGCCCGGCAGGAGAAGCTGATCGAGGCGCTGCTGACGCTGGCCCGCAGCCAGCGCGGCCTGGACCGGCGGGTGCCGGTGGACCTGGCGGCGCTGGCCGCCGAATGCCTGGGCCGGCCGCGCGACGCCGACGGCCCGCCCGGCGTACGGATCGGCAGCGACCTGGCGCCGGCCGCGGTGCTCGGCGACCGGCCGCTGGTCGAGCGGCTGATCGTCAACCTGGTCGACAACGCGGTCCGGCACAACGTGCCCGACGGCCGGGTACAGGTGTGGACGGGCCGGCACCACGGCCGGCCGGCGCTGAGCGTGCGCAACACCGGGCCCGAGGTGCTCCCGTCCCAGCTCGAACTGATCTTCCAGCCGTTCCAGCGGCTCCGGGCGACCCGGCTCGGCGGCCACGACGGCCAGGGCATCGGCCTGTCGATCGTCGCCGCCATCGCGGCCGCCCACGACGCGGAGCTGCGTGCCGAGGCACTGCCGGAAGGCGGCCTCGAAATCCGCGTCGAATTCCCACCCGTCGCCCGCTGACGCAGCAGGGAATTCCCCTTCTTCTGGACGTCAATATTCCGCTGTCTGGACACTGCGCGGGTCCGCCGCGTTACGGGTATGTTCGCCGCAAG
Source organism: Streptomyces sp. NPDC052496 (assembly GCF_040679095.1). Lineage (NCBI taxonomy): Bacteria > Bacillati > Actinomycetota > Actinomycetes > Kitasatosporales > Streptomycetaceae > Streptomyces > Streptomyces sp. NPDC052496. The sequence goes on from NZ_JBFAUH010000020.1 coordinate 160,153, forward strand.
AGCTGCCGCCGCGCGCCCCGGATAACGGTGTGGCCGCGCGGCGTTGTAATTCACGGGGGGAGCTCGGCGTGCGTGGAAACGGGAATAACCGCGGTGACCGGACGGAACCGACGGGGATTCCGTTGTCGTTCGGTCAGCAGCGGATGTGGTTCGTCAACAGGCTGGAGAACGCGGGCACCGCGTACACGATGGCCATGGCGGTCCGGCTCGTCGGCGGGCTGGTCCGGCCGGCGCTGGAGGCGGCCTGGGCCGACGTCGTCGAGCGGCACGAAGCCCTGCGTACGGTCTTCCGCGAGGCGGACGGGGAGACGTGGCAGGAGGTACGCGACGAACCGCCGGCCGGGCTCGGGAACCACGCCGTCACCGAAGCGGAACTGGCCCCGGCTCTCGCCGCCGAGGCGGGCCGGGCATTCGACCTGCGGACCGAACCGCCGTGCCGGGCGACGCTGTACGCCCTGTCCCCGCGCGAGCACGTCCTGCTGCTCGTGGTGCACCACATAGCCGTCGACGGCCGGTCGCTGGAAATCCTGGCCCGGGACCTGTCGCGGGCGTACGCCGCCCGGTCGCAGGGCCGGGCACCGGACTGGCCGCCGCTGCCCGTCGCGTACACCGACTTCGCCCGGCGGCAGCAGGAACTCCTCGGAGAGGAGGGTGACCCGGAGAGTGTGTACGGGCGGCAGCTCGCCTACTGGCGCCAGGCCCTGGTGGGCCTGCCCGCCCAGCTGGACCTGCCCTGTGACCGGCCGCGCCCCGCCGAGCCCCGGCACGAGGGGAGTTCGGTGCCGGTCCATATCCCGCCGGACACCCACCGGGCGCTCCTGAAGATCGCGGACGACTGCGACGCCACCCCGCTGATGGTGGTGCGGGCCGCCCTCGCCGTCCTGCTCTCGCGGCTGGGCGCGGGCGACGACATCCCCATCGGCTCCCCGGCCGACGGGCGCACCGACAAGAGGCTCGACGGACTCGTGGGCTTCGTCGCCAACACCCTGGTCCTGCGGACGAACCTCACCGGCAACCCCGCCTTCACCGAACTGGTACGCCGGGTCCGTGCCACGGAGCTCACCGCCGAGGCACACCAGGACCTGCCCTTCGAACACCTCGTCGGGGTGCTGAACCCGGACCGCTCGCTGGCCCGCCACCCCCTGTTCCAGGTGCTGCTGGTGCTGGAGGACTCGCCCGGCTCCGCCTGGGACCTGCCGGGCCTGACCGCCGTACCGGAGCGGGTCGGCATCGAGGCCGGGCGCGACGACCTGACGTTCGGCCTCTTCGACCTCTACCTCAACCTGGCCGAACGCCATGACGCCGACGGGCGGCCCCGCGGCATCGACGGCGGGCTCTGGCACAACGCGGAGCTCTTCGACCGGGAGACGGCCACCCTGCTGGCCGCCCGGCTCACCGCGCTCCTCGCCCGGGTCACGGCGGACCCGGCGCTGCGGACCGGCGAGGTCGGTGTCCTGCTCGACGGTGAGGAGGAGCGGCTGCTCACCGAGGTGAACACCGGCCGGCCGGCCGCCCCGGACACGACCGTCCCGGCCCGGTTCGCGGAGATCGCCGCCCGCTTCCCGGACGCGGCCGCGGTCGTCTCCGACGCGGACAGCCTCACGTACGCGGACCTCGACGCCCGGGCGAACCGGTTCGCCCGGTACCTGCACGCCGGGGGAGTGGCACCGGGCCACCGCGTCGGCGTCGTGCTGCCCCGCTCCGCCGGGCTGGTCGTCGCGCTCCTCGGCATCGCCAAGGCCGGTGCGCTGGCCGTGCCGGTGGACCCGTCCTACCCGGCCGAGCGGGTGCGCCACCTCCTGGAGGACTCGGCCCCCACGCTGGTCGTCAGCGGGGAGGAAGCGACGCGGGAGGACACCCTGCGCGACTTCTCGGCCGCGCCGCTCCCGGTCCGGGTGTCGCCCCGGTCGGGCCTGTACGTGATGTACACCTCCGGTTCGACGGGCGTGCCCAAGGGCGTGACCGCCACCCACGGCAACGTCGCGGCCCTCGCCCGCGACACGTGCTGGGACGACATCGGCACCGGGCGCGTCCTCTTCCACGCGCCGCACGCCTTCGACGCCTCGACGTTCGAACTGTGGGTACCGCTGCTCAACGGCGGCTGCGTCGTGGTGGCGCCGGAGACGGACCTGACCGGCAGCGCCCTGGCCCGGCTGACCGCTGCGTACGCGCTGACGGCGGTGCACGTCACGGCCGGGCTGTTCCGGGTGCTGGCGCAGGAGACCCCGGAGTGCTTCGCGGGCCTGCGGCACGTCCTGACCGGTGGCGACGTGGTGCCCGCCGAAGCCGTCGCCCGGGTCGCCGCAGCGTGCCCGGACGCCACGCTGCACCACCTGTACGGGCCGACCGAGATCACCCTGTGCGCCACCACGTACACCGTCCCCCCGGGTACGCGGGCACCGGCGGTGCTCCCGATCGGCGGGCCGCGCGACGGCGTACGGGTCTTCGTCCTGGACCGGGCGCTGCGCCCCGTTCCGGCCGGTGTCACCGGTGAGCTGTACGTCGCGGGCGGGGGTGTGGCGCCCGGCTACTTGAACCGGCCCGCGCGTACCGCGGAACGTTTCGTCGCCTGCCCGTACGGCGGCGGACGGATGTACCGCACCGGCGACCTCGTACGGTGGGACCGCCACGGCCGCCTGGTGTTCCTGCGCCGCGCCGACGACCAGGTAAAGGTCCGAGGTTTCCGGATCGAGCCGGCCGAGGTCGAGTCCGTCCTCGCGCGCGCCCCCGGCGTGGAGCAGGCCGCCGTCGTCGTCCGCGAGGACCGCCCCGGCGACAAGCGCCTCGTCGCCTACGTCGTCGGCGACACCTCCGACGTACGGGACTTCGCCGCCGAGCGCCTGCCGGACTACATGGTCCCCGGCACCGTCGTCCCCCTGGACACCCTGCCGCTGACGGCCAACGGCAAGGTCGACCGGGCCGCGCTGCCCGCCCCCGACCACGCGGCGGCCACCTCGGACCGGCCGCCGCGCACCCCGCAGGAACAGCTCCTGTGCCGGCTGTTCGCCGAGGTCCTCGGCCTGGACCGGGTCGGTGTCGACGACCGGTTCTTCGACCTGGGCGGCGACTCCCTGCTCGCCATGCGGCTGACCAGCCGGGCCCGTACCGCCCTCGGCGTCGAGATCCCCATGACCGTGATGTTCGAGTCGCCCACGGTCGCGGGCCTGGCCGGGCGGCTGCACGAGCTGGGCGCCGGGCGCCCGCGCGTGGTCGCGGCGCAGCGGCCGGAGGTGCTGCCGCTGTCGTTCGGGCAGCAGCGCATGTGGTTCGCCAACCGGCTGGAGGACACCAGCGGCGCCTACAACATGGCGATGGCCGTCCGGCTGACCGGCAGCCTGGACCGGCCCGCGCTGCGCGCCGCCTGGGCCGACGTGATCGCCCGCCACGAACCGCTGCGCACGGTCTTCCCCGAGCGCGACGGCGTACCGCACCAACTGGTGCTGGACGCGGACCCGACCGGCCCGGACGCCCCGGAACTCCCGGTCGTCCCCACCACCGACGACGCGCTGGACACCGTGCTGGCCGAGCACATCGGGCGCCGGTTCGCGCTCGACACGGCACCGCCCCGGCGGGCGACCCTGTTCGCACTCTCCGCCGATGCCCACGTCCTCCTGGTCGTCGTGCACCACATCGCCGCCGACGGCGGATCGATGGGAATCCTCGCCCGCGACCTCTCCACGGCCTACACGGCGCGGAGCCTGGGCCGCGCGCCCGACTGGGCGCCGCTGCCCGTCCAGTACGCCGACTTCACCCTCTGGCAGCACGCGCTCCTCGACAGCGGCAACGGCCTGCTCGACACCCAGCTCGCCCACTGGACCGAGGCACTGGCCGGCCTGCCGGACCAGATCGAGCTGCCCACCGACCGGCCCCGCCCGGCCACGGCCAGCCACCGCGGCGCCGTCCTGCCGTTCACCGTCGACGCCCGGGTGCACCAGCGGCTGAGCGCCGTCGCCCGCGAGTGCGACACCACACTGTTCACGGTCGCGCAGGCCGCGGTCGTGCTGCTGCTGTCACGGCTCGGCGCGGGTGACGACATCCCGCTCGGCACGCCCGTCACCGACCGCACCGACGAGTCCCTGGAGGGCGTCGTCGGGTTCTTCCTCAACACCCTGGTGCTGCGCACCGACGCCGGGGGCGACCCGGCCTTCACCGAGCTGGTCGCGCGGGCCCGGGACGCCGACCTCGCCGCGTACGCCCACCAGGGCCTCCCGTTCGAGCACCTGGTGGAGGCGCTGAAGCCCGTCCGGTCGACCGCCCGGCACCCGCTCTTCCAGGTGCTGCTGGTGATGGAGGACGAGCTGAACCCCGCCTGGGACCTGCCGGGACTCTGCGCGGCACCGGTCCCGGTGCCGCCCGCCACGGTCGAGTTCGACCTGGTCTTCGGCCTGGGGGAGCGGCCCGGCGGCGCCGGCCTCGACGGCTACCTGGAGTTCGCCACCGACCTCTTCGACCCGGACGGCGTGCGGAGCCTGGTCACCCGACTGCTCGCGGTGCTCGACCAGGTCGCCGGCGACCCGGGGCTGCGGGCCGGCGAGGTCGAACTGCTGGCTCCCGAGGAGCGCCACCGGCTCGTCACCGGCGTCAACGTCGGAGCGGCGGACGCCGGCGACCGCACCCTCCTCGACCTGTTCGACGCCACCGTGCTGCGGTCCCGCGCCGACACCGCCGTGACGGCGGGCGCCATCTCGCTGACGTACGGCGAACTGGACGCGCGCGCCGACCGTTTCGCCCGGTACCTGCATTCCAAGGGCGTGACCCCCGGCGACCGGGTGGGTGTGACGCTGCCCCGCTCGGCGGAGCTCGTCGTCGTCCTGCTGGGCATCGCCAAGGCGGGCGCCGTCTTCGTACCGGTGGATCTGTCCTATCCGGCGGAGCGGGTGCGGTGGCTGCTGGCGGATGCGGCTCCGGTGCTGGTGGTGGGGGAGCGGGAGGTGCGCGAAGCCGCCGCGGGCCACTTCGCCACCACGCCACTGCCGGTGGCGGTGACGCCGGAATCGCCCCTCTACGTGATGTACACCTCCGGGTCGACAGGGGTGCCCAAGGGCGTGGTGGCCACCCACGGGGGCGTCGCGGGGCTGGCGCTGGACTCCTGCTGGGGTGACATCGGCACGGGCCGTGTCCTGTTCCACGCCCCGCACGCCTTCGACGCCTCGACGTTCGAACTGTGGGTGCCGCTGCTGAACGGCGGACGTGTGGTCGTGGCACCCGAGACGGTGGACCTGGACGGCACGGTCCTGGCCCGCCTGGTGGGCGAGCACGGGCTGACGGCCGTCCATGTGACCGCCGGCCTGTTCCGGGTGCTGGCGCAGGAGACGCCCGAGTGCTTCGCGGGCCTGCGGCACGTCCTGGCCGGCGGCGACGTGGTGCCCTCCGAAGCGGTCGCCCGGGTCGCCGAGGCGTGCCCCGGCGTCGAGATCCGCCACATGTACGGGCCGACGGAGACCACGCTGTGCGCCACCACGTTCGTCATCGCACCGGGGGCGAAGGTGCCGCAGGTGCTGCCGATCGGCTCTCCTCGGGACGGGCTGCGGGTCTTCGTCCTGGATACCTTTCTGCGGCCGGTTCCGGTGGGTGTCGCGGGGGAGCTGTACGTGGCCGGACGTGGTGTCGCGCACGGGTACCTGGGGCGGGCGGCGCTGACCGCGGAGCGGTTCGTGGCGTGCCCGTACGGGGGCGGGCGGATGTACCGGACCGGTGACCTGGTGCGCTGGGACCGGGACGGCCGTCTGGTCTTCCTGGGCCGCGCCGACGACCAGGTGAAGATCCGGGGCTTCCGGATCGAACTGGCCGAGGTCGAAGCCGTCCTCGGGCAGTGCCCCGGTGTCGCGCAGGTCGCGGCGTTCGTACGGGAGGACCAGCCGGGCGACAAGCGCCTGGTCGCCTACGTCGTCGGGGACGCCCCCGCCCTACGGGAGTTCGCGGCCGAACGGCTGCCGGACTACATGATCCCGTCGGCCACGGTCGTCCTGGACGAGCTGCCGCTGACGGCCAACGGAAAGGTCGACCGGGCCCTGCTGCCCGCCCCCGACCACGCGACGGCAGGGTCGCCGGGCCGCGCGCCCCGCACACCGCAGGAGCAGATCCTGGGCCGGCTGTTCGCCGAGGTGCTGGGCCTGGACCCGGCCCGGGTCGGCATCGACGACGGCTTCTTCGACCTGGGCGGGGACTCGCTGCTCGCCACCCGGCTGGCGAGCCGGGTCAAGGGGGCGCTGGGCGCGGAGATCTCGGTGCGGGCGCTGTTCGAGGCGCCCACGGTCGCGGGACTGGCGGGGCGGCTGGACGAGTTCGAGGCGGTGCGGCCGGTGCTCGTACCGGTGGACCGGCCCGACCCGCTGCCGCTGTCGTTCGGGCAGCAGCGCATGTGGTTCCTGCACAGCCTGGAGGGGCCCAGCGCGACCAACAACATCCCCCTGGCCGTGCGGCTGACCGGCGCGCTGGACGTCGCGGCGCTGGAGGCGGCCTGGGGCGACGTCGTGGCCCGCCACGAGACGCTGCGCACCCGCTACCCCGAACACGGCGGAGGCGCCCGCCAGGACGTCCTGGACGCGGCGCAGGCGCCCGTACACCTCACCACCGTCGGGATCGAGGCGGACGGCGTGGCGGCGGCGCTGGCCGCCGGCGTCGCGCAGGGCTTCCGGATCGAGCGCGAACTCCCCTGGCGCGTCACGCTGTTCGAGGTGACGCCGGCCGACCACGTGCTGCTGATCGTGGTGCACCACATTGCCGCCGACGGCTGGTCCATGGGCGTCCTGGCCGACGACCTCGCGACCGCCTACGCGGCCCGCACCGAAGGCCGCGCGCCCGGCTGGGCGCCCCCGGCCGTCCAGTACGCCGACTTCACCCTCTGGCAACGCGACCTGCTCACCCAGCACACCGAGAACGGCCTCTTCGCCCGGCAGGCCGCATTCTGGTCCGAGACCCTCGCGGGGCTGCCGGAACACCTGAAACTGCCCTTCGACCGGCCCCGCCCGCCGGTGGCGACCCACCGGGGGGCGTTCCTGCCCTTCGCGGTGGACGCCGCCGCGCACCGGCGCCTGGCGGAGATCGCGCGCGAGTGCGACGCCACGCTGTTCATGGTGGCGCAGGCCGCCGTCGTGGTGCTCCTCTCGCGGCTCGGCGCCGGCGAGGACATCCCGCTCGGCACGCCCGTCGCGGGCCGCACGGACGAGGCCGTGGACCAGCTGGTCGGCAACTTCCTCAACACGCTGGTGCTGCGTACGGACGTCAGCGGCAACCCGTCCTTCACCGAACTGGTCGGCCGCGTACGGGAGACCGACCTCGCCGCGTACGCCCACCAGGACCTGCCCTTCGAGCACCTGGTGGAAGTGCTGAACCCGGTCCGCTCGCTGGCCCGGCACCCGCTCTTCCAGGTCGCCTTCGCCCTCCAGAACGCACCCGAGACGCACTTCGACGTTCCGGGCCTGGAGTCCCGGCTGATCCCGGTGGAGATGTCCACCTCGAAGTTCGACCTGTCGGTCCTGATGTGGGAGCGCCGGGACGCCGACGGCGCCGCCGCGGGCCTGGACTGCTACCTGGAGTTCGCCACCGACCTCTTCGACCACGCCACGGCACAGCGCCTGGTGGCCCGGCTGCTGCGGGTGCTCGACCAGGTCACAGCGGACCCCGCCGTACGGGCCGGGGCGGTGGACGTGCTCGGCGAGGACGAGCGGACCCGGGCCGCGGCGGCCGCGCCACCGCACCGTGCGGAGACCCGGGACGAGACCGTGCCGCGGTGCTTCGGACGGGCCGTCGCGCGGTACGGCGACGAGGTGGCCGTGGAGTCCGCCGACGGCACGCTGACCTACCGGGAACTGGACGCGCGGGCCGACCGGTTCGCCCAGTACCTGCACGCGGAGGGCGTCACCGCCGGCGACCGGGTGGCGGTACTGCTGGACCGCTCGGCGGAGCTGGTCGCCGTGCTGGTCGGCATCGCCAAGGCGGGCGCGGTGGCCGTACCGGTCGACACGGCGTACCCGGTCGACCGGGTACGGCTTCTGCTGGAGGACGCCGCCCCCGTCCTGGTCATGACGCGTTCCGAAGTGACCGAGGCCCTGCGGTACTTCCCGGCCGTCCCGCCGCCCGCGCGGGTGGCGCCGGACTCCGGGCTGTACGTGATGTACACCTCCGGCTCGACCGGGACGCCCAAGGGCGTCCTCGCGACCCACGCGAACGTCACCGCGCTCGCCCTCGACCCCTGCTGGGACGGCATCGCCACCGGACGCGTCCTGTTCCACGCGCCGCACACCTTCGACGCGTCCACCCTGGAGCTGTGGGTGCCGCTGCTCAACGGCGGCCGCGTGGTCGTCGCGCCGCCGCTGGACCTGGACGGCGAGACGGTGGCCCGGCTGGCCGGCGAATACGCGCTGACGGCCGTGCACGTCACGGCCGGGCTGTTCCGGGTGCTGGCGCAGGAGACGCCCGAGTGCTTCGCGGGCCTGCGGCACGTCCTGACCGGCGGCGACGTGGTGCCCGCCGAAGCCGTCGCCCGCGTCACCGACGCCTGCCCCGGCGTCGCCGTCCACCACCTGTACGGGCCGACGGAGACCACCCTCTGCGCCACCACCCACCTCGTCGCACCCGGCACGCCGGCACCGGCGGTGCTCCCGATCGGCGGGCCGCGCGACGGCGTACGGGTCTTCGTCCTCGACACGCTGCTGCGGCCGGTGCCCACGGACGTGGCGGGTGAGCTGTACGTGGCCGGACGCGGTGTCGCGCACGGTTACCTGGGGCGGGCGGCGCTGACCGCGGAGCGGTTCGTGGCGTGCCCGTACGGGGGCGGGCGGATGTACCGGACCGGCGACCTGGTGCGCTGGGACCGGGACGGGCGCCTGGTCTTCCTGGGCCGCGCCGACGACCAGGTCAAGGTGCGGGGTTTCCGGATCGAGCCGGCCGAGGTCGAGTCCGTCCTCGGGCAGTGCCCGGGGGTGGAGCAGGCGGCGGTCGTCGTGCGCGAGGACCGGCCCGGCGACAAACGGCTGGTCGCCTACGTCGTGGGCGACGCCTCCGGAGTACGGGACTTCGCCGCCGGCCGGCTGCCGGACTACATGATCCCCGGCGCCGTCGTCACCCTCGACGCCCTGCCCATCACGGCCAACGGCAAGGTCGACCGGGCCGCGCTGCCCGCCCCCGACTACACGGCGGCCTCCGCCGGACGGGCGCCCCGCACACCGCTGGAGGAGCTGTTCTGCCGCTTCTTCGCGGAGGTGCTGGGGCTGGTGACGGCGGAGACCCGGGCGGCCGCCACGACAGAGGCGCCCAGGACGGACACGGCGGAGGCGACCGAGGCGACGGCTGCGACGGCCGTGACGGACGCGGCCCCGAACCCGGCGGCCCCGGACGCGCGTCCCGTCCCGCCCGTCCGGCCCCCGCTCGTCCCGCGTCCGGACGCCCTGGGCCCGCTCGTCCCGCGCCCCGACGTCCCCCGACCCGACATCCCGCACCCCGACACTCCGGCGGCCCCGGCCGCCCCCGCCGCCCCGCACGTCCCGCCCCCCACCATCGGCGCGGACGCGAACTTCTTCGAACTCGGCGGCGACAGCATCATCTCCCTGCAACTCGTCGCCCGCGCGGCCCGGGCCGGCTACCGGATCAGCGCGACCGACGTCTTCCAGCACAAGACCCCGGAGGCCCTGGCCCTCGCCGCCCGGCCCGTCACGGAGGAGGAGACACGGCACGACGACAGCGACGGGCCCGTACCCCTCACCCCGGTCATGCGGCAGCTCGCCGACCGGCAGGCCCTGGCCGGACCGCTGCATCAGACCGTCATGGTCTGGACGCCCACCGGCCTGACCGTCGCGGAACTGACCGCCGCTCTGCAGGCCGTCCTGGACCACCACGGCGCCCTGCGGCTGCGCCTCGGCCCCGACGACACGCTGCACGTCCGGCCGCCGGGCGCCGTACAGGCGGCGGGTCTGCTGCGGACGGTACGGCTGCCCGGGCCGGCCGAGCAGATCACGGCGGTGATCGTCCGGGAGCAGTGCGCCGCCGCGACCGGCCGCCTCGACCCGCGCTCCGGCGCCGTCCTGCAAGCCGTGTGGTTCGACGCGGACTCGCACCGGCCCGGCCGGCTCTTCCTCGCCGCGCACCACCTCTGCGTGGACAGTGCCTCCTGGCGCATCCTCCTCGACGACCTGGCCTTCGCCTGCGAGGCGGTCAAGGCCGGCACCACCCCGGCCCTGCCACCGGTCCGTACGTCCTTCCGCCGCTGGGCCGAACTGCTGCGCCAGGCCGCCCACGACCCCGCCCGGACCGCCGAACTGCCGCTGTGGCAACGGACCGGCGCACCCGTCGCGCCGTTGCTGCCCGCGGTGCCCACCGGACCGGGCGGGTCCGGGACGCTGAGCATGACCCTGGCGCCCGACACGTCGGCGGCCCTGCTCACCACCGTGCCGGCCGCCTTCCACGCCGAGGTCACCGAGGTGCTGCTCGCCGCGCTGGTGCTCGCGGTCGCCGACTGGCGCGGCCGGCCCGGCACCGTCCTGGTCGACCTCGAACGGCACGGCCGCGAGGCCGGTCTCGCGCCCGGCACCGATCTGTCCCGTACGGTCGGCTGGTTCACCAGCGTCCACCCGGTCCGGCTCGGCCCGGGCAGCACGCAGGCCGGGGGCCGTACCGGCACCGCCGACCCGGGAGCCGTACTCAAACACGTCAAGGAACAGCTCAGGGAAGTGCCCGCACACGGCATCGGCCACGGGCTGCTCCGCCACCTGAACGCGCGGACCGCCCCGGCCCTGGCCGGGCTCGCCGAACCGCCGCTGCTGTTCAACTACCTCGGCCGCGTCCCCGCCGCGGACGAGCGCCGGACCGCCACCGCATGGAGCGCCACCGGTGACGACCGGCCGCCCGAAGGTGTACGCACCCACCTGGTCGACCTCGACGCCGTCACCGTGGACACCGACGACGGCCCCCGGCTGACGGCGCACTGGGCCTGGGATCCGGCGCTGGTCTCCGAGGCCGACATGCGGCGGCTCGGCCAGGCGTGGTTCCGGGCCGCCGAGACCCTGGCGGCGTGTGCCGCCGAGGCGGACGCGGGCGGCCGTACGCCGTCGGACCTCGACCTCGTCTCCCTGACGCAGGACGACATCGACCAGCTCGAAACGGAATGGGGAAAGTAGCCGTGAGCAAGCCCGGACTGGCCGACATATGGCCGCTCGCGCCGATGCAGAAGGGCATGTTGTTCCACGCCCTGTACGACGCCGAGGCCACGGACATCTACCGGGGCCAGGTGGTCCTGGACCTGGACGGCCCCCTCGACACGGACGCCCTCAGGTCGGCGGGGCACGCGCTGCTGCGCCGGCACCCGACCCTCAGGGCCGGGTTCCGTACCCTGAAGTCCGGCGAGACGGTACAGGTCGTCCCGCAGCGCGTGGACCTCCCGTGGCAGGAACTGGACCTGCGGGACGTCCCGGCAGGCCGGCGCGCCGACGCCCTGGACGAGGCGGTCCGCGCCGAGTGGACCCGGCGCTTCGACCTCGCGGCACCGCCCCTGCTGCGCCTGACCGCCGTCCGCGTCGGCGACACCCGCACCCGCGTCGTGCTGACCGTGCACCACATCCTCTGCGACGGCTGGTCCACCTCGATCATCGCCGACGAACTGGTCGAGCTGTACCGCAACGGCGCCGACGAACACGCGCTGCCGCCGGTCACCCCGTACCGCAGCTACCTCGCCTGGCTGGCCCGCCGCGACGGCGCGGCCGCCGCCGAGGCGTGGCGGGGAGCGCTCGACGGGGCGCAGCCCACCCTGGTCGCGCCGGAGACGGGCAACCGCGCGCCGGTCGACCCGGACGAGATACGGGTCGAACTGCCCGCCCCTCTCGTGACGGACCTCGCGGGGCTGGCCCGCCGCAACGGCGTGACCATGAGCACCGTGATGCGCGGCGCGTGGGCCGTGCTGCTCGGCACCCTGACCGGACGCGACGACGTGGTCTTCGGGGGGACCACGGCCGGGCGCCCGCCGGAGATCCCGGGCATCGACACCACCGTCGGCCTGTTCATCAACACCCTGCCGGTACGGGCCCGCTGGTCGGCCACCGACACCGTCGCCCAGCTCCTGGCCCGCCTCCAGGACGCGCAGGCGGCGCTGCTGCCGCACGAACACCTGAGCCTGGCCGAGGTCCAGAACATCGCCGGGACACGGACTCTGTTCGACACCCTGACCGTCTTCCAGAACTACCCCGTCGACCTCCTCGACCTGACCGGGACCACCGCGCGGACGGTCTCCGGGGACCTGAACCTGGCGAGCGTCGGCGGCCGGGACGCCGCGCACTACCCGCTGACGTTCACCGCGATGTCCGAACGCTTCCGGCTGACCTACCGCCCCGACCTCTTCACCCGCGCCGACGCACAGCTCCTGGCCGACCGCCTGGTGAGAATCCTCGGACAGCTGGCCGCCGGCCCGGCCACCCGGATCGGCGATCTCGACGTCCTGGTGCCCGGCGAACGGGAGCGGCTGCTGCGCGGCGTGAACACCGGTGCGCCGGGCGCCGCGCCGGCGACCGTCACCGGCCTCTTCGAGCGGACCGCGCGCCGGTACGCGCACGAGATGGCGGTGGTGTCGGAGGCCGGTTCCCTGACCTACGAGGAGCTGGAGGCGCAGGCGAATCGATTCGCCAGTGTGCTGCGGGCGCGTGGGGTGACCAACGGGGACCGGGTGGGTGTGACGCTGCCCCGCTCGGCGGAGCTCGTCGTCGCGCTCCTGGGTATCGCCAAGGCGGGCGCCGTCTTCGTTCCGGTGGACCTGTCGTACCCGGCGGAGCGGGTGCGGTGGCTGCTGGCGGATGCGGCTCCGGTGCTGGTGGTGGGGGAGCGGGAGGTGCGCGAAGCCGCCGTGGAGCACGGTGCCGCCGATCCGTTGCCGGTCGTGGTCACGCCCGAATCGCCGCTGTACGTGATGTACACCTCCGGGTCGACGGGTGAGCCGAAGGGCGTGGTGGCCACCCACGGGGGCGTCGCCGGGCTGGCGCTGGACTCCTGCTGGGGCGGCATCGGGGCGGCAGGCCGTGTCCTGTTCCACGCCCCGCACGCCTTCGACGCCTCGACGTTCGAACTGTGGGTGCCGCTGCTGAACGGCGGGTGCGTGGTGCTGGCGCCGGAGACGGACCTGGACGGCGCGGCCCTGACCCGTCTGATCGGCGAGCACGCGCTCACAGCCGTCCATGTGACCGCCGGGCTGTTCCGGGTGCTGGCGCAGGAGACGCCCGACTGCTTCACCGACCTCCAGCACGTCCTGACCGGCGGCGACGTGGTCCCCGCCGAAGCCGTGGCCACGGTCATGGACGCCTGCCCCGGGGTGACGGTGCGCCACCTGTACGGGCCGACGGAGACCACCCTGTGCGCGACCACGCACACCCTCGCCCCCGGAGAGAAGGTGCCGTCGACCCTCCCCATCGGGGCGCCCCGGGACGGTGTACGGGTCTTCGTCCTGGACGCCTTTCTGCGGCCGGTTCCGGTGGGTGTCGCGGGGGAGCTGTACGTGGCCGGACGCGGTGTCGCGCACGGGTACCTGGGGCGGGCGGCGCTGACCGCGGAGCGGTTCGTGGCGTGCCCGTACGGGGGCGGGCGGATGTACCGGACCGGCGACCTGGTGCGCTGGGACCGGGACGGCCGTCTGGTCTTCCTCGGGCGGGCGGACGACCAGGTGAAGATCCGGGGCTTCCGGATCGAACTGGCCGAGATCGAGACCGTCCTGGGGCAGTGCCCCGGCGTGGCGCAGGTCGCGGTGCTGGCACGCGAGGACCAGCCGGGCGACAAGCGGCTCGTGGCGTACGTCGTCGGGGATGCCTCGCCGCTACGGGAGTTCGCGGCCGAACGGCTGCCGGACTACATGATCCCGTCGGCCACGGTCGTCCTGGACGAGCTGCCGCTGACCGCCAACGGCAAGGTCGACCGGGCCGCCCTGCCCGCCCCCGACTACGCGGCGGCCGCCACGGACCGCGCACCCCGCACACCGCAGGAGCAGATCCTGTGCCGGCTGTTCGCCGAGGTGCTGGGCCTGGACCGGGTCGGCATCGACGACGGCTTCTTCGCGCTGGGCGGGGACTCGCTGCTGGCCACCCGGCTGGCGAGCCGGATCAGGGCCGCGCTGGGCGCGGAACTTTCGGTACGGGCGCTGTTCGAGGCGCCCACGGTCGCGGCGCTCACCGGACGGCTGGACGCGTACGGATCCGTGCGGCCCGCGCTGACCGCGGCCGAACGCCCCGACCCGCTGCCGCTGTCGTTCGGGCAGCAGCGCATGTGGTTCCTGCACAGCCTGGAAGGGCCCAGCCCGACCAACAACATCCCCTTCGCCGTCCGGCTGACCGGGGACCTGGACATCGCGGCGCTGGAGGCGGCCTGGGGCGACGTCGTGGCCCGGCACGAGACGCTGCGCACCCGCTACCCCGGGGACGGCGGAAGTGCCCGCCAGGAGATCCTGGCAGCCGTACCGGCCCGGATCCCGGTGGCCGCCGTCACCGCGGAGTCGGTGGACGCGACCCTGGCCGCAGAGGCCGCCGAAGGGTTCTGCCTCGAAACGGAACTGCCCTGGCGCGTCACCCTGTTCGAAGTCACGCCCGCCGACCATGTCCTGATGATCGTGGTGCACCACATCGCCGCCGACGGCTGGTCCATGGGCGTCCTGGCCGACGACCTCGCGAACGCCTACACGGCGCGCGCCGAGGGCCGCGCGCCCGGCTGGGCGCCCCTGCCCGTCCAGTACGCCGACTTCACCCTCTGGCAGCGCGACCTGCTCGACCGGGACACCGAGGACGGCCTCTTCGGCAAGCAGCTAGCCTTCTGGACCCACACCCTCGCCGGCCTCCCCGAAGAGCTGGAGCTGCCCTTCGACCGGCCCCGCCCGGCCACCGCCAGTCACCGGGGCGCCATGCTCCCGTTCCGCGTGGACGCCGCTGTGCACCGGCGGTTCCTGGAGATCGCCAGGGAATGTGACGCCACGCTGTTCATGGTCGCGCAGGCCGCCGTGGCGGTGCTGCTCTCCCGGCTGGGCGGCGCCGAGGACATCCCGCTCGGCACGCCCATCGCCGGCCGGACCGACACCACCCTCGACGGCCTCGTGGGCAACTTCCTCAACACGCTGGTACTGCGTACGGACGTCAGCGGCAACCCGTCCTTCACCGAACTGGTCGGCCGCGTACGGGAGACCGACCTCGCCGCGTACGCCCACCAGGACCTGCCCTTCGAGCACCTGGTGGACGTACTGAACCCGGTCCGCTCACTGGCCCGGCACCCGCTCTTCCAGGTCGCCTTCGCCCTCCAGAACGCGCCGGACACCGCCTTCGCGGCGCCCGGCCTCGGCGCCGAGACCGTCCCGGTGGGGCTGGCCTCCTCGAAGTTCGACCTGTCGGTGGTGCTGCGCGAGCGCCCGGACGGCGGCGGCCTCGACGGCCTGCTGGAATTCGCCACCGACCTCTTCGACCCGGCCACCGCACAGGCCCTGGCCGCGCGGCTGGAAGCGGTGTTCGGCCGGCTCGCCGGGAACTCCCGGGCCCGGGTGGGCGATCTGGACATCCTCCTGGACGGGGAGCGGGAGCACCTCGTCACCGGGGTGAACGTCGGCACGCCCGGCACCGGCGCCGCCGGCCGGACGGTGCCCGCCCTGTTCGAGGAGGCCGCGGCCCGCCACCCGGAGGCACCGGCCGTCGTGTCCGGCGCGCTGACCCTGACCTACCGGGAACTGGACGCGCGCGCCAACCGGTTCGCGCACCACCTGCACGCCAAGGGCGTCGGCGCGGGGGACCGGGTGGCGGTGATGCTGCCGCGGACCGCCGAGCTGGTGACCGTACTCCTGGGCATCGCCAAGGCCGGAGCCGTGTTCGTCCCCGTCGACACCGGCTATCCCGCCGAGCGGGTGCGGTTCCTGCTGGAGGACTCCGCCCCCGCGCTGGTGATCAGCGAGGCCGGGACGCGGGAGGCGCTGGAAGGCTTCCCCGCGTCCCCGTCACCCGCACATGTGACGCCGGATGCCGGCCTGTACGTCATGTACACCTCCGGCTCGACCGGGACGCCCAAGGGCGTGACGGTCACCCACGGCGGCGCGGCGGCCCTAGCGCGCGACGCGTGCTGGGACGGCATCGGCACGGGCCGGGTGCTGTTCCACGCGCCGCACGCCTTCGACGCGTCCGTCTTCGAGCTGTGGGTGCCGCTGCTGAACGGCGGCTGCGTCGTGGTCGCGCCCCCCGTGGACATGGACGGCCGGACGCTCGCCGGGCTCGTCGCGGAGCACGGGGTGAGCGCGGTACATGTGACGGCCGGCCTGTTCCGGGCGCTGGCGCAGGAGACGCCCGAGTGCTTCGCAGGCCTGCGGCACGTGCTGACCGGCGGCGACGTGGTGCCCGCCGAGGCCGTCGCCCGGGTCACCGAAGCGTGCCCGCAGGCCGCGGTGCACCACTTGTACGGGCCGACGGAGACCACCCTCTGCGCCACCACCCACACCGTCGCACCCGGCACGCCGGCACCGCCCGTCCTGCCGATCGGCCGTCCGCGCACCGGCTTCACGGTGTTCGTCCTGGACCGGTTCCTGCGGCCCGTCCCGGTGGGGGTGCCGGGTGAGCTGTACATCGCGGGGGAGGGTGTCGCGCGCGGTTACCTGGGGCGGGCGGCACTGACCGCGGAGCGGTTCGTGGCGTGTCCGTACGGTGGTGGGCGGATGTACCGGACGGGTGATCTGGTGCGCTGGGATCATGAGGGTGAGCTGGTTTTCCTGGGGCGGGCCGATGATCAGGTGAAGGTGCGGGGTTTCCGTATCGAGCCGGCTGAGGTCGAGGGGGCGTTGGGGCAGTGCCCGGGGGTGGAGCAGGCGGCTGTGGTCGTGCGGGAGGACCGGCCGGGGGACAAGCGGCTGGTGGCGTATGTCGTCGGGGATGCTTCCGGCGTACGGGAGTTCGCGGCGGAGCGGTTGCCGGACTACATGGTGCCCTCGGTGACGGTGGTCCTGGACGAGCTGCCGCTGACCGCCAACGGCAAGGTCGACCGGACCGCCCTGCCCGCCCCCGACCACCCGACGGCCTCCGCCGGACGCGCGCCCCGCACCCCGCTCGAAACGCTCTTCTGCCACCTCTTCGCCGACCTCCTGGGCCTCGGTACGCCGGACGCGCAAGCCGGTACGGGGCCAGAACCGGTCGCCGCGGACGCCGGCTTCTTCGAACTCGGCGGGGACAGCATCATCTCCCTGCTGCTCGTGGCCCGGGCCGCCAAGGCCGGGTACCGCATCAGCGCGTCGGACATCTTCCAGCACAAGACGCCCGAGGCCCTCGCCCTGGTCGCCCGGCCCGTCACGGAGGACGACGTCCAGCACGAGGACGGCCACGGAGCCGTGCCCCTGACCCCGGTCATGCGGGAGCTGACCGCACGCGGCGGACCGGCCACGCTGGCCGCCAGGTTCGCGCAGTGGACCGTCGTACGCGTCCCCGCCCACGCCGGCCTGGACCGGCTGACCCGGGCCGTCGAGACGGTGGTGGCCCACCACGCGATGCTGCGGGCCCGGCTGGTCGTCCCGGACGGCGCCGAGCCGTACCTGGAAGTCGGCGACGCGGCACCCGTGACGGACCGGGTCCGGCGCGTCGACGCCACCGGCCTGACGGACCAGGCGTTCGAGGAGCTGATCGACACCGAGGCGCGGGCCGCGTCCGGCCGCCTCGACCCGCGGACCGGCACCACCCTGCGGGCGGTCTGGTTCGACCGGGGCAGCGGACGGCCCGGACGGCTCGCGATCGTCGTCCACCACCTCGTCTTCGACGCGGTGTCCTGGCGCATCCTGCTGCCCGACCTCGCCGCGGCCTGGGCGGACCCCGGCACCCGCCTCGCCCCGGTCGCCGCCTCGTTCCGCACCTACGCCCGGCAGGCGGCGACCGCTCCGCAGCGGCCCGCCGGCCCGGCACTGGGCACCGAGGGGCAGCTGCGGCAGCGCACCTTCACCGTGCCCGCGCGGACGGCGTCCGCCGTGCTGACCACCGTCCCCGCGGCCTTCCACGCCACGACGGGCGACGTCCTGCTCGCCGCGCTCACCGCGGCCCTCACCGAGGACCGGCCGGGCCCGGTCGACCTGGACATCGAAGGGCACGGCCGCGACGGTGACCTGGACCTGTCGCGCACGGTGGGCTGGTTCACCACGCTGCGCGCGGTCCGGCTGGACGCCGGCGGCACCGACTTCGACGAGGTGCGCGCGGGCGGCCCGGCCGCCGGCCGGCTGCTCAAACGGGTCAGGGAACAGGCCGCCCAGCCGTACGGGGACGCCCTGCCCGCGCCCACGGCCGGGTTCAACTACCTGGGCCGGTTCGCCGTCGCCGGCCCGGACACGGGCGACTGGCAGCCGGCCGGCCCCCGTTCCATGGGCGCCGACGCCGACCCGGAGCTGCCCGCCCTGCACGCGCTGGAGTTCGGCGGCCTGGTCCGCGACGGCGACGGCGGCCCCGAACTGGTGCTGCTGGTGTCGTGGCTGGAAGGCGTCCTCACCGAGGACGGCGCCGTCCGGCTCGCCGACCGCTGGACCGGCCTGCTGGCCGGCCTGGCCGCACTCTCCGAAACACCGGACGCGGGCGGCCTGACCCCCTCCGACCTGCCACTGGTCGACCTGACGCTGGGTCAGCTGGAGGCGCTGGAGGACGACTTCAACGAAGCACCCGGTGGAGGAGGAATGCCGTGGACCGCCGCATAGAAGACGTGTGGCCGCTGACGCCGCTGCAGGAGGGACTGCTGTTCCACTCCCTGTACGACGGACAGGCCGAGGACACCTACGTCGTCCAGGACGTCCTGGACATCGGAGGCGACCTCGACGCGGCCGCGCTCCAGGCGGCCTGGCGGGCCCTGGTGGCCCGGCACGCCACCCTGCGGGCCTGCTTCCGCCAGCCGCCGGGCCTCGAACACCCCGTCCAGGTCATCCCGGCCGAGGTGACCCTGCCCTGGCGGGACGTCGACCTGTCCGGCAGGCCGCCCCAGGACGCCCTCGCCGAGGCCGGACGCCTCGCGGACGAGGAACGCGCCCGGCGCTTCGACCTGGCCGTACCGCCGCTGCTCCGGCTCGTCCTGCTCCGGCTCGGACCCGACCGGCACCGGCTGATCCTCACCAACCACCACATCCTGATGGACGGCTGGTCGCTGCCGACCCTCCAGCACGAGCTGTGGACCCTCTACGAGGCCGGCGGCGACCCCGCAGGACTGCCGCCCGTCACGCCCTACCGTGACTACCTCGGCTGGCTGAACGCCCAGGACAAGGAGTCGGCACGCGCCGCCTGGCGGGCCGACCTCGCCGGGCTGCGCGAGCCGACGCTGCTGGCACCGGCCGCCGGCCGGCAGCAGTCCGCCGCCGGACACGGCCAGGTCCACGCGAAGCTGGACCGCCCGGCCACCGAGGCGCTCACCGAACTCGCCCGCCGCCACGGCCTGACCCCCAACACCTTCGTCCAGGGCGCCTGGGCGCTGCTCCTCGGCCGCCTGCTGGGCCGGGACGACGTGGTGCTCGGCGCGACCGTGGCGGCCCGGCCCGCCGAGCTGCGCGGCGTCGAGTCCATGCTGGGCCTCTTCATCAACACCGTTCCGGTACGCGTCCGCCTGCCGGCCTCCCGGCCGGTCTGCGAACTGCTCGCCGACGTGCAGACCCGCCAGGGCGCCCTGATGGCCCACCAGTACCTGGGACTCAGCGAGATCCAGCGGGCCGCGGGCCCCGGAGCCGAGTTCGACAGCCTGCTGGTCTACGAGAGCTACCCGCGCGGCGAGCTGGCGGCGGAGGAAGGCGGACCGCCGCTGGAACTGACCCCCGTACGCGGGCACAACGTCAGCCACTACCCGGTCAGCCTGGCCGTCTTCCCGGGCCCCGAGCTGCTGTTCCTCCTGACCCACCGCCCGGAACTGATCAGCACTCGCAGCGCGGAACTGTTAGCCGCCCGGTTCACCGGCATCCTGGAACAGCTGGTGGCCGACCCGGACGTGCGCGCCGGCGACATCGACCTCCTGGTGCCCGGCGAACGGGACCGGCTGCTGAGCGGCGTGAACACCGGCGCGCCGGGCACCGCGCCGACGACCGTCACCGCCCTCTTCGAACGGACCGTCCGGCAGCACCGGCACGACATCGCCCTGGAGTCCGGCGAGACCACCGTGACCTACGGCGACCTGGACGCCCGGGCCAACCAGGTCGCCCGCCACCTGCGCGCGTCGGGCGCCCGGCCGGGGGACCGGGTGGTCGTCACGCTCGCCCGCTCGCCCGAACTCGTCGTGGCGCTGCTGGGCATCGCCAAGGCCGGTGCCGTCGCCGTACCGGTGGACACCGCACAGCCCGCCAAGCGGGTACGGACCCTGTTCGACGACGCCACGCCCGCCGTCGTCCTGACGGAGACCGACGTCGAGGACGCCCTGCGCCACCGCTCCGGCGCCCCGCTCACCGCCCCCGTCACCCCCGACTCCGGCCTGTACGTGATGTACACCTCCGGCTCCACGGGAACCCCCAAGGGCGTCGTCGCCACCCACGGCAACATCGCCGCCCTCGCCCAGGACACCTGCTGGGACGGCATCGCCACCGGGCGCATCCTCTTCCACGCCCCGCACACCTTCGACGCCTCCACCCTCGAACTGTGGGTGCCGCTCCTCAACGGCGGCCGGGTGGTGCTCGCACCCCCGGCCGACCTCACCGCGAAGGCGCTGGCCCGCCTGGTCACCGACCACCGGCTGACGGCCGTGCACCTCACGGCCGGCCTCTTCCGCGTCTTCGCACAGGAGACGCCCGAGTGCTTCGCGGGCCTGCGGCACGTCCTGACCGGCGGGGACGCGGTCCCGGCCGAGGCGGTCGCCGGCGTGCGGGACGCCTGCCCCGACATCACCGTCAGCCACCTGTACGGGCCGACCGAGACCACCCTCTGCGCCACGACCTTCGCCGTCGGACCCGGCACGCCCGCCCCGGCCGTCCTGCCGATCGGCGGGCCGCGCGACGCGGTACGGGTGTACGTGCTGGACGCGGCGCTCCGGCCGGTCCCGCCCGAGGTCACCGGTGAGCTGTACGTCGCGGGGGAGGGTGTCGCGCGCGGTTACCTGGGGCGTGCGGCACTGACCGCGGAGCGGTTCGTGGCGTGTCCGTACGGTGGTGGGCGGATGTACCGGACCGGTGATCTGGTGCGTTGGGATCACGAGGGTGAGCTGGTTTTCCTGGGGCGGGCGGATGATCAGGTGAAGGTGCGGGGTTTCCGTATCGAGCCGGCTGAGGTCGAGGGGGCGTTGGGGCAGTGTCCGGGGGTGGAGCAGGCGGCTGTGGTCGTGCGGGAGGACCGGCCGGGGGACAAGCGGCTGGTGGCGTATGTCGTCGGGGATGCTTCCGGCGTACGGGAGTTCGCGGCGGAGCGGTTGCCGGACTACATGGTGCCCTCGGTGACGGTCGTCCTGGACGAGCTGCCGCTGACCGCCAACGGCAAGGTCGACCGGACCGCCCTGCCCGCCCCCGACCACCCGACGGGCTACAGCGGACGCGGCCCCGGCTCACCCGTCGAGGAAATCCTCTGCTCCCTGTTCGCCGAAGTCCTGGGCCTGGCCCGCGTCGGCGCCGAGGAAGGGTTCTTCGACCTGGGCGGTGACTCGCTGCTGGCGACCCGCCTGGCCGGCCGCGTCCAGGCCGTACTCGGCAAGGACCTCGAAGTGCGGGTGCTCTTCGAGGCACCGTCCCCGGCCGCCCTGGCCACCCGGCTGACGGGCACCGGCGACCGGGACGGGCCGGCCGCCGGGCCCCGCCCCGACGTCATACCGCTCACCCCTGGCCAGCGGACCATGCTCTCCGGCGCGAGCAGGTACAACATCCCGCTGACGGTCCGCCTCGCCGGCCCGCTGCACCGGGACGCGCTGGAAGCGGCCTGGCACGACGTGACGGCCCGGCACGAAGCCCTGCGCACCCGCTTCCCGGAGACCGGCGGACAGGAGGTCACCGACCCCGCCCGGACACCGCTGACCGTCGTCACCGTCACCGAGGACGGACTCTCCGGAGCCCTGGACGCGGACCACGCCCGCCCCTTCGACCTGGCCACCGGGCCACCGGCGAGGGCGTCCCTCTTCGCCCTCGCCCCCGACGACCACGTCCTCCAGATCGTGGTGCACCACATCGCCGCGGACGGCTGGTCGGCCGGGCTGATCGCCCGGGACCTGTCCACGGCGTACGCCGCGCGGGCGGCCGGCGGCACACCCCGGTGGACGCCGCTGCCCGTCCAGTACGCCGACTTCGCCGTACGCCTGCACGAACAGGCAGCGCGCCTGGACGAGCCGGACAGCCCGTTCGCGCGCCGCCTCGCGTACTGGCGCGACGTACTCACCGACCTGCCGGAACAGCCCCTGCTGCGCTGGGACCGGACACCGCCGGCCCACCCCACCGGCCAGGGCGGCAGCGTCACCTTCACGGTCGACGAGGCCACCCACCGGGCACTGCTGGAGACCGCCCGGCGCGAGCGGGCCACGCTGTTCATGGTGCTGCGCGCGGCCATCGCCGCCCTGTGGGCGCGGCGGGGCGCGACCAACGTACCGATGGGCACGGTCTCCGCCGGCCGGGCCGACCACACGACGAGCGATGTCGTGGGCCTGTTCGCCGACCACCTGGTGCTCCGCGCGGACGCGGGCGGCGACCCGGCCTTCGCCGAACTCGTACGCCGGGTCCGCAAAACCGACCTCGCCGCCTACGCCCACCAGGACCTGCCGTCCCAGCTCGTCGAGGAACGTCTCGGACACCGGCCGTTCCAGATGATCACCGGTATGGAGAACCTGCCCGAAGCGCCCTGGGACCTGCCGGGGCTGACGGCGCGGCCGCTGCGGCCCGCCCACCGCAACCGGGGCGCGGCCCGCAGCGAACTGGCCGTCACCCTGCGCGAGCTGCGCAATCCTGACAGTGGCCCGGCCGGTGTCGAAGGAGTCGTCTGGTACAGCGCCGACGTGTACGAGCGGCGGACCGTCGAGACCCTCGCCGCCCAGCTGACCGGCGTACTGCGGCAGGTCGCCGCGGAACCCGCGGGCCGGATCGGCCGGCTCCGGATCGACCCGCCGGACGGCCCGGCGGCGGACGGCGGATCCGCGTCCGACCCGGCGGCGGACGGTGCCCTCCGCCAGGACGCGAGCCACAGGACATGACCCGATACCCCGCGACAACGGCCCCGCCGACGGGGCGGCGACAACAGGAAGGTGCCCGGATGTCCGGCAATCTGGCGATCCACGCCGACGGTCTGCGCAAGAGTTACCCAGGGCCGGGCGGTGGCACGGCGGAGGCCGTACGCGGCCTCGGGCTGAGCGTGGAGAAGGGGGAGTTCTTCGGACTGCTCGGGCCCAACGGCGCCGGCAAGTCCACCACCATCGGCATGCTGACGACGATGGTCCGGCCCACGGCGGGCCGCGCTGAGGTCTGCGGCCTGGACGTGGCCGCCGACGCGGTGGCGGTCAAGCGGCGCATCGGCGTGGTGGCACAGGAGAACACCCTCGACATCGAGCTGACCGTCGCGGAGAACCTGGAGTTCCGCGGCCGGTACTTCGGCCTCGGCCGCCGGGCCGCCCGCGCCAGGTCGCAGGCGCTGCTGGACCTCTTCGGACTGACCGACCGCGCCCGGGCGCGGGTCTTCGAACTCTCCGGCGGCCAGCTCAAACGCGTCATGATCGCGCGAGCCCTCGTGCACGCCCCGGAGGTGCTCTTCCTCGACGAGCCGACCGCCGGGCTCGACCCGCAGTCCCGCATCCACCTCTGGGACATCCTGCGCGGCCTGCAGTCCGAGGGCCAGACGATCCTGCTGACCACGCACTACATGGAGGAGGCCGAGACGCTGTGCGACCGGCTCGCCGTGATCGACCACGGCCGGGTGCTGGCCTGTGACAGCGTCAAGGCGCTGCGCGAGTCGATCGGCGCGGAGACCGTCGTCACCGTCGTCTACGAGGGCGGCACCTTCGACCTCGCCGCGGTCCACGCGATGGCGCGGGCCGACCGTGTGGAGGCCGCGGACGGACAGGTACGGGTCTTCGCCGCCGACCCCGAAGGCGTCCTCAGCGACCTGGTGGCCCTGGCCGCCAAGAGCGGACTGACCGTGGTCGACGCCTCCCGGATCAGCCCCAGCCTGGAAACCGTGTTCCTGACGCTCACCGGACGGGAGTTCCGCGAATGACCACCACCGTGCTGACCGAGGCACCGGCCGCCAAGACCCGTACCCTGCATACCTTCGCGGCCATGATGGCGCGCGACGCCAGAGTGCTGCGGCGCAACTTCGTGATGAGCGCCGTCCGTATCGTCATCCAGCCGCTGCTGTTCGTCTTCGTCTTCGCCTACGTGCTGCCGAAGGTCGGCGCGGGCGGTGCAGGACCCGGGGGAGCGGCCTTCTCGACCATCATGGTGCCGGGGCTGGTCGGCTCCTCCATGGTCCTCCAGGCGATGGCCGCGGTGACCTTCCCCCTGGTCATGGAGCTGTCCGGGCCCGGTGCCATCGAGGACCGGGCGCTCGCGCCGGTGTCGGTCCGGGTGCTGGGCCTCCAGAAGATCCTCTCGGCCGTCGTCGAGGGCCTGGTCGCCGGCCTCCTGGTCTTCCCCGTCGTCCTGCTCGTGCACGCCCAGGGCCACGGGCCCGCGGTGCAGGTCGCCAACTGGCCGATGCTCGTCCTGGTCCTGCTGGCGGGCGCGGTACTGGCCTCCTCGATCGGCATGTACCTGGCCACCCGCATCGACCCGCGCCAGATCCAGGTCCTGTTCACCCTGGTGATGTTCCCCGCGATGATGCTGGGCTGCGTCTACTTCCCCTGGACCGCGCTGGAGAACACCCCCTGGCTCCAGTACGCCGTACTCCTCAACCCGATGGTCTACATGAACGAGGGCCTGCGCGCCGTCCTCACACCCCAGATCGGTCACATGCCCACCTGGGCCTTCCTGCTGGCCCTCTTCGTGGGCGCGGCGGGTTTCGTATGGCTCGCCATGCGGTCGTTCGCCCGGCGCGTCACGCGGTAAGGGGCCGTCGGAAGGCGCGCGGCGCCCTCTGCTGAGTGCCGCCTCAATCCAGTGGAGACCTTCTCAAGCTGAGCGAACCGGCGTAAACCGCTCCAAAACGGTCGAAGTTGGCCGAACTCTCGAAAGGGGAAACATCATGAGCACACCCTCCACACCCTCCGAGCACGCGGAATTCGAGGTCCGGATCCCGGCGCCGCCCCGGCCGTCCGCCCCCGAGCCCGCCGCACCCACCCCGCCCCCGGCGCCGTCCGTGCCGCGGCCGGCCCGCCCGAAGACGGCGGCCGAGGAGCCGCCGCCCTTCGAGACCCCGGCGGCTCCCGCGGCTCCCGCTCCTCCGGCGCCCCCGGAGATCCGCCACCCGTAGCGCGCGACGGTCCTCCGCACCACCGCCCGGGCTCTGAATGGGATACCCCGAACCGGGCACCCGGCGCGGCATGGGAATGCTCACGCGCATGGAAAAGACGGTGGAGCACTGGGAGAGCGCGCTGGTCGACAAGGTGCTCGGCAACGACCCGGTCGAACTCTGCGACGACCTGCGACGCGAATGCGACAGCCACGCCGTGGTGTGCGGCCCGCACCGCGTCCTGGTCCCCAACGCCTACAAGGTGGAACTCGCCACCGCCGTACACGAGCAGCTCGGCGAGCGTGACGGACGGATCGGCCAGGAACTGACCGACGTCCTGGCCCGGCACGCCGCCGAGCACGACTACGAGTGGGCCGGGCCGCTCACCGTCCACGTGACCTGCGCCGAGGGGGCGTTGGAGGGGCGCTACCGGATCACCAGTCAGGCCATGCCCAACATACCGGCGGACGCGTTCAGCGAGACGCCCCCGGAGGTGCCCCGGCCGGCAGCCCCCTCTTCCTGAGACGCGCTCCGCGCCCGGAGCGGTTTGCCGTCCTTGTCGGAGTCGCGGAATTCGGGACCAATGCCTCTACCGTCCCGCTCGCCGGTCTGTATCGCGCCACTCATGGCACGACCTGCGTCGACTGTTTTTGATCTGTGAGGAATGAGTGGTGTCGATCTGGGAACCCGGACCCTCACATCGTCGTCGACGCAGGAAAGGGCGAGTCATGACAACGGCAGCAGTGCAGACTGTGGAGCTCGGACAGACGGCCGGTACGGACCAGCCGGCGAGCGAGACACGGGGCGTTGCCGAGGGACTGCCGTGGGTCGAGGACGCGGGGAAGATCGCTCCCAAGGACGCGCGTGAGCTGTCGAAGCTGTTCTTCGAGCGGCTCGGCCAGCTCGAAGAAGGCACACACGAGTACCAGTACGCGCGCAACACGCTCATCGAGATGAACCTGTCCCTGGTGCGGTTCGCCGCCAGCAGGTTCCGCAACCGCGGCAGCGGCGAGATGGAAGACATCATCCAGGTCGGCACGATCGGCCTGATCAAGGCCATCGACCGGTTCGACCTGTCCCGCGAGGTGGAGTTCACCTCCTTCGCGGTGCCGTACATCGTCGGTGAGATCAAGCGCTTCTTCCGCGACACCAGCTGGGCGGTGCACGTCCCGCGCCGGCTCCAGGAGCTGCGGGTGGAGATAGCCAAGGCCAAGGAGCAGCTGGCCGGCACCCTCGACCGCGACCCCACGGTCAAGGACCTCGCCGCCCACCTGAAGATCACCGAGGAAGAGGTGCTGGACGGCCTCGTCGCCGCCAACGGCTACGCCGCCGGATCCCTGGACTCGCCCAACGAGCAGTCCGAGGACGGCCCGGCGAGCGGCAAGGCCCGTACCGTGGCCGACACCATGGGCGAGACCGACCCGGCCATCGAGACCGTCGAGAACCTGCACGCCCTCGCCCCGCTGATCCAGGAACTGGACGAGCGCGAACGCCAGATCATCGAGATGCGGTTCGGCCAGGAGATGACGCAGTCGAAGATAGGGGAAGCACTCGGCATCTCCCAGATGCATGTGTCCCGGCTCCTGGCCCGCACCCTCGGCAAGCTCCGTACGGGCCTGTGCGCCGAAGCCTGACGCCGTTGACCGACACTCCGGTGTGTTGCACACCCTGACGACCATGGAGGGACAGACCGTGTTGATGGCCCACCCCGCGATCCTGCGGGATCTTGTCGAGCAGTACGAAACGCTGCGGGCGCTCCATGCGGAGCAGGGCACGCCCGCCTCGCGGCAGCGGCTGGAGGACGTCTCGTACACCCTGTGCATCTCGACGGGAACCCGGAGGACCGAGGACGCCCTGGCCGTCGCGCGCCGGCAGCTCGCGGCCGCGCCCGAGGTGACGGACGCGTCGCGCCGCCTTGAAGAGACGGCCGACGCCGCACCGGCAGCCGCCTCGGACGTACGGCTGACCGCCTGAGCCGACCCGGCGTGCACGCCACCGAGCCCCCTTCCGGCAGATCGCCGGGAGGGGGCTCGCGGTATTCTCCGGGTCGCAACGGCGGCAGCCCTCTCCGCGGGCCTCAGCCCTCGCCGGGGGAGAAACCGCCGTCCGCGTCGCCGCGGGCCGTGCAGTCCGTGTCGTGGTAACGGTCGACGTAGGTGCCGGTCAGGCCGGTGAACGCGTCGTACGTGTGGTCCATGGGCAGGTCTTTGCGCACCTTGAAGCGCAGCTGCACATGGACGGATTCACGGGGCTTCAGCGTCTTCGGGGCAGGGGCGGTGCCGCCGGCCTTTCCATCGGCCTGGCGCAGCGTCTTCCAGGCGCGCTGCGAGGTGTCCCAGTACTGAAGATCGCCGTACGAGCCCAGGTCGCGCTCGCCCGGGTTGTAGCGGTAACTGCCCAACTTGGCGGTCAGCTTGAACGACTTCAGCTCCTTCGCCGAGGCGTTGGTGAGTGTGGCGGTGTAGGCCGACCAGTCCGCGCCGAGCGTGACCGATACGGGGATGCCGAACGTACGGCCCACGAAGGCGTTCTCGGCGGGCTTCCCCATGTCGGAGCACTTCGGGAGGTCCGCGGCAGGGACCGCCTGGGAGGCGGGCGCGGCGGCCGGCACCACGGGGAGCAGGGCGGCCGTCGCGGCCGGTGCCGACAGGGCGCGGCGCAGTTTCATGGAGATCTCTTTCCCGGTTCTTCGGATCGTCGGAGCCTGCGCTTCCGGTGCCGCCGACTTACAGGTCGTGGATCCTGGCTGTCAGTTCTTGAAGGGGAAGGAAGCGGTGGTCCTGCGCGGCGACGTCCGTGCTGCCCGGACCGGCCGCGCCCCTGCGGCGACGCACGCCGATGACCACACCCGCGCCGGCCACCGACGCGGCACCGCCGATCAGAGCGGTCGCCGGGAGCGTGGACGAGGAGCCGGTCGCGGCGAGGCGGGCGCCCCCCTGCGGGCCGAGGCCACCGGCGGAACCGGATCCGCCCGTACCGCCACCGGACGCGGCGCTCCGGCCGGTCCCGGCGGTGTCGCCCGTCCCGGTGGCCGGGGACTGCGTCGGCTTCGCGCCCGCGGGCAGGATGGTGAAGTCGTACCAGGCTTCCTTGGCCGAACCACAGGAACCGTCGCGGTTGCGGAAGTCAGCGGCGGTGAGCGCGTACCCGGCACCGGGCTCGGCGGTCTTGACCGCGCGGGTGCGCAGCTGGAGCGTGACGGAGCCGTGCGGACCGACGGCGAAGGAGCCGAACACTTCCGCGGGCTCCGCGTCATGGAAGGACTTCCACTGTCCCGTCCTGGCGTCGCGGTACTCGGTCTCCAGCTCCCGGTCCGGCCGGTCGACGTCTTGGGCGGAGGACACGCGCAGGAACGGCTGGACCTCCTCCAGAGGCTTGCCGGTGGTGTTGGTGAGCGTCAGGGAGAAGGGGGCCCAGGCGCCGCCCGCGGCCAGCTGGGACGGCAGCCCGCGAACGGCCGCGCGCAACTGGTCGGACGCGAACGCGCAAGGCTGATCCGTACCGTCGGAACCACCGGCGTCGGGCGTGCGGGGACCGGCCTGGGGCGCCGGCTCCGTCGCGAACGCGGCGGCGGGCGCAGCCAGTACGGCGGCGGGCGCTGTCACAACAGCCGCTGCGGCGGCCGTCAGGGCGCGGCGAATCTTCATCCAGCAGGCCTCTCCATTCTCGGGTGCCGCCAGGCGGCACAGGTCGACGTTCGCCATGTTCAGCCGTACGGCGCCGTACGCGTGCCGTTCAGGGGCGATCTACGTAACGCCTTACGCAATTCCCGCCTAGCGGTCCTGGTGGTGCGGGTGGTGTCGGTCAGCCGATGGGGTGGACGAAGGTGGCGGGGTGGGTGGCGCCGTCCTGGTGGGTGAGGGGGCCCCAGGGCCAGGTGAGGGTGAGGGCGGTGGTCTCGTTGGGCGGGGTGACGG